>DATGIN010000110.1:0-5769 GCA_035295705.1 Caulobacteraceae bacterium
TCGGAATGGAAATCGGACCCGCCGCCGGTCCGTTTCCGTTGTCGCCCAACCCTCCGGCCTCCCCGCGGCCGGATCGCGGACGAAGTCGACCCAGCCAGGGTGAAGGCTGTCGATCTCGTCCAACGTCCGCTGGAGCTCGTCGGCCGTCAGGAGACCCTCGATGACGGCGTAACCGTGCTCGCGATAGTGATCGATGTGATCGTCGGTGATGGGCAAAACGTCTCCTCCCACTCCCGGCGCCGCTTGGATACATCGGGAGCGGCTGCCTAACCCTCCCAGAACGCCTTGAGCGCCGCCGCGCCCGCCCTGCCTTGGGCGTAGCCAGCCTTGGCGGCGGCTGGACGGCGACGGGCGTCCATCATGTTGGCGCCGAAGGCGGCGATCGAAGCGTCGTCCGGGTAGACCACCTCGACGCGCGCGCCAGCGTCGGTCAGCACTTTCACCTCGGCGTCCAGTCGCTCCTTCGCCCGCTCGGCCATTGGACCCGTCGCCGCCGCGCGGATGGCGACGACCACCACCTTGTCGTGGCCGCTCGCCTTGTCGGCGCACGTGCCCGAGCGCATGCCGCCGTCGATGTAGCGCCGCCCTTTGATCGTGATCGGGGGATAGACGCCCGGTACGCTGCAGCTGGACGCCACCGCCCGCTTCAGGTCCACTTTGGAGTCCCTCGTCCACAGGTGGAACGAGCCATCGAGCGCGTCGACCGCCGTGCAGGCGTAGCCCCTCTCCGGCCAGTAGCCGTCCGGCAGCTCGCTCAGCGCACGGCCGAAACTGCGAATGAACTCATCTTCGCTGACGGTCTTGGCTTCCAGCGCGAACTTGCCGAGCTCGACGCGCACTTCCTCGGCCGACCGGCCGTCGGCCTGCGCGCCGGCCATGAGTTCCATCAGCCGAGTCATGTTCGGCGGGCCGCCGGCCTGTGGGCGCGTGTCGCTGGCGCCGGACGGCAACGGCGGCGGCGCCGCATCGTCCATGGCCAGGAACGGCGCCGCGAGTTGCTCGGGCGTCGTTCCCATCGCCAGCCGCGCGCCGACGAACGAGCCAGCCGAGGTGCCCATGATAAAGTCGGCCTGGCTGAGGTCGACGCCGGCCGCCGCCAGACCCCCCACCAGGCCGGATTCCCAGGCGATGCCCACCGGCCCGCCGCCGCTCAGCACCAGCGCCCGTGTCGCCATGATCCTCTCCTCCTGCACTCTCTCGCTTTTTCTCAGATCTGCTTCACGCGGCCGGCCCAGTAGGGCGCGCGCACCTGCCGACGCTGCACCTTGCCGGCTTCGGAGCGCGGCACCTCGTCGACGAAGTCGACGCTGCGGGGCATCTTGTAGCCGGCGAGGCTCGGCCGAATGAACTCGAGTAGTTCTTTGGCCATCTTGGGCGAGGCCTCGAAGCCCGGGTGCAGCGCGACGACCGCCTTCACCTCCTCACCCCACTCGTCGTTCGGCACGCCGACGGTGCACACGTCCTTCACCGCCGGATGTTTCACGAGCTCGTTGTCGATCTCCTGCGGATAGATGTTCACCCCGCCTGAGATGATGCATTCGGCGGTGCGGCCGGTGAGGAACAGGTAGCCGTCCTCGTCCACGTAGCCCATGTCGCCAACGGTGAAGTGCTGACCTCCGGGCAGTTCGGCGGCGCGGGTCTTCTCCGGGTCGTTGAAATATTCGAAGCGCGCGATCGGGCTATGTGGGAAGTAGATGTGCCCGACCTCGCCCTGCTTCACGTCGTTGCCGTGTTCGTCGACGAGGCGGGTCCCGGACTCGGGGGTGAGCTTGCCGACGCTGCCGGGCTTTTTCAGCCACTCGTGGCTGTCGATCAGGAAGTTCCCGCCGCCTTCGCTCGCCGCGTAGTACTCGACCAGGATCGGCCCCACCCAGTCGATCATCGCCCGCTTGACCTCCGGCGGCGTCGGCGCAGCGCCATGCAGGATGTGGCGCAGGCTGGAGATGTCATACTTGTCGCGGACGTCCTTCGGCAGCGCCAGCAGGCGCTGAAACATGGTCGAGACCATATGCGTGTGGGTAACGCGGTATTTCTCGACCGTCCTTAGGAACCCCTCGGGATCGAAACGCTCCATCAGCACGATGGTAATGCCGCTGTTCAGCGGCTGGGCGATGTCAAAGGCGAGCGGCGCGGCGTGATAGGCCGGCCCGCAGCACATGTTCACGTCCTCGTGGAACTTGTAGCCCTTGGGCGAGCCCTCGCCCCACGATGGCGGCATGGCCATGGCGCGGGCGCGATAGACGCCCTTTGGCCGCCCGGTCGTACCCGAGGTGTACATCATGGTGTTGCCGTGGACCGGGTTCGCCGGATCGGCGTCGCTCTCCGCCGCCAGCGCCGCCTCGTAGCTGGCGAAACCTTCGATCGGGCCGCCGATGGCGAGCTTGCAGCGCAGGTTGTCGTTCAGCGAGGCGCCCGCCGCCGCGGCGAAGTCGGCGTGCGCGATCAGCGCCTTGGCCTGGCAGTCGCTGACGATGTAGGCGACCTCGGGCGGGCTGAGGTGCCAGTTGATCGGCGTGATACGGAGGCCGGAGCGCCAGCAGGCGGCCAGCGTCTCGACGAACTCCGGCGTGTTGCCGCATAGCAGCGCGAGGTGATCGCCGGCCGCAAGGCCGGCGCGGGTGAGCGCCGCGACCAGCCGGTTGGCGTTCGCGTTCAGCTCGCGGAACGTGCGTTGGCTGCGTGCGCCGTAGACCGAGACGGCGTCCGGCTTCAGCCGCGCGTACAGCGACGGCAGCATGCCGACGCCCGCGAGCTCAACGATCTGGCCGGCGTCGGGCAGCTCAGTCTGTTCGGTAGCCGTCATTGTCGTTTCACTCCCTGCCCGGTTCTAAAGCACGCGGGCGGGGACCGCTCAAACACGAATGAGCGGGCCGGCTAGCGCAACGCTGCGATGCGCACCGGCGCGCCTTTCGCATGCGCCTGGTCGATCAGGCCGGCGCAATCGGCGTTCTTCGCCAACCCCGGGTCGACGAACGGCAGGATCGCCGCCAACGGGCTTAAGAAGGCGCCCAGCGCGATCGCGGCCACCGCCTGGGCGGGCGCAGCGCCGGCTTTGACGCCGACCTTCGGCGACTTGAGCTTGCCGGAGACGCTGATGGGCGAGGCCAGTCGGATCAGCTGGAAGTGCTTCGGATGCCCTTGCAGCGTGAAGTCCAGCGTTTCCGAGTTGAGGTTGATCGACCCCCTGCCCGTGGCCAGCACCGGGTCGGTGTCGAACACCAGCGTGCGAGTCGTGAGCACGCCGTGGCTGGCGCTGAAATCGGCGACCGCGCACCGCACGCCGGTCTGCGTCTGGTTCTTGGCCAGGAGCAGCCCCAGCCCGCGGACCACGTTGATGCCGAGCAGTTCGGCGAAAGCCCTGCGGATTTCGCCGTGCGCCGCAACGACGGTGACATTGCCGGTCGCGGTGGACGCCGCCTCGTGCACCGAGGCGCCGACGCCTTGGAGGCGCGCTCGCGCTTCGATGGGGGCGACGACCGGCGGCTCGGTCCGGCCCCGGAACAGGTCCTGCATCTGCAGGTTCGTCACTTTCAGGTCGATCGCGCTCACCGGGACGGCGGGACGGGCGTCGATGCGAAGGTTTCCGCTCACCGCGCCGCGTGGCATCGAGAAGGTGAGAGGGTCAACGCGCAGCAACCCGTGATTCAAGGTCAGGTGCATCGCGAACGCGGTCAGGGGCAGGTTGCGCCGGGCGTAGAGCGAGGCGGCGCGGTAGTGAACGTCGGCGTCCATCGATCGCACCCGCCGAACGTTCAGCGGCGTGTCGGGCAGCAAGCGGCCCTGGCTGGCCAGTCGTTGCGCCTCGACGCGCTGCTGTGTCTTGACCGGCGTAGTCGGGGGCGCGCCCACCAGCGTTCCAAGGTCGGCCAGGCGCAGCGAGCGGGAGCGCAGGTCGGCGCGGAGGTCCGGGCGCGTCCCCGGATGGTAGACCGTGAACGCGCCCTCGAGGTCGCTGCCGCCCACCCGGCCGGCGACCCGGCGGAAGGTGTAGGTCGAGCCGTCGCGGCTCAGCTCACCGCGCAGTGCGTAGGGCGGCGTGGTCGGGAAGGCGATGCCGGTAAGATCGTAGAGGTCGGCGAAGTCGACGCCCGACACCTGCAAATTGCTGCGTAGCTGGCCGAAATTGAAGGGCTTGAGCACTTCGCCTGTCGCGACCACGTGGGTCGCGCCGGCATGCACGTCGGCCCAGAAGGGATAGGGTCGGTCGCGGCGCACCTCCAGCAGCGGCGCGCCCGTGATCACGAGGCTGAACGGTTCGCGGTTCAGGCTCCCGCCGCCGGTGAGGTGGAAGGTCCCGCGGCCATTCGCGCTCTCGCTCGACTGCATGACGCCGATCACGGTCAGCTGGCGCTTCAGGTCGCGCAGGTCGATGTGGCCGTCTCGGATGATGAACTCGTGGATCGGCGGCAGATCGAGCGGGCGTCCCCCCGTCCGGCCCAGCGTCCAGTTATTGCGGCCGCTGGCGTCGCGATAGAGCCAGACGCTGGGTCGTTCGGCGCGAATCAGTGTCACCTCCACCTGGCGGAACAGCAGCGGCCACAACTTCACGCTGGCGCTGATGCTCTGGATTCGGGCTAGGTCGCCGCCCTTCATCCAGGGCGGATTGCCCACCTCGACGCCGTTAACGGTCGCGCTGGGCGTCCATGACCAGGGGTGCACAACGAGGTCGCCGTCGATGCGCACCGGCCGATCGAGCATGATCGACGCCTGCCGCGCGAGCGGCCCGCGGAGCATGTTCCAGTTGAACCACGCCAGGAAGGCCCAGACCGCGACCGCGATGAGGGCAAGGACGCCAAACGTCCACCAGGCTGGGCGCGGAATGCGTCGCAAGGCGCTTGCCATCGCTGAAACCGCGTTTGCCAAACGAAGCAGTAAACGCCCCAAACCCGGCAATGCGTTCCGTCAAGCCGTGGTGGATGTCTCTCTCAAGGCCTGAATTCCAGCCGGCAGCTGACGCCACGCTCGGCTCTGGTCGAAAGCTCGCCTCGCACCTGCGCGGCGAGGCCCTTGATGAGCCACAGGCCCAGCCGCGATCCATCGACTGTGCTCGGGTCGTAGCCTATCCCGTCGTCGACCACCGAGAGAACCGCTCGGCCTTCGCCGATCCGCTCCAGCACGACCTGGACGGCGCCTGATCTCTCCTCCGGGAAAGCGTGCGCCACGGCGTTGGCCACCAGCTCGTTGACGATGAGCGCTAGCGCTGCGGCGTGGCTCTCGTGCACAGCAAGGGGCTCGCTGGCGACCTCGATGGTGATCGGCCGTCCGCCGCAGCGGCCGCGCCAGTGCTCCGCCATGTCGGCCAGGCACAACGCGAAATCACCACCGCCGGGGCTCAAGAGCCGGTTGTGAACCAGCGCCAGGGCCTGCAGGTTGTCCAACAGCCAGTTCAGCTGCCGCCGCGTCTCGGCGCCATCCGCCCGCTGGCTGCGCAGGCGGGTAAGCGTCGACAACAGCTGGAAGAGATTGGCGACCTTGTGCCTCACCTCCGCCAGCCGCGCCGGGTCTTCGCTGCTCGCCTGCGCCACCGCTCGCCCTGGAACCCCGTCAGCCGCAGCGAAATTCTAAGCATGGCGGCGACACTTTTCCATGAAGGCCGCGGGCGAGCGCCCTATCATCTGGTCCGACTCAATCCACGCTTGCCGCATCCAAAGGAGGCCCGATGCATCGCGGCCGCGCCCAGAAGGCCGATTCGGCGAGCGCCGACGCGCCGCCCCTGCCGCCCCTGGCGGACTCTGCGCTGTTCCTCGACCTCGACGGCACGCTCGCGCC
>DATGIN010000111.1:0-13387 GCA_035295705.1 Caulobacteraceae bacterium
GTTGCTGGCGAGCTTGGCCTGCCACTCGCCGAGCCAGGCCTCGCGCAGCTCGCGGATGCGCTCCGGGACGCCGGCCCGGGCCTTCGCCGGGGCCTTGTCGCGGTTGGCCATGGCCGCGTTCAGCGCCGCCAGCGTCAGCTGGGCGTCGCCGATCAGCGCGTGCTGCGCCGCGACGTCCTTGTTCAGGTCCATCGGATCGAGCGTGGCGTGGATGATGGTCTTGCCGGCCGGCATGGCGACGCCGAACGCGGTGAGCGCGAAGCTGCAGCCGACGCCGAGGATCACGTCGGCCTCGGCCAGGAACGTCTTCACCGGGCGCGGATTGGCCCGCCCGCCGCTGCCCAGCGACAGCGGATGGTCCTCGGGGAACGCGCTCTTGCCCTCGATCGAGGTGGTGACGGGGATGTTCCAGGCTTCCGCCAGCGCCTTCAACTCCGGCCAGGCCTTGGCGTAGTGCACCCCCTGGCCGGCGTAGATCACCGGCCGCTCGGCCGCCGCCAGCACCCGCGCCGCCTCGGCGACGTCGGCGGGATCGGGCGCCGTGCGGGCGCGGAAGGCCGGGACGTAGCTCCACGTCTCCGGGACGTCCTCGCCGAAAACGTCCACCGGCACTTCGATCAGCACCGGTCCGGGCCTCCCGTTGCGCAGCTGGAAGAACGCCCGGCGCATCACCTCGGGGATGGCTCTGCCCATGGTGAGCGTCTCGGCCCACTTGGTGACGTGCCGCATGTTCAAGACGGAGTTGAAGTTCGGGAAGTAGCCGGCCAGGCGCCGCGGATAGCCGGCCGGGATCACCAGGATCGGCGCCGACTCGGAGAACGCCTGCGCCACGCCGCCGAACGCATTCTCCGCGCCGGGCCCGTGCTGCATGCAAAAGACGCCGATCTTGTCGCCGCTGGAAAGCCGCGAATAGGCGTCGGCCATGTGCAGGCCCACCCGCTCCTGGCGCACGATCACGGTGCGGATGTCCTCGGCCGCCGCCGCCTCGATCAGCGGATTGACCGGATAGGCGAAGAGGATGTCGACGCCCTCAGCCTTCATGGCCTTGGCGATCGCTTCAACGACCTTCATCGATTGGGCCCCCGGCTCATCGGATACGGCTGCCAGCGCTCGAGCGCCGCGCGCGGCAGGACGGTTGGATTGACGCAGCTCATCGGCCACTTGCCGCGCAGCACGAGCGCCACCTCGCGCCCGACGCGGCGGCGGGTCTCCGGCCGCATGCGGGTGGTGGCGGAGGCGACGTGCGGCGTCACGATCACGTTCTCCATCCTGAGCAGCGGATTGTTGTCCGACGGCGGCTCCTGCTCGAGCACGTCGAGGCCGGCGCCGGCGATGACCTTGTTCTCCAGGGCCTCTATCAGGGCCGCCTCGTCGACGATCGAGCCGCGGGCCGTGTTGATGACCACCGCCGTGGGCTTCATCCGCCGAAACGCGGCCGCGTTCATGGCGTGCTCGGTCTCGGCGTTGTGCGGCGCGTGGATGGAGAGGTAGTCGCTGCGCTCCAGAAGCTCGCCAAAGCCCACCGGCTCGACGCCGAGCGCCGTGATCTCGAGCTCGCTCACATAGGGGTCGTAGGCGATGACGCGAAGGCCGAACGCCTGCGCGCGCCTGGCCGTGCAGCGGGCGACATTGCCGAACGAGAAGAGGCCGAGGGTCTGACCGAACAGGCGCGGCACGCGCGAGAGGATAGGCCGCGCCTGGTACCATTCGCCGTCGCGCGCCATGCGCGTCATCGTCGGCGTGAGCTTGGCGACGTTCAAGAGAAGCATCATCGCGTAGTCGGCGACTTCCTCGATGAAGACGTCCGGCACGTTGGTGACCACGATGCCGGCGGCGGTCGCGGCGTCCACATCCACCATGTCGACGCCGACGCTGCCGACGCCAATCACCACGCACTTCTTCAACGCGCCGATCACCTGCTGGTCGATCCTGAGACCCCAGGAAGTGATGATCGCGTCGACGTCGGCGACGCCCGAGGCAAACTCGGCCGGGGTGTCCGCCCTGATCTCGACGATCTCCGCGACCGGATCTAGCCCCTCCAGCTCGAGCGAGAACCGCTGTTCCACCGTCTGGTTCTGGGCCTGGCGCGGCAGCTGGATCCCGACCCTCTTCTTCGCCATCGGCTCCCTCCCGTTCACGACGCTCTGAACCCCGATACCCGCCGGCGGCGCTCTTGCACAGCGGCCGAGGCGTTGACGCCGGCGCAAACGGAGCGTTGATCGGGGCCCGAAGCGAAAGGCGCGCCCGGCATGGCGATGGTGATCGATTGCGACTCCCACGTGATGGAGCCGGCCGACCTTTGGCAGAAATACCTCGAGCCGAAGTACCGCGACCGCGCGATCCGCATCGAGCGGCGCGATGGCGTCGAGCACCTGATCATCGGCGAGGTGTCTGTGCTGTCGCACGTCCTCGCCGGCCTCGGCGGCGCCCACCTGCCGCGCACGAGCGTGTTCTCCGGCCAGTACAGCTATGCCGACGGCTGCGAGCCGGCCAGCTACGAGCCCGCCGCCCGCGCGAAGCTGCTCGACAGCTGGGGCGTCGACCAGGGCGTGCTCTTCCCCACCATCGGCATCCTCCCCTTCCCGACCGACGACCTCGAGCTCTCGTCCGCCTACTGCCGCGCCTACAACCGCTGGCAGCGCGAGTTCTTCGAATCGGCGCCCGGCCGCGTGGTCCCGATCGCGCTGGTCAACTGGCGCGATGTCGATAGCGCCGCCGAGGAGCTGGAAGCGTGCCTGAAGGCGGGTTTCCGCGGGCTCTTCACGCCGCCAGAGACGGTCGACGGGCGCCGGCCCAGCGATCCGCACTTCGACCCTCTCTGGCGCCTTTGCGAGGAGGCGGGCGCGCCTGGCTGCTTCCACGTGATCGTCCGCTTCGGCGGCCAGTTCTCGCCGTTTCTCAACTGGCAGGAAACCCGGCCCGGGCCCGTTTTCACCTTCGCGCTCGGCGCGACCGGCCAGCTGCTCCCGGCGATCGCGGCGGTGGTCACCGATGGCCTTTTCGAGCGTTTCCCCAAGCTGAAGATGATCTCGGTCGAGGCCGGCTGCGGCCACGCCGCCTACCTGATGGACCGGCTCGACGAAAAACACTCGGTCTTTCGCGGCATCTCGCCGCTCAAGCAGCGCCCCAGCGACTACATCAAGCGCAACTGCTACTTCGTCGCCGAGCCGGAGGAGCGGACGATCGGCGCGATGCTCGACCTCGTCGGCGAGGACCGCATCCTTTGGGGCAGCGACTATCCACACGTGGACTCGACGCTGGCGGCGCCGGAGCTGATCCGCCGCTCGATCGCGGACCTGTCGCCGGAGCGGCAGGCCGCCGTGCTGGGCGAGAACGCCAGACGCGCGTTCGGTCTTTGAAAGGAGTCGCAAGGTGGCGCTATCCGCGGCCGAACGCCGGGCCCTGGGCGAGCGTTGCAAGGTCTCGCTCTACGGCTTTCGCACGCCCAAGCCTGCCGACGAGTTCCAGATGCTGGCCGAGTGGTGTCGGGCGAACGACATCGCGCACGACACCTACGGCGAAGGCGCGCTGATAGAGGACTTCGAGCGCCGCATCGCGGAGCTCACCGGCAAGGCGGCCGCCGCATTCTTCCCGAGCGGCGTCATGGCGCAGCTGTCGGCGATCAGGATCTGGACCGAGCGCGCCGGCCTTCAGCGCTTCGGGCTGCACCCGACTTCGCACCTGATCGGCCACGAGCACGAAGCCTATCAGGCGGTCTTCGGCCTGCACGGCGCGGTGGTCGGCGATCGTTTAAGGCCGATGACCGCCAAGGACCTAAAGAAGGAGCAGTCCCCCCTCGCCTGCCTCATCGTCGAGCTGCCGATCCGCGAAGCCGGCGGCCAGCTGCCCAGCTGGGAGGAGCTCGAAGCGCTGAAGGACGCCTGCCGCCAGCGGGATATCGTTTTGCACATGGACGGCGCGCGTTTGTGGGAGAGCCGGGCCTTCTATGACCGTCCGTACGCGGAGATCGCCGAAGGTTTCGCCTCGGTCTATGTCTCCGGCTACAAGGGCCTTGGCGGAATCTCCGGCGCGCTGCTGGCCGGCGACGAGGGCTTCATCGCCGAAGCCCGCGTCTGGCGCCGGCGCATGGGCGGAACGCTCTATCACCAGAGCCCGATGATCGCCTCGGCGGCCATGCGCCTGGAGGCTCGCCTCGCGCAACTGCCGGCCTGCTATGAGCGGGCGCTTAGCCTGGCAGCGGCGCTTGGCTCCATTCCCGGCGTGACGGTGAACCCGGAGCGGCCGCACGTGAACATGATGCACCTCTACTTCCACGCGCCGGCTGAGACGGTCATGGAGCGGCGCGACGCGATCGCCCAGCGCGAGGGTATCTGGGTGCTCGGGGGAGCGCGGCCGGCCGAGGTCCCCGGCTGGAGCCTGGGCGAGCTCTACGTCGGCGACACGCTGGTCGACATGCCGGACGAGATGGTCGTGCCGCTGATCCGCGAATTGGCGAGCGGCCACGCCGGCAGCCAAGCGCCGCGGGGCGCCGCCCTCAAATCCGCGGTTGGCTAGCGCGGAACGTCGCCGACAAGCGTGATGCGATGCATGACGCGCAGGTGGCCGTCGTAGTCGTTCACCGGGAAGTGCAGCAGCGAGCGGTTGTCCCAGATCGCCAGCGTTCCCGGCGCCCAGCGGACGCGGCCGGTGAACTCGGGCCGCACCTGGTGCGCGAACAGCTCGGCCAGCAGCGGCGCGCTGTCGGCCTCGCTCATGCCCTCGAAGCGCACGGTGTGGGCGGGATTCACGTAGAGGCTCCGCCGGCCGCTCTCCGGATGCGTGCGCACGACGGGATGCACTGCTTCGTACGCCGGCGGCGCGCCATCGCGGGCGTGGTCTCGCAGCCGGTCCTCTCGCGTGCGGGAAACCTCGGCCTTGGCGGAGCTGTTGATCGCGCGCAACGGCTCGAGCCTCCCCTTGGTCGCAGCCGGCAGCGCCTCGTAAGCCACGGTTTGATTGGCGAAGAGCGTGTCGCCGCCGGTGGGCGGCGTCTCCCGCGCCAGCAAGAGCGTCGCCATTGGCGGCGCCGCCAGATAGGCGGTGTCCGAGTGCCAGACTTCGCCGAACGCGACCCTCTCATGCGGCAGCTTGACCACCTCGGTGATCATCGGGTGGCCCTGCAGTCCCGTCAGGAAGGGATACTCCATCGGCTCGCCGAACGCGCACGCGACCGCCATGAACTGGTCGGCGTCGAGCGTCTGATCGCGAAAGACCAGCACGCCCGCCTCGAGCCATGCAGCACGAAGCGCCGCGATCGTGGGCGCATCCAGCCACCTCAGATCGACGCCCGCGACCTCGGCACCGACCGCGCCCGCAAGGGGCCGGATCTCGACCACCGCCGCGCTCAGCGTTGCGGCAGGTCGGCGGCGACGACCGCTGGGCCGAGCGTTACCCAGAGCCCGATGGCGCAGAGCCCCAGGAACCCGACCGCGGTCCAGTAGAGGACCGGCGAGCCTTCGCGCGTGAAGAAGGTGCTGCGCCCCGGCGCGCGGCCGCTCACCAGCAAGAGCGCGAGAAGAAGGGTCGGGGCCACGACCATCAGGTTGAGCACGAGCGGGTTGTGCGTATCCGGCATCGCCATCGCCTCCGCGCGCCAGACTGGGCGCGATCTTCGACGCTGGCAACGCGCGGGCTCGGAGCAACTTTGCTTTGACACCGCATGGGTTCGCGCCGCTTCATGCAGCGCGCTTCAGTCGCCGGAGGCGGTCGTCCCATGTCGCAAGAGCCCTACCTGCTGATCACCGCCGACACCCACGCGGGCGGCAGCCATGCGCAGTACCGGGAGTACCTCGACCCTGCGTGGCGCGATGCGTTCGACGACTGGCGCGGCGGCTACAAGAACCCGTCCCAGGAGCACTACGGCTCAAAGAAGATGCGCAACTGGGATTTGGCCATCCGCACGGCCGACCAGAACAGTCAGGGCGTGGTCGGCGAGGTCGTGTTCCCCAACACGGTGCCGCCGTTCTACTCGAAGAGCATCGTGACCGCCCATCCGCCGAAGCCGGACGAGTACGAACGCTGTCTGGCCGGCGTCCGCGCGCACAATCGTTGGCTGAAGGACTTCTGCGCCGAGGATCCGGTCAGGCGCGCCGGCATCGGCGTCATCTTGCCGAACGACCTCGACGAGGCGGTGAAAGACATCGCGTTCATCGCCGAGGCCGGCCTGCGCGGCGGTGTTCTTCTGCCGCTGATTCCGCCGGACGCGACTTGGCTGAAGCCGCTCTACGATCCGGCCTGGGACAAGGTCTACGCCGCCATTCAGGACCACGGCTTGGTGATGAACCAGCACACCGGCCAGGGCCTGCCGGAGTACGGGGTCGGCGCGGTCGCGGAGTCGATCTGGATCCAGGACGTGACCTTCTACGGTCAGTCCGGCTGGCGGCACCTTTTGATGGCCGGCGTGTTCGAGAAGTTCCCCAAGCTCAAGCACATCCTGACCGAGTCCGGGTGCTCATGGGTGCCGGCGGCGCTGAAGAGCGTCGACCGGGCGTACTACGCCATCAAGGCCGGCGCGACCGGCGAGATGAACTACGCCGGGATGGAGTCGCCGCTGAAGAGGCCGCCCAGCGAGTACGCGAAGGAGCATTGCTACTACGGCGCCAGCTTCCCGAGCCTCGCCGACCTCGAGGGCATCGAGCAGATCGGCGAGGAGCACGTGCTGTGGGGCAACGATTACCCGCACTACGAGGGCACCTTCCCCTACAATCTGGAGTCCCTCCGCCTCACCTTCGGCGGCCTGCCCGACGCGCGGCGGCGCAAGGTGCTGGGGCTGAACGCCGCAGCGCTTTACGGCTTCGATATCGAGAAGCTGCTTCCTCTCGCTGCAAAATATGGTCCGACCCCGGAGCAGGTAGAAACGCCGCTGCCGGTCTCGGAGATCCCGCGCGACGCGACCTGCTATCTGTTCCGCGAAGCGCTCATGCGCGAACAGGTCGCCGCCTGATGGGCATGCCGTCCGGCATCGGGATCGTCGACACGATGATCGGCTTCCCGGCGGAAGATTTCAAAATGTACGACTTCATCCGCGCGCAGCTGAAGGACCCCTCGGCCAAATTCGATTTCCCGGTCGAGTACATGTTCAAGAACGTGCCGAAGGAGCTCTACGGCGCGAACGATCCGATCGCGGTGACGCTGCACGAGATGGACCGCTTCGGCATCGAGATCGGCCTGATCGGCGCCGGCGGCGAGGTGAGCGGCAAGGCGCTGAAGGACCATCCGGACCGCTTCGTGCCCATCGGCGGCGTCGACCCGAACAAGGGCGTGGACGGACTGCGCGACATGATCCGTCAGTACGAAACCTATGGCGTGCGGGCCTTCAGCGCCTTCAACGCCGGCTTCAACCCGCAGGTCGGCATTGGCGATGCTCTGATGTACCCGATCTACGCCAAGTGCGTTGAGCTCGGCGTGCCGATCTTCGCTTGCGCCGGCGTGCCCGGGCCCCGCTTTCCAATGTGGCCGCAGGAAGTGCGCCTGATCGACCAGGTGATGTACGACTTCCCGGAGCTCGTCTTCGTCACCCGCCACGGCTGCGAGCCGTGGGAGGATCTGGCCGTCAAGCTGATGCTGAAGTGGCCGAACCTCTACTATTCGACCAGCGCGTTCGCGCCGAAGCACTATCCGGAGGCCATCGTCCGCTACGCCAACACCCGCGGCGCGGACAAGATCATCTACGCCGGCTACTTCCCGATGGGCCTCTCGCTGGAGCGGATCATGAGCGACATGCAGCATGTTCCGTTCAAGGACGACGTATGGCCCAAGTTCCTGCGCGACAATGCCCGGAAGGTGCTGAAGCTGGACGCCTGAGACGAGGCTCAGATGCCGAGATCGAGCAGGTTGTAGTCCTTCAGAGCGGCGCGCGCGGAATCGTCCCAGACGAACCGCAAGCCGGCGTGCGGAGCGTACGCAAACGGCGTCTCGTCAGGGAAGCGCTGCCGTCTCGCCTCGATCGCCCAGCCGATCACTTTCGCCCGCTCGGCGATGCGCGCAGCATCATAGACCGCCGCAGCGTTGTGCACGCCTCCGCCGGCGACTCCCTCGACCGAACGGCGGCGGTGGAAGCCAAAGTTCACCGTCACCCGCCAGTCAGGGCTGGTGTTGGCGAACGATCCGTGCACGGCCTGTCGATTGGTGATGGCGACGTCGCCGGGCGCGCACACCAGCGGAACCGCCTCGGGCAGCCGCTCCGTCCCCGCCGCGGCGACCATGGCGGCGATGTCGGCTTTGCCCCGGTGCGAGCCGGGAACCACCCAGAGCCCGTTCGCGGGCGAGCAGCCGTACAGCTGGCCCATGAAGTTGAAGCCGTGCGAGCCCTCGTCGAGGTCGGGGCTGTCCCAGTGAGTCCAGCCGTCCTGATGCCAGGCGACGGAAACGCCCTGTCCTGGCCCCTTCATCCACAGCGCTTCGTTGAAGGGCGTGAAGTCCGGGCCGTTGATGGCGGCGGCGACGGCCAGGAGCTCCGGATGGCCGTAGACCCGAAGGCAAGCTTCTGAGAACTGGAGCGAACCCAGGACGAGGTAGGCGATCTCGTCCGGCGCGCCTTGGGGCGCCTTCGGCTCGAACATCTTCACGGGATAGCGGCCGTGCGCGGCCTTCGTGCCGCCGACCGGGTCGCTGAGCGGCTTGCCCCAAACGAGGTTCAGCCCTTTGCGGCCAACGCCGAGCGCCGGCCGCCCACGACTGTCCACCTCGGCGCCGCGATGAATCGGCAGGCGGGACTGGATGTCGAGGAAATCGGCCTCGACGTCGGCAAGCTCGTCGCGCTTCAGCACGCCTTCGAAGACATAGAAGCCGCAGCGGCTGTAGGCCTCGCGGATCTCGGGCGCGAGGTCGCCGTCGGCGGTGAAACGGATCGGGCCCCGGTTGCCCAGCGCCATCGCCCGCGCCTGGCCATCCGCGCAGTAGGCGCGCATGGCGGCTTCTTCGCGTCCGTAGGTGGCGGCGACAGGTCCGGCGGGCTTGTTCATGCCGCTATCCTACCGCCGGTGGGTGGGCTTGGGCAGCTTCTTGCAGTGCCCAGAGCGGCCTCTCCCGGCGGCAGGCGTCGAGTAGGCGATCTCGGCTGGCGGGCATGCCTCGCAAGTCCACATCTCGGTCGAGGGCCGCCATTTGGCGATGGCGTGCTTGCCGCAGCTGGGCGCCGGCGGCAGCAGGCAGCGCCAGCCCGCCGCACCGCGCCCGGCGCCGCGGGCCCACACCGCGATCTTTGGTGGGGGGCATTTCGGTCGGGCCGCTCCGCCGTGGACGCTCGTCGCGCTGGAGGCGGCGGATTCCGCGCGCATGGCCGCGGGTGCGACCGGCGAAGCGAGCGCCAGCGCCGCGGCCAGACCGACAATCGCCGTCCTTGGAGACATTCCAGGCCCTTTCGCGCCGCCAACTTACCCTTGCGGCTTGCGCGTTCAACGACGACGCTTGCGGCGTTGACGGAGGGAGTCCATGGCGGCGCCATTGGCTGGCATCGGCGTCGCCGAGCTGAGCGGCGAGATCGCGGTCCGCTACTGCGGTCGGCTGTTCGCCCAACTGGGCGCCCAGGTCTGGCGCGTCGAGTCGCCCGGTCCGCGAGTCGATCCTGGCTATGGCGATTGGCTGGACCAAGGAAAGGCCATCGTCTCCTCGGCCGAGGCGGCCCTGGAGGCGCTCGCAAGCTCGGGCTGCGACCGAGTCCTGGCCGCCGCAGGCCAGACGCGCGAGGCGATCTCGCAGGCGGAGCTGCTCTTGGCCGCGCGCCGCGAGGCGCCGCCGCTCCTGGCCCTCACCTGGTTCGATCCGCGCGGCGACTACCGCGACCGCAAGGCGAACGATCCCCTCGTCCAGGCGATGACCGGAGTCGCCTTCGGCTTCGGACCGGCAGAGGGGCCGCCGACCCTCGCCCAGGGGCATGCGCCGCAGATCGTCGCCGGCGTCACCGCCTTCATCCCCGCGCTGGCGGCGCTGATGGGTCCAAGCCCGGTCCGCCGCATCGAGGCGAACGTCTTCGAGGCGGCGCTTTGCTTCACCGAGACCGGCGTCGTCGGCGCTATCGCTTACGGCTGGGAGGCGCGGCGGCTCGGCGTGAATCGCTACTCGCCGACCTGGCCCTGCAGCCTCTACCGCGCCTCGGACGGGGGCTGGGTCGGCGTAACCGCGCTGACCGGCCCGCAGTGGCGGGCGTTCGCCGCGCTGATGGGGCGGCCGGAACTCGCGCGCGAGCCGCGGTTCGCAACCTCGCTGCTTCGCCTGGCGGCCGGCGACGAGATCGACGCGATCGTCAGGAAGGCGATCGCCAGGCGCCCAGTCGCCTTCTGGGTCGAGAACGGCGACCGCCTCCGCATACCGATCACCCCGGCGCTGGCGCCGCTCGATCTTCCCGATGCTCCGCATTGGCGCGACCGCGGCTCGTTTGCGCCGCTCGAGGACGGCGGACAGGGGCCGGTCTCGCCGTTCCGCTTCACCTTCGACGGCGAGCGGCGGCCGCGGCCGCGCGGCGGGCAGGCGGGCCCGCTCGAGGGCGTCCGGGTCGCCGATTTCAGCATGGGCTGGGCGGGGCCGCTCGCGGCGCGCTACCTCGCCGACCTCGGCGCCGACGTGCTCAAGATCGAGTCGCGCCAGCGGCGCGACTGGTGGCGGGGCTGGGACCCCTCCCCCGACGCCGATCCGCCGCCCTACGAGTTGCCGCGCAACTTCATGGCCGTGAACCGTAACAAGCGCGGCCTCGACATCGACCTCTCGAGCGCCAGCGGCCATGCCGCCGCCGCCGCCATCGTGCGCGCCGCTGACGTGGTCCTCGACAACCAGGGGCCGGGCGTCATGGAAAAGCTGGGCCTGGGCCCAGCCGACCAGCGGCGGCTGAACCCGGCGGCTGTCAGCGTGATCATGCCGCCGTTCGGCGCTTCGGGACCGCTGGCGGGCCTGAGGGCCTACGGCTCGACCGTCGAGCAGGCCTCGGGCATGCCGTTCGTGAACGGGCGCCCGGAGTGGGACCCCTCGATGCAGCACGTCGCGTATGGCGATCCGGTCGCCGGTCTCTACGCCGCGGCCGCGGCCATGGTCGGCCTTTACGCGCGCGAACGGCTGGGGGGCGCGCGGGTCGAGGTTTGCCAGGTCGAATGCCTGTTCCAGCTCGCCGCCGACGCCTTCATCGCTGAGACAAAGGCCGGCGCCCGCCGGCCGCGGAGCGGCTCGCGGCGGCCCGACATGGCGCCGTCCTGTGTCGCCGCGGCGGCAGGCGAGGACGCATGGCTGGCCGTCGCGCTGGGCGGCGACGAGGCCTGGCCGGCCCTTGCCCGCGCGATCGGCCGCGCCGACCTGGCCGATGACCCTGGCCTGGCGACGCTTGCGGGTCGCAAGGCCCGCGAAGACAAGATCGAGGGCGCGATCGGCGCCTGGGCGTCGGAGCTGGACGCCCGCGCCGCCGCCGAGGCGCTCGGCGCCGCCGGCGTTCCCGCCAGCGCGGTGGTTCCGGTCCAGGAGCTGTTCGCCGATCCGCACCTGCAGGACTGCGGGTACTGGGGCCTGCAACACCGGCGCTACGTCGAGGACCACTTCGTTCCGCAGGCGCCTTTCCGCTACGACGGCGAGCGTCCGCCCCTCGTCAGGCCGGCGCCGACGCTGGGCGAGCACACCGAGGAGGTGCTGGCCGAGCTCGGGGTATCCGCGGAGCGGGCCTAAGGCCCTTTTGCCGGCGCCGACCGGTCCAGGAAGCCGCGGATGCCACCCTGGGCGCTTGGAAACGTCAGGTTCTCGACCATGGCGGCCGAGGCGATCTCGTAGGCGTCGGCGAGCGGCGCCTCGATCTGGCGGCGGAACGCCGCCTTGCCGAGCGCGATCGCGTCCGGCGGCTTGGCGGCGATGGCGTCCGCCGCAGCATCGACCGCCGCGTCGAGCTGGTCGGCAGGGACCGCTGCGTTGACCAGGCCGATTTCGGCGGCCCGCTCGGCTTCGATCAGCTTGCCGGTGAGCAGCATCTCGAGTGCAGCTTTGCGGCCCACCGCGCGGCCCACGGCGACGCCGGGTGTCGAGCAGAAGAGACCGAGATTGATCCCGGACACGGCGAACTTCGCGTTCTCGGCGGCGTAGGCGAGGTCGCAGCTCGCCACCAGCTGGCAGCCGGCGGCGACCGCCGCGCCCTGCACGCGTGCGATGACCGGTGCGCGGCAGGCGACCACCTGCTGCATCAGCGCCGAGCACTGGGCGAACAGGGCGCGGTGCGCCTGATTGGTCGCCTCGCCCGCAAGCTCGCCCAGATCGTGACCGGCGCAGAAGATGCGGCCCGCCGCCGCCAGAACGATGACCCGCACCCGCTCGTTCTCCGCCGCGGCGGCCAGCGCCTCGGCCAGAGCCTGCATCATCGCCGCGGAGAGCACGTTGGCGCGATCGGGGTCGTTCAGGGTCAGCCGAGCGACCGGGCCGTCAACGTCGGCCAACACGAGATGCGATGGGTTCATGGGCGGCCTCTTGTCGCAAACAGGCTCAGAACGGAGCGCAGGCCTGCCTGTCGGGTATGCACTTGCCGGCGCACATCCACTCGCCGCGGGGGCAGTGCCCGCAAGGGTGGTTGATGCTGCACAGACGGTGAAGCGCCGTGGCCGTGTGGCGCGGGGCGCCGGCGACAGGTCCGGCGGCGCCCCCGAAAAGGACAATTGCGAGCACGATGCTACGGCGCATGGCGGACCCTCCTCCGCGCACACTGCCGCCGATCCTTTGCCGTGGGAAGCGACTCCGCGGCGGACTCCTGTCGGCGCGGTCGCGGTAAGATCGTCCTCGCGCGTGGGAGGGTCGTTCGCATGCTCCGTCTTGGCCAGCTGCTGGCGCTATGCGCCGCCGCAACCAGCCTCGCCGCCGCCGCGCAGGCCGGCCCGGTGGGCGAGCGCCACCTGACCACGACCGACGCGAGCGCCCCGCTCCGCGATGCCTTGCATCAGGCGAGCGTGCGGGTGACCGTGTGGTACCCGGCCGCCGCAGGGGCCGTCGAACAGCGCATCGACCTCGGCCCGCCCGGGAAGCCCTTCTTCATCGTCGGCGCGGTTGCGCCCGACGCCGCCTTCGCGGACGCCAGGCCGCGCCCGGTGGTCCTGCTCTCCCATGGCTACGGCGGAAACGCGCGCATCATGGGCTGGTTCGGGATCCCCCTGGCCCGCGCCGGATACGTCGTGGTCGCCGTCGATCACCCCGGCAACAACGGCGTCGACAAGATGACCGCCGCCGGCGCGCTGATGCCGTGGGACCGCGCGCAGGATCTTGCGGCAGCGCTCGCCGCGGTCGAAGCGGATCAAAGCATCGGGCCGCACCTGGATGGGCGGCGGGTCGCCGTTTCCGGCTTCTCGGCCGGCGGCTTCACGGCGTTGGTGGCCGCCGGCGCCCGTGTCGACATGAACCGCTTCGTCGCCTTCTGCCACGCCCATCCCGACGACGG
>DATGIN010000112.1:0-13253 GCA_035295705.1 Caulobacteraceae bacterium
TGGCGAGCGCCGCCGCCTCGCCGCCGCTGGAGCCGCCGGCCGTGCGCCCGGCGTTCCAGGGATTGCGCGTGAGCCCGTGCAGACTGGAGTCCGTATGCACCCGAAGCGCCATGTCCGGCAGGTTGGTGCGTCCGATCGGGATCGCTCCGGCCGCGCGCATCCGCTCCACAATGGGCGCGTCAACGGGAACGACGGCTTCGGCCAGCGCCGGCACGCCCCAGGTGGTCGCCAGCCCGGCCATGTCGATGTTCTCTTTCACCGTCACCGGCACGCCGTGCAACGGACCGAGCGGCCCGGCTGCCGCGACAGCCCGGTCGGCCTCGGACGCAGCGGCGCGCGCGTCGTCGGCCAACAGGCGGACGATCGCGTTCAGCTTCGGGTTCACCGCCTCGATGCGCTCCAAGTGCGCCTCGATCACCTCGAGCGACGAGGCCTCCTTTGCGGCGATCTTCCTCGCAAGTTCCGTCGCGGACAGCCGCCAGAGTTCCGTCATCGCTTGCCCTCCTTGCCGCCGACATTACGGCGCAGGCGGGGGCATGGATCAATCTGTTGCGACGGGTCGGAGTCGGCGCCGGCTTCGCCCGCCGCGTGCCGCAGGGCGACGCCTTCCGCGACCCGTCCTGCCTGAAGCCGCGCTAGGATGCGGCCGGGGCTCTGAGCTCGTCCCGCAACTGGGTCTTCAGGATCTTGCCGCTGGCGTTCTTGGGCAATTCGTCGCTGCGCACGTCGATCAGCACGGGGACCTTGTGGGCGGGCAAGAGCTTGGCGAGGTGCGCGCGCAGCTCCTGGTGATCGGCGCTCGCGCCTTCGCGCAGCCGCACCGCCGCCCCCACCTCCTCGCCCAGCACGCGGTGCGGCAGGCCGACGACGGCCGCCTCGATCACCGCCGGGTGCGCATAGAGCGCGTCCTCGATCTCGACGCAGTAGATGTTCTCGCCGCCGCGGATCAGCATGTCCTTGATGCGGTCCATCACGTAGACGAACCCGTCCTCGTCCATGCGGCCGACGTCGCCGGTGTGGTACCAGCCGTCGACGAAGGCCTTGGCGTTGGCTTCCGGCTTGTTCCAGTAGCCCTCGACCACGTTCGGCCCGTAGACGCAGATTTCGCCGACTTCGTTCGGACCGAGCGTCTTGTCGTTCGCATCGACGATCTTGATGTCGTCGACCGGCACCGCGAGGCCGACGCTGTCGGGATGGGCCATGTAGTCTTCGCCGGCGTTGGCGGTGGCCACCGAGGTCGTCTCGGTCGCGCCATAGCCCTGGCCTGGCCAGAAGTTGGGGAAGAGCTGCCGCACGCGTTGGGTGAGCTCGGGCGCGGCGGCCGCGCCGCCATAGCCCATGCCCTGCAGTGACGAGGTGTCGCGGGAGGCGAAGTCCGGGCACTCGAGCAGCTGCCAGACCATGGTCGGCACGCCGGTAATGCCGGTGATCTTCTCCTTCTCGATGAGCTCCAGCGCCTTGGCCGGCGACCAGCGGTACATGAGCACGAGCTTCATGCCGCCGGCGATCGCCGGGATCAGCACCGAGTGCGAGCCGGTGACGTGGAACAGCGGCACAGGCAAAAGGAACGCGGGCGGCAGGCCGCCGGCCGGCGGGGGCGGCGGCGGGGCGCCGGTTCGCCGCACGGCGGCCCGAGCGGCCGAGAACCCCACGCTGATCAGGTTGGATATGGCGTTGCGATGCGTGCCAAGCGCGCCCTTCGGGCGGCCGGTCGTCCCGGACGTGTAGAGGATGGTGGCCGGATCGTCGGGCTGGATTCCGTTGTCGGGCGCCGGGTCGGCGGGCAGCGACCCGTAGGCGCTGGCCGGACCGATCAGCTCCTCGAGCGGCGTCGCCGGCCCGAGCCCGGCCTTCTGCGTGCGCACGGCGATGACCGCGACGTCGAGCCCTTCGAGGTAGGGCTTCAGCCGCTCGAGCCTTTCGGCGTCGAAGACGGCCACCTTCGAGCCGGAGTCGCTGATCCCGTAGGCGAGGTCGTCGCCGGTGCCCCAGCCGTTCAGCGGCGTCACCACGCAGCCCAGCGCGATCCCGGCCCAAAAGGCGATCGACCATTCCGGCAGGTTGCGCATGGCGATGGCGATGCGGTCGCCCTTCCTGGCGCCATAGCGGTCGCTGAGCACCCGCGCGAGCGCCGCGACCGCGCGGTAGTGCTCGTCGAAGGTCATCCGCTCGTCGTCGTAGACGATGAACTCGCGGTCCCCGAACGAACGGCTGTTTTCGAGCAAAGCGCGCAGATTGGGCGGCGCGTTCTTGTAGACCCGGGTGGGGCGCCCGCGGATCGGGATCGCCTCCATCTCGTAGGGCATGCCGGGCGCGGTCAGGATCGCATACGCCTCGGGGATGCTGACGGCGGGAAAGGCGGGGGCGTCATCGGCCACGGGCGAGGACCTCCTCAGAAACTGGGCTTGGGCGGAATTTCAGGACACGTTACGATTATCCCGCAACCGTCGCCAGGGAGAGCGCTTTTTGAGCCGCCGCGAGGACGCCAAGGCCGAACGCCGCCACCGCATCGTCACCGCCGCCCGCGATCTCATCCGCGAGACCGGCGATACGGGGCTCTCGATGCGCGCAATCGCCGCGCGCGCGCGGGTTTCGCTTTCGACGCCTTACAACCTGTTCGGCTCCAAGCGCGCGATCGTGCTCGCGGTGCTGGAGGACATCCAGGAATTCCACGAGCGGTTTGCGAAGCTCAAGTCGCTCGACGCCATCGAGCGCATCTTCCAGGCGCTTTCGATGGCCATTCGCTTCTACGTCGAGGACCCGGATTTCTACCGCACGCTCTGGACCGGCGTGTTCGACATGAGCGGCAAGGAAGTGCGCCAGGCGCTGGCGCGGCCCGAGCGCGACGCCTTCTGGCTGGCTCTGGTCAACGAGGCCGCCGCGGAAGGCGCCATCCTGCCGACGGTCGACACGCCGCTTCTCATGCGCGGCCTCGACTTCGCTTTCGGAGCGGTGATGTTGAACTGGGTGCTGGGCGCGGTCTCGACCGCCGAGCTCGAAGCCGCCGTCGCCTACGCGTACGCGCTGGCGCTGGGCGGCGCGGCGAGCCCGGCGTGGCGCGAGCGGCTGTGGGCGCGGGCCCTGGCCGAGCAGGGCAAGCTCGTCGCGCTGCGCGGCCGCGCCGCCGCCGCGGCCTGAGCCCTATTCCGCCGGCGCCGGCGGCAGGACCGCGGCCGGACCGTCGGCCTGGTCGATCTGCCAGACCGGGATCTCGACGTGCAACACCGCGGCCTTGTCGCGCAGCGGCACGAGCAGGATCGCCTGCGTCCGGTCGAGGCCACACATTTTCAGCGGCCAGACTTCGACCCACGCCTTCGACGCGTCGAGGCTGGCGCGCTCGGCCGCTGCTTGCGGCGCGAGCCGGACGTTCAGCCGCCCGATGCGGACGGCCGGGTTGGCGTCGCCGGCGGCGGGCAACGTCACCTGCCCCGGGCGCGCGGCGACATAGACATCAGCCAACTCGTGGCTCTGGCAGTCCTTCGGCGCCTGCGCCGCGGCGTCGGCCAGCACGATCGGCCAGAGGTTCTGCTGCAGGCTGAGGTCGGCCAGGCTGTCACCCGGCGCGCCGGAGACCATGGCCCACGGCGGGTTGCCGACCAAGCGCACCGCGACGACGTTCTGGATCGAGCTTCGCCCGCAGCCGCTGACCCGCACGCGGACGTGCGCGGCGCGGATGCCAGGATGGCCGGTGACCTTGACCATCTCGACCGAGAGCGGAGCCACCTCGGCCGCAGGGCAGAACGGTCCGCCATACTTGGCGTTCGCCTCGAGCGCCGTCGTGCGCACCACGGCCGCAAAGGCGGCGCGCTGGCCCGGCGGCACGACCGCGGCCGGCGGCGCCGAGAGCGCGACAGCGATGAGCGCGCCAACGATCATGCGCGGACTCTACCGCAGGCGGGCCCGCGCCGATATGGCGCTGGCGACACGCGAGCCCTCAGGGGCGCGTCGACCTCGGCGAGCGCTCGAGCGTCCAGTCGAAGTCCGCCACGTCGAGCCCGTCGCAGCGCTCGGCCATCCAACGCAGGAAGACGACGAGGTCGGCGTCGATCGCGGCCTCGTCGAGCGGCCGCGGCTCGTAGCGCGGCCAGTATCCGTAGACGATGGCCATCGACGGCCGTCCGCGCCCGAAATCGCCAAGCTCGATGGCGTAGAGGTGGCCCGAGGCGCCACGCCAGTACTTCCGCCCGGCGCGGAAGCCCAACGCCCGCTCGAGCGACTCCGCCACCTCGGGCCGCACGTCGAGCTCCTGCTCGAAGATCAGCGGATCGGCGCGGAGCGTCGCGAGCTCGGCGTCTGCGGGCGGCTCGACGAACATCACGCTCGGGCTCCGACCACGCGGTCGAGGAAGGCGACCACCTCGGCGGCGATCTCGGGACCACGATCGTCCTGCAGGAAATGGGCGGCGCGCTCGAAGAGCTTCGGCCCCTCGGCGTGCGGCAGCAGCGCCTTCATGCGGCTGGCGTATTCTATGGGAAAGACCTGGTCTTCAGGCGCCCAGATCAGCTGGATCGGCGTCCGGTCGAGCTCCGGGAGGCGTGCCTGGATCATCGCCATGTCGGCCCAGCCGCGGTCGCCGGGGCGCATCGGGATCGTGCGCGGCCAGGTGAGCGTCACCGCGTCGGACTCCGGCTCGTCGTAGACGTGGTGATATCCGGCGATCTCTTCCGCCGTCATGCCGCGTCGGGTCGTGCGAGAGGGGCCGCCATGCGACAGCGTCTTGCGCCGCTTCAGGAAGAACGGCCCGATGATCGGCGCATGCCAAGTGGTCCATGGCCGGGGCGAGGTGTGGAAGCGGCCACGGTACTCGGTGTCGAGCCAGGTGTTCATCAGGACAAGCGCCGCGAGACGATCCAGGCGCTGCAACGCCGCGCCTACGCCCTGCGGGCCGCCCCAGTCCTGGCCGACCACCGCGAAGCCGCGAAGGTCGAGCTGGTCGATCAGCGAGACGAGGTCGGCGATGTGGTGGGCAAGGCTATACGCGGCATCCATCCGCGGCTTGTCCGAGTAGCCGGCGCCGATGCAGTCGGGCGCGATCGCGCGGTAGCCGGCGCCGCTGAGGGGCGCGATGAAGTCGCGGTAGAGAAACGACCAGGTCGGATTGCCGTGCAGCAGGAGAACCGGCCGCCCGCCGCGCGGCCCCTCGTCCAGGTAGGCCATCCGCCGGCCATTGACCGCGAGGGACTTCTGCTCCCACGGGTAGAGCGCTTTGAGCCAGGCGGGCTTCTCGTCCATCCGGCCGGTTCCTAGCCGCCTCGTCCCACGCCTGTCACGCGCTCGTCGGTGCGCGGAACCGTTAGCGGGGTTCGCCGGGCCGCGCCCGCAGGCCCTCGAGCAGACTTTCGAGCGCGCGCGCGTGCTCCAGTCCGGTGCGATGCGGGTCATCCGAGCCGGCGCAGGCTACGGCCGCCTCGGTCATGGCGCCGATGAGGAGGCGCGCCAGCGGCGCGGCCGGCTGGCGCGGGATCGCGCCTTCGCTCATCGCCGCCTCCAGGGTCTGCGGCAGCATGGCCAGGAAGTAGCGCTCGTCGATCTCGCGCCAGCGGTCCCAGCCCAGCACCGCTGGCCCGTCCTTGAGGACGATGCGGTCGTACGGCGGTCGGGCGCAGGCCTCGAAGTAGGCGCGGGCGCCCGCGGCCATCGCTTTCAGCCGGTCCTTCGAAGCCGCGGCGACCGCGTGCACCTCTTGCTGGAGCGCCGCCGCCGTCCGCTCGAACACCGCCTCGAAGATCGCCTCCTTGGACGGGAAGTGATGGTAGACGGCGCCTTTGGCGAGACCCGCCGCCTGGGCGATCGCATCGACGGTCACCGCCTGGAATCCTTCGGCCGCGAAGAACCGGGCCGCGGCGCTCAGAATCGCTTCGCGGCTCGCTTCGCGTCGGTCAGCCTGCCTCGCCATGCCTTGAATGTAGCGCGCCTCGCCGCCCCGGAGAATTTGACATACCGACTTCCGGTCGATAATTACCGACTCATAGTCGGTTTTTGCTGAGACACAGGAGGCCGCCATGCCCGCCAACGCCGTCATCGAAGCTTTTGTCGCCGCCGTCGAGGCGGGTCGGTTCGTCGAGGCGATCGAGACCTACTACGCGCCCAACGCATCCATGCGCGAGAACGAGGACGCGCCGCGCGTCGGGATGACGGCGTTGGTCGAGAACGAGAAGCGCGTGCTGTCGATCTTTCCCGTCATCAAGGCCCGCCGCACGGGTCCCGTGATGGTGTCGGGCGACCGCGTGGCCATCAACTGGGCGTTCGACTTCGAGCGCGCCGACGGCGCCAAGGTGCGCCTGGAGGAGATCGCCTGGCAGCGCTGGAGCGGCGACAAGATCGCCGAAGAGCGCTTCTTCTATAACCCCGCCCAGCTGCAGGCGGCGGTCCCGGCCGCGGAGGTCCCGGCCGGCGGCTAGGCCGTCGCTGCTGCGGCCCGCTTCGCCTTGCGGACCGCCGGCGGCGGTCCGTCGGGCCGATAGTTGAGCTCGACGTTGGCGCCGTTGGGGTCGCGGATGTTGATCTGGCGGATCTCGGAGTTCGGAATGTCCACCGCCTGGTACTTGATGCCGGCCGCCTGCACGCGTTTCAGCACCGCGTCGTAGTCGTCGATGCGAAAGGCGAAGTGGTCGAGCGCCGCCTCGCGCGAAGGCCGCTTGGCCTCCTTGAACTCCACGAGGTGCACCACGGCGGTGTCGCCGGCGTAGAGCCAGGCGCCGGGAAAGCCGAAGTCGGGGCGCCATCCTTCGGTCAGGCCGAGGATGTCGCGGAAGAAGGCGACCGTCTCGGCAAGGCGGTCGGTGCTGATGTTGATGTGGTCGAGGCCGCGGATCACCGTCTTCGAGCTCCCGAGGGCTGGCCCGACGACCCTATCAGGCGCGAGAAATCCGGCAAAGGTCGACCGCGGCCGCGGCTGGGAAACCGCGCTAGAGTGGCCCCCGCCCCCCATCCGGAGAGCCGCCATGCGAACCGCCCTTTGCGACCTGCTCGGCATCGAGCTCCCGATCGTCCAGGCGCCCATGGGCGGCGCCGCCAATCCGGCGCTGGCCGCGGCGGTCAGCAACGCCGGCGGGCTCGGCATGCTCGCCCTCTCCTGGCATCCGCTGGAGGCGGTGCGCGGCGAGATCCGGGCGACGCGAGCGCTCACCGAAAAGCCGTTCGGCGTGAACCTCGTGCTCGAATGGCCGCAAGCGGAGCGGCTCGCCGTCTGCCTCGAGGAGGGCGTGCCGGTGATCTCGTTCTTCTGGGGTGATCCGGCGCCGCTCACCGCGAGCGCGCATGCGGGCGGCGCAAAGGTGATGTGCACGGTCGCGAGCGCCGAGCAGGCGCGGCATGCGGTCGCCGCGGGCGTCGATGTCGTCGTCGCCCAGGGGTGGGAAGCCGGCGGGCACGTGCTGGGAGAGGTGGCGACCCTGCCGCTCGTTCCCGCCGTCGTCGATGCGGTAAAGCCGACGCCGGTCGTGGCGGCGGGCGGGATCGCCGATGGGCGCGGGCTGGCGGCGGCGCTGGCGTTGGGCGCGGCCGGCGCCTGGATCGGCACCCGCTTCCTGGCGACGCCGGAGGCCGGCATCCACCCCGACTACCGCGCGCGCCTGCTGGCGGCGGCGGAGACCGCGACGGTGCACACCTCGCTGTTCGACGGCGGCTGGCCGAACGCGCCGCACCGCGTTCTGCGCAACTCGACGTACGACGCCTGGGCTGCGGCGGGCCGGCCGGCGTCCGGCGAACGGCCCGGCGAAGGCGAGGTACTGGCGAGCACCGCCCGCGGCGGCATTCGCCGCTACGCCTCGGCAACGCCCGGTCCGGACGCCGAAGGCGATATCGAAGCGGCCTCGCTGTGGGCCGGACAGGGCGCTGCGCAGGTGAAGACCACCAAGCCGGCCGCCGAGATCGTGCGCGAGATCGTCGCCGACGCCGAGCGCGTCGTGGCGGGGCTGGCCGGGCGAACCGAGCCGGCCTGCGCCTAGGCAGCGGCCTCGCTGCCGCCGGCGGGTTCGGCCGCCAGCGCGGCCGCCTCCGCCGCGGCGCGGCGTTCCCTGCCGATCCGCTGGGCGCGACGCGCGTACCAGAAGGTCCACCCGGCGAGCAGGCCCGAGCTCGCATAGCCCAGCACCGGATTGAGGGCGAGAAAGGTCGGGATCGACACCGCAAAGACGAGCACGACGGCGATGGCCGTGCGCGCCAGCAGCCCCACGCCCCAGACCAGCGTCATGGTGCGCATGACCCGCTTGAAGAAGGGGTTGTCGCGCAGCCCCACGAACTCGGCGGCCTGGCCGTCGCTGGACGCGTTTCGGCGCATTCCGGCCAGCGCCAGGTGGTAGATCAGCGGCTGGCCGACGGCGATCGAGGCAAGGAAGATCAAGCCGATGACGCCGGTCACGAGATTTTCCCGCAGCTGCAGGAACTTGGCGCCGCCGCCGCCGAGCAACGCAAGGAGCGAAAAGGCGATGCCGGCGATGATCAGCAGCGACAGCGCATCGATCCGCCGCGCGCGCACGAACTGGTAGATGCTCCAGATTATCGGCGGCACGGACGAGGCGATCAGCGCCCCCACGTCGCCGAGCTGCTTGTCGGTCAGCTGATAGACGACAAGCGGCGCCACCCCGTTGACCAGGATCTCGAGGCCGTAGCCTGGACCGTTGCGCCGAACGGCCGCCCACGCCTGTGCGACTCTCGAGGCCATGGGCTTCAGCCGGCGGCCGTCGCCTGGGCGCCTGCCTCCGGGCGCGCCACCGTTGCGTCGAGCCAGGCCAGCAGGTCGGCGACCACCTGGTCGCGATTGGTCTCGTTCAAGAGCTCGTGGCGGGCGCCGGGATAGACCTTCAGCGTCACGTCGAGGCCGGCCCCGCGGTAGGCGTCGATCAACGGGTGCAGCCCCGCGAGCTTCCGGTTGATCGGGTCCTCGTCGCCGACCAGCACATAGATCGGCAACCCGGCCTTGACCTTCGCCAGCGCCGCGCGCCCGGCGTCCCGCTCGCGGAGCGCCATGAACGAGGCCATGGACTCCGGCTTGAAACGTATGCCGCAGAATGGATCGGCGATGTACTTGTCGACCTCGGCCTCGTCGCGGCTCAGCCAGTCGTACTCCGTGCGCGGGTTGGCGTAGACGCTGTTCGGGCCGCCTTCGGGTCGTGGGCCGGGCCCGGTCGTCCCCGAGAGCACCAGCGCGTCGATCAGGTCCGAGTGGTCGAGGATGTAGGCCTGGCTCATCATCGCGCCCATCGAGTGGCCCATGAGGACGAGCGGCAGGCCAGGGTTCTCCGCCCGCGCTCGGCGTGAGAGGATGGCCATGTCGTCGACCACCGCCGGCGCGCCGCCGGGCCCGAAGTCGCCGAGGCTGGACATGCCGCTGGTCAACCCGTGGCCGCGGTGGTCGGCTGCATAGATCAGGTAGCCGGCCTCGGCGAGCGGCGCGAGGCGCTCGCGATAGCGGCCGCTGTGCTCGCCGGCGCCATGCGCCAGCTGCAGCACCGCCTTCGGTTTCGTTTGCGGCGCGCGCCAGAGAAAGCCCGCCAGCCCGGCGCCGTCCGCGCCTTCGTAGCGGAATCGCGTTTCGGTGACGCTCATGCCGACCTCCTGGCGTGCGATGACGGTCTTGCGCGGTCTTAGGCCGCGGCCGGCCACACGGCCAGTCCCGCCTTAGCGGATCAGCTTGGCGCCTTCGGAGCCCGGGCCGACACCGCCCGGCGTGGGCACGGTCGACGAGCCGTAGTTGGCGTTGATCACCAGGTTGGGGCTGCCGCTGAGCTGTACGGACTTGGCGACGATGACGGTCCAATCCGACTGGTCGGCGACATTGATCGCGCTGCCCGAAACCACGAGCGGCGCGTTCGGGATGTAGACCGTGCCGACGAGCGTGTGGGCGCTGTCGGTCGAGATCGTGAAGGTGTTGGTGTTGCTGGGCGTCGTGGCGACGACGAACCCGGCGAAGGGGCCGCTCGTGCGGCCTTTGAGGCTGATGATCGAGTGGTCCATGAACGCGAAGTGGGACTGGTTGTCGAAGATCAGGACCACGTTCGAGCCGCTGAGCGTGGAGTTCTGCTGCAGCGTCAGCGCGCCCTTCATGAAGTAGTGGTTGCCGGGCAAGAGGATGAGGGTGGAGTTCTTCCGCGCGGTGACGCTACCGCAGTGGATTCCCGGGGTCAGGATGTTGATCCCGAGGTCGTAGAGCAGGTCGAGCACGTTGCAGCTGGGCGGGATGTTCAGGTTCAGCCCCGAGAACGGATCGGGGACCGGCGGCGCGCCGGTCTGCGCCGCGGGCGTGATCGCGCCGGTGGCCGAGCCCACCGCCTCGGCCTCGCCGGCGGTGAGGGTCGCCGGCCAGGGCGACGCGAGGTCGGCGTTCGAGTGCACGAGGCAGTTGCTGGCGGTGATCTTCGAGGAGCCGGCCAGATCGACGTCGCCCGCCGAGTCGATGCTGAGCACGCAGAGCGGCATGCGCTGGAGGGGGGTTGCGGTGGCGTGGACGTTGAACTGCCAGCCGCCGGGCGGGAGGATGTCGCCGAAGAACGAAGCCCGGTGACCCTGGATCTGGACGGTGATGCTGGAGTCGTCGGCCGGCACGGTGGCGGTGGTCGACAGCGTCACGCGGCGGGCGACGTCGCCCAGCTGTTCGGTGGCGAAGTTGACCGCGCGGGTCTGCACGCCCTGCACGTTGACGACGCTAAGCTGGCGGGCGCCGGCCAGCGCCGCCGCATCGGCGACGTCCTGCATCTTCTGGCGGTCCGACATCACCGACGAGAGGTCGATCGCCCCGCAGGCGATGACCGCAATGACCGGCAGGAGGATCGCGAACGTGGTCGTCAGGCCGCCGCGGCGATTGCGCCACAAAGCACGGAGGCGCCCGGTCATTCGTTCGCGGCCAGCGATTTCGGCAGCGGCTCGTTCAGGGTCCGCGCCAGGAGCGCCGCCTGCCGTTCGACCGCCGGCTTGAGCTGCGGGGCGAGCTTGAGCACCTCGCGCATGAAAAGCGCGTTCTCCCGCGCGAACGTGTGCAGAGCATGCGGCGCGGGCGCGGCGGCCGCGCGACCCGCCGCTTCGCGCTTGGCCGAGCGGTGGACGTAGCGGATCTGGTAGGCGAGCTGGCGCCAGTTGATCGGCTTGACCACGAACGAGGTGGCGCCCGCCTGGTAGGCGCGATCGATGGCGCGCACGTCCTCGCGCCCGGTGACCACGATGACCGGCAGCTCGGCGGTGCGCGGGTCGCGCCGGATGCGCTCCAGCACCTCGAAACCGTCGATGCCCGGCATCTCGAGGTCGAGCAGAATGAGGTCGTAAGGAACGGCTTGCAGAAGCTCGAGCGCCTGCTCGCCGCTGGACGCGGTCTGAACGCTCGCCGTCTCGGTCGAGAGATGCACAACAGCGAATTCGCAAAGTATCGGATCGTCATCTACAAGGAGAAGATGAATCTCGTCCTGTAGAACGTAAAAGAACTCGCCGACTGCGGCGTCGTCCGCTGACATCACCGACACCTGGGGCGTGACCTTGAGGCCGCCAATTAAGTCGATAGTCATTAATACCCGGTAACTTATGCCCTCAGGGTCAGGCTGAGGGCGGCGCGTTTCTGTGACCAGCGATGTCGACAAGCGCCAGCGCCGCAGGACGCTGCGGTCGAAGCTGGTCACGCTCGTGCTTGCCTCAGTGGGGCTGGCGGTAGCGCTAGTCGCCGGCGCCACCACCTGGCGCGACGTGAACCGCGACGCGGCGCTGCAGAGCGAGCGGCTCGCATCGCAGGCGGCGATCCTGGCCTCTGTGACCAGCGCCGCGACGCAAGCGGACGATCGCCCGCGCGCCTACCTGGCGCTGCGCGCCATCGCCAAGATGCCCGGCGTCAGCTACGCCCGCGTCGAGACCGCATCCGGCGCCCTCCTGGCGGAGACCGGGTCGGGCGTGCGGCTGAGCACGGACGCCCAGTACGCAGCCGGCAAGCAGCCAAGCCTCTGGTCGCTGATGTCATCCCGCACCGTCGAGGTGAGCGCACCCATTGTCGCCGGGCGAGCGAGGATCGGCCGTATCGTGGTGGTCGGCCGGCTCGAAGGCGAAGGCGGCCGCGTGCTGCAGAGCCTCGCCATCAGCCTGGGCGCAGCCGCCCTCGCAGCGATCGCTGGGCTGCTGGTGGCGTGGCGGCTGCAGCGCAACATCTCGCGGCCGATCATCGCGCTGACCGCCGCGGTCAACCACATCCGCGACACCCACGATTACGCCGGCCGCGCCGACGTCGCCGCCGACGACGAGGTCGCCGACCTAGTGGGCGGCTTCAACGCCATGCTGGGCGAGATCGAGACGCGCGACGCGGCGATCGCGCGCCACCTTGAGGGCCTCGAGCAGACGGTCGCCGAGCGGACCGCCGACCTGAAGCTGGCCAAGGACGCGGCCGAAGCGGCCACGAACGCGAAGTCCGAGTTCCTGGCCACCATGAGCCACGAGATCCGTACGCCGATGAACGGCGTGATGGTGATGGCCGAGATGCTGGCCGGCTCGGAGCTGCCGCCGAAGCAGCGCCGCTTCGCGGACCTGATCGCCAAGTCGGGCTCCAGCCTGCTGGCGATCATCAACGACATCCTGGACCTCTCGAAGATCGAGGCCGGCAAGCTGGAGCTGGAGCAGGTCCCGGTCGAGATCGGCGAGGTGGCGGAGGACGTGTGCGGCCTCTTCTGGGAGCGCGCCAGAGAGAAGGGCCTGGACCTGGCCGCTTTCGTCGATCCCGCGACGCCGAAGACCATCGTCGGCGACGAGGTGCGCCTGCGGCAGGTGATCGGCAACCTGGTCAACAACGCCATCAAGTTCACCGAAGCCGGCGGCGTGCTGGTGCGGATCGAGCCGCTGGACGGCGGCCGGCTGCGCATCGCGGTGCAGGACACCGGCATCGGGATCGCCGCCGACAAGCTGGACTCCGTGTTCGGCGCCTTCAGCCAGGCTGACCAGTCCACGACCCGCAAGTTCGGCGGCACCGGCCTTGGCCTCGCCATCTGCAAGCGGCTGGTGGAGTCGATGGATGGGCGCATCTCGGTGGCCAGCACGCCCGGCAAAGGCTCGAAGTTCACCATTGAACTGCCGATGATCGTCGACTCCGAGGCGGCCCCGTGGCCGCGGCTCGACTCCGAACGAGGGGTCGTTGCGCTCGCGGGCGTCGCGACGCGGGCGGCGATGACGCGCTATCTGGCCAGCGCTGGCCTGCAGCTGGTCGCCCTCGACCGCGCGCTCGACGACGGTCCGGGCCTGTTGTTCGCCGACCCGACCGTGCTGGACGGCGCTACCGGCGGGCTCGAAGC
>DATGIN010000113.1:0-34357 GCA_035295705.1 Caulobacteraceae bacterium
GTGCTGGCGATCGAGTACCTCTGTCAGGGCCGCGGCGCGGGCGTCGAGCGCCTGGTGCTGGGCGGGGCGCTGGCCAGCGTTCCGCAGACGGTGGCGGGCATGCAGCGCCTGATCGCGGCCATGCCGGACGGCGCCGGCGCGCGCATCCACGCCCTGGAGGCGGCGGGCAAGACCGATACCGCCGAGTACAACGCGCTGGTGCAAAAGTTCTACGAGCTGCACGTCTGCCGCCGGCTGCCATGGCCGCCGGAGGTGAACGAGACCATCGATATCGTCGGCAAATCGATCGCCTATCGGGTGATGAACGGCCCGAACGAGTTCACCATCGTCGGCGTCATCAAGGACTGGGACCGCCGCGCCGATCTTTCCCGCATCCGCATGCCGACGCTGATCACCACCGGCGCCTTCGACGAAGTCACGCTGGATTGCCACGAGACGATCCATCGCGGCGTGCGCGGCTCGCATCTCGTGGTCATGCCCGGGTGCTCGCATCTGACGATGAACGAGCAGCCCGAGGCCTATGTGCGGCTGGTGGACGGCTTCCTCCACGCCTAGAGCGCCCTTGACCCGGCCCGCCCACGCCCCGATTCAGGCGCGGGATGGCCGTCTATACCGACATCACCGACACCGAGCTCGCCGAGTTCCTGGCCGGGTACGACATCGGCGAGGCGCTGGTGTTCAAAGGCATCGCCGAGGGGGTGGAGAACTCAAACTTCCTGCTCGAGACCACGGCGGGACGCTTCTTCCTGACCGTCTACGAGCGGCGGGTGAAGGCCGACGACCTCCCCTTCTTCCTTGGCCTCATGCTCTGGCTGGCCGAGCACGGTTTCCCGTCGGCGCGGCCGATCGCCGACCGCGGCGGCGAACTGCTGGGGCGGTTGCGCGGCAAGCCGGCGGCGATCACCGAGTTCGTGCAGGGGCTGTCGGTGCGCCGCCCGGACGCCGGGCTCTGTCGCGAAGCCGGGGCCGGCATGGCCTGGCTGCACCAGGCCGGACAAGGCTATGGCGGCCATCGCGTGAACGATCTCGGCATGCCCGCCTGGCGCTCGTTCGCCGAACGGCTGACGGAGGAGGCCGAGGCGCTGAAGCCCGGGCTGGCGCGCACGGTGGCCGAGGATCTCGACGCGATCGAACGCGCCTGGCCGAGCACGCTGCCGGCCGGCGTCATCCACGCCGACCTCTTCCCGGACAACGTCTTCTTCCGGAACGGCCGCTTCGCCGCAGCGATCGACTTCTACTTCGCCTGCAACGACCTTCTGGCCTACGACCTCGGCGTGGGCCTGAACGCCTGGTGCTTCGAGCCGGACGGCGCGTTCAACGTCACCAGCGCCCGCGCGATGGTCGCCGGCTACGAACAGCGCCGCCCCTTGTCGCGCGAGGAGCGGGAGGCGCTGCCGGTGCTGGCCTGGGGCGCGGCGATGCGCTTCTTCTTAACGCGCCTCGCCGACTGGCGCGCGACCCCGGAGGGCGCGCTGGTGCGCCCCAAAGACCCGCTGGAGTACGAGCGCAAGCTCGCCGTCCACCGCGCCGCGCAGGCCGGCGGGGGCCTTCTGCTGTTCGGCGAGGACGCATGACCCCGCAGGTGGTGATCTACACGGACGGCGCCTGCCGCGGGAATCCGGGCCCTGGCGGCTGGGGCGCCATCCTGATCAGCGGCAGGAGCGAGCGCGAGATCTTCGGCGGCGACACGCAGACCACCAACAACCGCATGGAGCTGACCGCGGCGATCGAGGCGCTGACCGCGCTCAACCGCCCCTGCCGCGTCGAGCTGCACACCGACAGCCAGTACGTGCGGCGCGGCATTACCGAGTGGCTGTCGATCTGGAAGGGCCGCGGCTGGCGGACGCTCTCGAAGAGCGAAGTGAAGAACGAGGACCTGTGGCGGCGCCTGGACGAAGCGCGCGCGCGCCACGAGGTCGACTGGCGCTGGGTGAAGGGGCATTCCGGCGATGTCATGAACGAGCGCGCCGATGCGCTGGCCCGCCGCGGCATGCTGGAAGCCCTCGGCGACCGGGAGAGCTTGACCGGCCCGGGCGACGCGCAATAGTTCAAGGTCGAACGATCGGAGGCAGGATGGCTCGCAGCCCGCGCAGCCGCGCCGACGTGCAGGTGTTCGCCGAGATCGGCGCGGTCGCCCAGCTGGCCCGCAACCGGGTGGAGCGTGCGCTGCCCGACGGCCTCAGCCAGGCCGGATTCGATGTCCTGGTGCATCTGGCGACGCACGGGCGGGATGAGAACCCGGCGGCGCTGGCGCGGACGTTCCAGTTGACCAAAGGCGCCATCACCAACACGCTGCAGCGGCTCGAGGCGCAAGGCTGCGTCAGGATGGAGAGCGAGGCGGCCGACCGCCGCCGCAAGCGGGTGTCGCTGACCGCGGAGGGCCAGGCGCTGCTGAGCGCCGCGCTGGTCGCCACCCGCCCGGCGATGGACCAGCTGCGCAGCCGCTTCACCGAGGCCGAGTTCGAGGCCGCCCTCCCCTTCCTCGCGGCGCTGCGCGCCTGGCTCGAGGAGAACCGCTGAAAAAAAGGGGCGCGCGCCGGCGCCCACCGGTCTTCCGCCGGCGCCGGGAAAAGAGGGAAAGAGAGGGAACGGGTCAGGGGTTCAGGCGGAGATCATGGCCCAGGGGGAAGGATGACTGGCGGACTTTGCGATAGGGCTGGTAGGCTGGTAGGCAGATAGGCTGATAGGCGGGTTGCCGCAGTCATCCTTGCCTCTGGGCCAAGAAGCGCTTCAGGCGTGGTGGTCGGCCGCACCACGTCGCCCGCCTTCACCACCGATGCAGGCGCCGTCGACGGGTGCGCCTGGACGAGGTGAGAGCCGGGACGAGGGGTAAGGCCGGTAGAACGCGCGCAAGCAGGGCCGCTTTCCGAACGGATCGATCGGCCGACGTCTCGGCCGTGACGGTTGGATATGCGGGCGATCGTGCTCATTCGACCGGGGCAGGATAACCCCGTCCGAACCCGCTCAGGATTTCCCTGAACGGACGCGGCCAGGACCGGCGCGAACCGACCAGGTTTGCCTCGGCCGGGCTTGCGTATTTGTCGGGACGGGTCCCACGCGTCCGTCCATGAATTGAAGCGCCGCCCCAAAGCTCACAAAAGGAGACGTCATGCTCCCAACGATCACCGCCTTTGCGCAGTCGCCCGATCGTGGCCGGGGCCTGGCGCGAGACATGCGCGTTCGCTGGGCGCTGGAGGAAGTCGGCCAGCCTTACGAGGTTCGGCTGCTTTCCTTCGCCGAGATGAAGGAGCCGGCGCACCTTGCGCTGCACCCCTTCGGGCAGATCCCGACCTATGAGGAAGGGAACCTCGCCCTCTTCGAGTCGGGGGCGATCATCCTTCGCATCGCCGAGCGCCACGCAGGCCTGCTGCCGGACGATGCGGACGCCCGCTCGCGCGCCATCGCCTGGATGTTCGCCGCGCTCAGCACCATGGAGCCGCCGATCGTCGAGCGCGGGATGGCCGTGCTCTTCGAGCGCGACGAGAGCTGGTACGAGGCGCGCTTGCCGATGCTGGACGAGCGGGTGCGGCGGCGGTTGATGGAGCTTTCCCGGCGCCTCGGCGACGCGGACTGGCTGGACGGCGCGTTCAGCGCTGGCGACCTGATGATGGTCACGGTTCTGTGCAGGCTGGGCGGGTCGGGGCTGGTGGAGGAACACCCGAACCTCGCCGCCTACGTCGCCCGCGGGGTAGCGCGGCCGGCCTACCAGCGGGCGTTCGCCGCCCAGCTGGCGGTCTTCAAAGCCGCGTCAGGCGGCTGAAGCGGGCGCCGCGGGGGAGGAAGGCCGGTTGAAGATCGCGACCTTCAACATCAACAACGTCAACAAGCGCCTGGCCAACCTGGTCGCCTGGCTGGCGTGGTCCCGGCCGGACGTCGTCTGCCTGCAGGAGCTGAAGGCCGACCATGACCTCTTCCCCGCGGCGGCGCTCGAGCAGGCCGGCTACGGCGCGGTCTGGTGGGGCCAGCGGAGCTGGAACGGCGTCGCCATCCTGGCGCGCGGCGCGAACCCGGTGCTGACCAGGCGCGCGCTGCCCGGCGACGACGCCGACGAGCAGGCCCGCTACATCGAAGCGGCCGTGAGCGGGGTGCTGGTCGCCTCCATCTACCTGCCGAACGGCAATCCCCAGCCGGGCCCCAAGTTCGCCTACAAGCTGGCCTGGTTCGACCGACTGATCGCGCATGCGGCCGAGTTGCTGCAGGCGGGCGTCCCGGCGGTGCTGGCCGGCGACTACAACGTCGTGCCGACCGAAGCCGACATCTGGGGCGGCCACCACGAGCAGGCCAACGCGCTGCTGCAGCCGGAACCCCGCGCGGCGTTCGAGCAGTTGCTGGACCAGGGCTGGACCGACGCGTTGCGCTCGCTGCAGCCGGACGGCCCGTTGTGGACGTTCTGGGGCTACCTCAGGAACCGCTGGCCGAACGACAAGGGCATGCGCCTGGATCACCTGCTGCTGAGCCCGGACCTCGCCGGTCGCCTCGTCGCGGGCGGCGTCGATCGGTCGGTCAGGGGCGAGGGCGGGGCAAGCGACCACGCTCCGGCCTGGGTCGAGCTCGGTGATGGATCGCCGGCGAGGGGCGCCAGGAGGCGGCGCGCGCGTTAGGCCGGCAGCGCGCGGGGTGTGCCCCCGATCAAACGCTACGCGACCGGGGGCACGGGTGGCACTGACTGCATGAGGGCCCCCCGACCCACGCAGGCGCCGCTAGTACACCGGAGGGGTGACTCGTTCTGTCGGCCAGCCGACTGTTGCTCCGGCTGCTTCAGGCGGGAAGAGCCCTGGGCGCGCTCGCTCGCGAAAAGGCCCCGGGCGATGCCGCCCGGGGCCTCCTGACACGGGTTGGTCAGGGCCTAGTAAGGCGGCGGGGGCGGATAGTCGTCCCGGTCGCGGTAGACCCGCGGCGGCGGGGTGGAAGCCGCGCCGGCGATGGCGCCCGTGCCGCCGCCTACGGCCGCGCCGATCGCGGCGCCCGGGCCGCAACCGATCGGGATGGTCACGATGCAGCCGATGAGGGCGCCCACGCCCGCGCCGGCCACGCCGCCCTTCAGGGCGTGTGCGCCGGGATCGTGATAGACGACCGTGCCGTCGTCCCGGTAGTCGCGATAGTCCTGGGCGAAAGCCACGCCCGACATCAGGGTGAACGCAGCAATCCCCGTGAATAAGGTGCGGATCATACTAGTCTCCTTACGCTCCTGTGCGGGAAACACGGCCCGCGACGGGGGTATAACGCGGCCTATAACACGTCGTTCCGATCAAAAAATCCTTGTGACGCTAACGGTTGTTCTTCTTGTCTGCCCTAGTTTTGCCATTTAATCTTAGCCGGCGAAGCTGTTCACGCGGCGCCGCTGCCGCCGACGACGCCGCACGGGCGATGGCGCCAGCGTCCAATCTGGCGCACGGGCGACTGCCACCGGGGGGCTCCGCTTTTCCGACCTCGCACGCCGGGCGGCTTCGAACCCCCAGGCCCCCCAGAGGCGTCAGCACGCCCGCTGGCTCGAGCACGGCGGCCCCTGTGCCGGCCATGGTTGGTCCCCCGGGGCCGGACAATCGGCCCGATCGGCGCGTCGTGGCAAGGCCGGCGGTTTTCCGTCAGGCGCGCGTTGACGTAGCGTGCGGGCGTGCTGCTGCCACGGGCCATCCTCGCCAAGGTGCGCGCCGGCGAGGTCCAGGTCGCCTTCCGGCGCTGGACGCGGCCGACGGTGAAGGCGGGCGGCTTCCGGGTCGCCTCCGTCGGGCGGCTCGCCATCGACGACATCCGGCGGGTGGCGGAGGGCGACATCACCGAAGCGGCGGCGCGCGCGGCGGGCGAGAGATCGCGGGCCGACCTGATGGCCCAGCTGGCGAAGGGAAAGGGCGAGCTCTACCGCATCGCGTTCCACCTGGAGGGCGAGGATCCGCGGATCGCGCTTCGGGAGCAGGACGAGGTGACGGCGGACGACCTTGCGGCCATCAGGAAGCGGCTTGGCCGCATGGATGCGAGCGCGCCCTGGACGGCCCGCTTCCTGGAGCTGATCGCCGCGCATCCCGGGCGGCGGGCCGGCGACCTTGCGGCGATGGCGGGGTTTGAGCGGCTGGAGTTCAAGGCGCGCGTGCGGCGGCTGAAGGCGCTCGGCCTCACGATCAGCCTCGAGGTCGGCTACCGGCTTTCGCCCCGCGGGGAAGCGCTGCGGCGCGCGAACTGACCCCGGCGCCGCACCGGTGTTCAGTCCGGCGGGATGATGGACGGACTGGCGCCGGCGGCGCCAAGGGCAGCTCCGTACGCGTCGTCGCCGATGCCCGCTGGGTTCAGGATGTAACGGTTCGCGATCGGCTTGGTCGGGTCAGGCAGCCGGGTCGGAATGACGCTGCGGTCGATTCCCCCGGCGAGGGTCAGCACGACATCGCGCCAGAACTCAGTCTGGCTGAAGTAGAAGCAGTGGGTGGTGACGGGGCTGAGCTGTGCGCCCAGGTCCGGGAACTGCTTGGCGAAGTAGGCGCTGCAATCGACCTCGCACATCAGCGCCGGGGCGTCGTCGGGCAGGCCGACCCGCCCCATGCGTGGCGCGAGGTCCAGGCGCTTGGCGTTGGAGACCATCAGCGCCTTGTCGTAGGCGTTGCAGTAGGCCGTGAGCCGGCCAGCATGCTGGGCGAGCGCGTTGGCGGTCGGCGCGCCGGCGGAGAACACCGAATGGTCGACATCGGCTGCTGCGGTGATCACCTGGCCGATCTTCCAGCCGGGCGGCACGTCTTGGTAGGCCCAGGTGATCGCCTGCTGCATGACGAACGCGCCCATCGAGTGCGCGAGAACGTGGACGTTGATGGCGCAGTCGTTTCTCTGGGTGCTCTCGAGCAGCGCAATTCCGCTCGTCACCAGGCCGCTGGCGGCGGCGCGCGCGTTTGAGCGGTCCGGCAGGTAGGCGAACACCAGCCCGTCCGAGGGCCAATCGTAGCTCACCACCTCGCCCCGCCAGCCCGCGTCGGCCAGCCCGCCCTTGCACTGGAAATGGAACGCCTTGGCGGCCGCGTGATCCACGTTGAAGCCGTGGACCAGAAAGAGAAGATCGCCCGTCCGCCGCGGCGCGAGCGCCGGGCCATCAACCTCAGGGGCCGGCGGAAAGAGCTCGAGCACCTCGTGCACCCACTCGCCCTGGGCAAGATTTCGATCCATGCCGTCGGCCGTATCGAAGCTGATGTAGCGCGGCGGCCCCACCGCGTCGGGATCGTCGACCGCGCGCAACGTGATCATATGCTCGGACATCGCGCCTGCCCGCTACGCCCCCAAGGAGCCCCTGAGCGTACGTTGCACCCCGAAGCAGGACAAGCATACGTGGCGCCAGCCCCGACTCGTCGTTCGCTCTCCCATCGCGGTGCGCCGCGGCGGGGATCGATCGCTCAGCTCGCCGCCGCCGAGTACCAGATGACGCCGTCGGCATCGCGGCTGGCCTGCGCCTCGCCGCGGGCGACGAGGTAGTTCAGGTGGGCGAGGCTCTCGCCGGTAGCCATCATCATCGTCACTTCGGTGATGCGCCGGTTGAACAGCGCCTCGAACACGTCGATGGCGCGACGCGGACGCCGCAGCTCCTCCTTGAGGCGGCCGAGCGCCGCGTCGTGGTGGCCGATCAGCGCGTCGATGCGATTGTGCAGCCGGTAGAACGGCAGCTTGTGGGCCGGGAGCACGAGCAGGTTGTCGGGCACGATGCCGCGGATGCGCGCCAGCGAGCTCAGCCAGTCCTCGAGCGGGTCCGCCAGCGGCTCGAGCGGCGAGACCGAGACGTTCGAGGTGATCTCCGGCAGCACCTGGTCGCCGGAGATGAATACGCCCAGCTCCTCGCACATCAGGCACGCGTGCTCCGGAGAGTGGCCGGCGCCGACGACCACCTTCCAATCGCGGCCGCCGATGCGGATCGTCTGCCCGTCCGACATGCGCCTAAAGCTGTTCGGCAGCGGCTGCATGGCGCGGCCGAAGCCCGACGTCCGCGCACCGCCGCGGAAGCGGGCCAGCCGCTGGTCCGTCCAGCCGGCGCCGCGATAGAGCGACCAGCGATCATCGCCCCCCTCGTCGGTCCAGCCGCTGAACATGCTGCGGCACATCAGGAACTCGAGGCGGCTCATCCAGAGCTCGCAACCGAACTCGCGCGTGAGCCAGCCTGCGGCGCCGACATGGTCGGGATGCATGTGGGTGACGAGGACCCGCGTCACCGGCCGCCCGTCGAGGGCCTCGGCCAGGCTGCGGCGCCAGGTCTCGATGGTCTCGGGCGTGCCCATGCCGGTGTCGACGATCGCCCAGCCGTCGCCGTCCTCGATCGCCCATGCGTTCACCGCCGCCAGCGAGCTCGCCAGCGGCATGCGCACCCACCGAACGCCCGGCGCAACCTCGCGCGACGTCCCGAACGCCGGCGGCGCCGCGAACGGATAGGCGAGGTCGTCCGCGACCGGGGCCCGCAGCGGCGTGACCAGGGCTTCGTCCATGGCGAGCACGGGGTCGGACGCTTCGGCCGCGGGGTCCTCGAGCGGAGTATCGGTCATGCTGTCTCCTGCGCTCCCGGGCCGCCCGGACGGGGCCTTGAGCGCCGTTCTCTGGTTGCAAGCTGGCGAGAGGTGTCCTTGTCCAACAGAATGGGGGAGAACCCCGCGGGCCGCAAACGTCGGCCGCAACCGATTCTACCAGCGCCCTTCGCCGATTCGGTCGCGGCGGCGGGCGACTGACGCTCGGCCGAGAGCAGATAGCGGCGATTGCTCGCGGCCGGCCCCGCGCTAGCTTGCCCCGCATGGCCCGCGTGATTCTTGTCCGCCACTGCGAGTCGGAGTCGAACCGGGCCGGACCCGAAGGCGCTCCGCTGAATTCCCCGCTCAGCGCGCTCGGCCGCGCGCAGGCCGAGGCCGTGCGGGCGGCGTTCGCCGCCAAGGGACCCCGCGGCGCGCTCCTGCTGTCGAGCCCGCTGCAGCGCGCGACCGACACCGCCGCGGCGATCAGCGCCGCCATCGGCGGCGGCGTCCAGCTCGACGACCGGTTGGGAGCCGGCGAGATGGTCGCCAGCCGCGCCCTCGACCCCGGCGATCCGGCCACCCTGCCGATCGTCGGCGCCGAGGTCTTGGCGGCCCTTTCCGAGCGCATCGAGGCCGGCGCGCAGACGCTGGTGGTCGTCAGCCACCGCTATCCGATCTGGGCCCTGCTCGAGCATCTCTACGGGGCGCGCGGAACCGAGATCATGGACCAGCTCGACAACCTGGCGAACGGCGACCAGCTGGAGATCACCCTGGCGGACGGAAGGCCGGTCGGGGAGCCGACCCACCGGCCGCTCGCGCTGGCGGATTAGGCTTGGCCGCCCAGCCGCCCAGCGCAGTCCTCTTCGACGCCGATGGCGTGATCCAGCGCGCGCCGGACTATCTGCACGAGCGGCTCGTCGCGGCCATCGGCCGATCCCCCAGCGAGCGCGAGACCTGCCTGGACGCGATCTTCGCGGCCGAGCTGCCGGCGCTCACCGGCGCCGCCGCGTTCGAAGAGGGCCTTGCGGTCGCGCTCAGGAAGCTGGACGCGCGGTGCGACGTCGAAACCGTGCTCGATCACTGGCGGCTGATCGAAAGCGAGGCGCGCATCCTGGCCCTGATCGAGCGCCTGAGGGCGTCCGGCGTCTATTGCGGCCTCGCCTCGAACCAGGAGCGCAACCGCGCCCGCCACATGTCCGAGACGCTGGGCTACGCCCGCCTGTTCGATCGCGAGTTCTACTCGTGCGACCTTGGGCGCACGAAGCCAGCCGATGGCTTCTTCGCCGCGGTGGCTCGCCTGTCCAGGATCGAGCCGGCCCGCACGCTCTTCATCGACGACCGCGCCGAGAACGTCGAAGGCGCGCGGCGCGCCGGGTTCATCGCCCGCCAGTTCGTGCTCTGGCGCGAGGAAGACCCAGCCGCGGCGCTGCTGGCGCTGCTCAACGAGCACGGCCTGCTTTCAGAGCCGGCCGACCCCGCTTAGGCCCGTTGATCGAGACGCCGGCCAATCGCGTGCGCCGCCCGCTCGATGCCCTGAGGATAGCCAGGCGGCCGAACCGCCTCTTCAAGGCTGCCGCGGCGGCTCGCCTTCCCAGATCTGCGCGCCGGCGGCGTCAAAGAGGGCGCCGAAGCAGTGGCGCGGCAGCTGGCGGACGCGGCGAAGCGCCTCGGCGGCCGCGGCGCCCGCGTCGGCGGCCTCGAGCGCAGCGACATCGCCCAGCAGCGGAGCGCCGCAGCCGTTGCGCATGTACAGCCGAAGTTCGTATTGGGCCATGACAGGCTAGAGATGCCGCCAAGTTGGATGGCCGGCAAGCGGTCGCAATTGGAAAGAAGGAAGACACAGAGATGGCTGGAACAGAGGTTCGGTATCAGTCCGACGGACTTTCGATGGTGAGCAGCCTGCACCGTCCAGCCAAGGCGGGCCCCGCGCCGGGCGTCCTGGTCTTCCCGGAGGCCTTCGGTCTCGGCGAGCACGCGATCGGCAAGGCCGAGCGGATCGCCAGCGAACTGGGCTACGTCGCGCTGGCGTGCGACCTGCACGGCGAGCGGAGCGCGATCGGCATGGACCAGCTGATGGCCGTGCTCGGCCCCTTGCGCTCAAGCCCCGAGCGGGTGCGCGGACGCGTCGGCGACGCGCTGAAGGCGCTGCTCGCCCAGGACGGCGTCGACGCCTCTCGCATCGCCGCGATCGGCTACTGCTTCGGCGGCACGATGGCGTTCGAGCTGGCGCTGACCGGCGCCGACATCAAGGCGGCGATCGGCTTCCACAGCGGCCTCGAGGTGACGTCGCCCCAGGACGCCGGGAAGGTCAAGGGCAAGGTCATGGCGCTGTTGGGCGCCGAGGACCCCGGCATCACCGCCGAACAGCGCGAGGCCTTCCACAAGATGCTGACCGACGCCGGCGTCGACTGGCACATGAGCCTCTACGGCGGCGTGGTGCACAGCTTCACCAACCCGGACGCGGACAAGGCGGGGCGGCCGGAGTTCCTGCGCTACGACGCCCGCGCCGACCGGCGCTCATGGAAGGAGATGGCCGACCTGCTGGAGGAAGTGTTCGCCTAGGATTCCAGCAGGATACGGCCAAGCGGCGCGCGCTCATTGTCGGCGCGCGCCGGCAGGGCTACGCTTGGTGCAAACCGGGCTTCCTCCGGGGCAAGAAGGGTGGGTTCGCCACCCATGGGAGGAGTTCAATGCGCATCGCGACGGCCGCCATGCTCGCCGCTTCGCTGCTCGTCCTGGCGGGCTGCTCGAAGCCGACGTGGAAGACCTACGACTATCCGGCCTGGGGATTTGGGGTGTCGTTCCAGACCCCGCCGACCGTGACGGAGACGCAGGCTTCGGCCACCACCCCGCACAGCATCCAGGCGGAGGCGGTGCAGGACAACGTCCACCTCGTGGTCCTCGCCATGGACTCGCAGGTCTCGGGCAAGACCGACCAGCAGCTGCTGGCCGACCTGCCGGACGAAGTGGTGCAAAGCGCCAACGGGACCTACAAGTCGGCGACCAACATCAGCCTCGGCAAGGTGCCCGGGCGCGAGATCCTCGTCGACCGCGGCCAGGACCCGCCCGAGCGGGCGCGCATCTTCGTGGTGAACGGCCGCGTCTACCAGGTCATCACCCAGACGCCGGAGGGCGAGGACGATACGCCGGCGACCAAGTTCCTGCAGTCCTTCCACCTGCTCGGCCAGAAGAGCTGATTGCTCACACCGTCGGTCGCGACCGCCTGGCCGCCTCGACGCCGCGGAGCGCAGCCTGCGCGAGCTTCGGCGCTGCGGTCTCCGGGAAAGGCGCGACGGCGCTGACGTTGATCTCGCAGAGCACGTAGGTGTCGCGGCCATCGGCGGTCCTCGGCCCGTAAAGGAAGTCAGCGTCCCACAACGCCGGCATCGCGTCGGGGTGGATGTCGAGCAGCCGCTGCATCTGCGGGATCCATTCGCTCTCAACGCGCCCGCGAAGCGCCTGGAACGGCGCTGCCTCCGGCGGATGCATGATCCGGGGCCCTGGCTGCGCCTCCGGCGAGCCTGGCCCCTCCGGCGGCGGCGGCACGAGCGCCTTGATCAGCTGCTGGCCGTAGCCAACCACCTCGTCGCCGCTCACGTAGACCCGGATCATCCCTTCCGGCAGGCGGGGCTGGAACGCCTGGTCGATGATGCGGCCGTCGCCGGCGAAGTAGGGAGCGCACCGCTGCATGAAGGCGTCCAGCGTCGTGGTCTCGGGCTCGCTGCCGCGCAAAGCATGCAGGATCCGCACCGGCGCCGCGGCGCCGGGCGCGTCGCCGATCAGCTCGACCTTCCAGATGCCCTGGCCGCCGTTGCCACGGTATTGCTTCAGGACGCGGGGGCCCGAGACCGCCAGCTTGGCGGGAAATCGCGCCCGGAAGTCGTCGATCGATGGGTAGAGATCGGTATCGGCGCCCCAACCGAGCTGGCGCGTACGGTAGAGCACCTCCTTCGTTCCCATCTTCAGGATCATGTCGGGGTGCGCGCTGACCCAGACGCTGCTGGCGGCCACCTCGCGCAGCAGCGGATCGAGGCGCGATCGGTCTTTGCCGTCGCTCAGCGGGTCCACCCAGACCAGCACGCCTTCGCATGCCAGCAGCTGCTCTCGAGCGGCGTCGGCGGCCTCGTCCGCGTAAACGACCGGAACGCCGGTCAGCCCGACCTCGGCCAGCGCCGCGAAGATCGACGCCAGGCGGGTGCGTTCGGGCGCCGGCGGCTCGGCGCTCGGGTCGCCGCGCCAGACGAGCGCGATCCGGGCCGCCGTCGGCGTGTTCTTGGCCTGCTCGCTCGATGCCCTCGCCATCCTTCGCCCCTCTTCTCCGCGCACGGAAACCGGAGCGGGGCTTGGACGGCGGCCCGTCTGACCGGGCGCCCGCGCGGGCCCGGCGAAGCGAACCCTACGCCGGCCGTTCGCGCCGGCGCAAGGACGGCGCGAGCCCGTCGGTCGGGGCCGGTGCTTTAGGCGGCGCTGCGGACGACGAGGCGGCCGCCGCCCTGGACCGAGACGACCTCGATGCGGGCGCCGGGCTCGGGCGCGGCCTGACCAGGCTCGACCTCGGCCTGCCATTCGGCGCCGTCGACGAACACGCGCCCCTGGCCGGCGGAGAACGGCGCGACCGCCTTGCCGAAGCGGCCGGCGAGGCCCGAGGCCCGATTTGAGATGTCCGGCGCATCGCTGGGCGGCGGATGATGCGGCATGAGCCGCCGACCGACGACGGTGGAGATGATGGTCAGCACCGCGAACGCGATCACCTGGTAGCCGGCCGGCAGGACCAGCCAGAGGGTGAGCACCGCGACCGCGCCGGCGGAGGCGGCCGGCCACAGCAGATAGCCGGAGGCGGTCGGAACCTCGAGCGCCAGAAAGACCGCGCCGATCGCCAGCCAGATCCAGAACGGATGCGATGCGATGAGGGCGATGGCCTGCACGGCCGCTACTCCGCCGGCCGCGGCGCCGACGGGGCCCCGGGGCGAGGCGGCGGGACGCCGCCGCCGGCGCCCGCGCCGCTGGCCGACTGCACCAGGGCGCCGATGCCGGCCAGGGAGCCGACGAGCGAGCTCAGCTCGGCGGGGACGATCACCGTCTTCTGCTGGTTAGACTGGGCGAGGAGGGCAAAGGCGTCGACGTACTTCTGGGCGATGAAGTAGTTCAACGCGTTCATGCTGCCGGCCTCGATCGCATCGGAGACCATCTTGGTCGCCGCGGCCTCGGCCTGGGCGGAGCGCTCGCGCGCTTCGGCGGCGCGGAAGGCGGCCTCGCGGCGGCCCTCGGCCTCGAGCACGGTCGACTGCTTCTGGCCCTCGGCGCGGGTGATGGCCGCCTGCTTCTCCCCCTCGGCCTCGGTGATCACCGCGCGACGCTCCCGCTCCGCTTTCATCTGCCGGGTCATCGCGTTGGTAATGTCCGGGGGCGGGTTGAGGTCCTTGATCTCGATGCGCGTCGCCTTGACCCCCCACGGCTCGGTTGCCTGGTCGATGGCGGTGAGCAGGCGCGTGTTGATCGACTCACGCTGCGAGAGGACGTCGTCGAGGTCCATCGACCCCACGACGGTGCGGAGGTTGGTCTGCGCCAGCTGGCCGATCGCGTAGGTCAGGTTGTCGACCCGGTAGACCGCGTTCGCCGCGTCGATCACCTGGATGAAGACGATGGCGTCGACCTGCACGGAGACGTTGTCCTTGGTGATCACCTCCTGCTGGGCGACCGGCAGCACCTGCTCCATCATGTTCACGCGCCGGCCGATGCTTTCGACGAACGGCGTGAGGATGGTCATGCCGGGGCGGATCGTGCGGACATAGCGTCCGAACCGTTCGACCGTGTACTCGCGTCCTTGCGGAACGATCTTGATGACGCTGGTCACGAGGAAGAGCGCCACGATGACGAGCGCAAAACCGGCGACGATCAACCACATAACGCAAACTCCCGAACAGCCCGCCGGCGATGCTAGCGCTTCGCTTGCGGGTCCGCCACAGAACCGGTCAAGGTTACGGAGAGTTCACGTCCCTTCGCCGCGATGCGGGCCGCCTCCTGGCGCGCGCGGGCGTCGCACTTCGGAAAACGCTGCTGGCCGAGGGTGAAGCCCTCGTTGAAGGAATCGCCCAGACGGCGGCTGAACGGCGCGTCGGGCGCCTCGGCGGCGATCAGCGCCCGCATCCGCGAGCGCCAGTACTGGTCGCCCGGCCCGTTGCAAGCCTGGCGAAGCGCGTGGCTCTCGCCGATCACGTAGGCGAGATCGACCAGCGTCTGGCGCTCGGAGGGACTGCGCTCCTGCCCCCACGCCGCGGGCGCCAGAGCCGCGGCGAAAGCGAGCGCGAGGGCCGCCTGCCGCTTCATGCGGGCAGGTCCTGCCGCTCCAGCAACACACCCAGCAGGTGCGCATACCCGCGGGCGTCGTCGATGGCGCGGTGGGTGTGGGCGTGGAGGCCGAACCAGGCGGCGGGCAGGCTGGCCGGGCGAACGCTCCAGACCGGCTGGCCGGTGCGCGCGGCGGCCAGCGAGCGGAGGCAGAGGCCGGAGCCGTCGAACAGGCGATCCTTCTCGTAGGGCCCCTCGATCAACCCGCGGTCGGTGAAGCGGCGCAGGTAGTGGTCGATCCACGTTCCGTCGAAGGCGAGCGGGAAGGCGGCGAAGATGCGGCCCTGGTCGAAGCCGCGCACCCAGGTCTCGAAGTCGCGCATGACGGCCTCGGCCGGCCGCGGATCGGCGGTCGCGGCGGCCCACGCTTCGGGCACGGTCTTGAACCAGGCCATGGTGTCCGGGTTGGGCGCGGCGCCGGCGAGCGGCTCGAGCACCGCCTCGAAGACTCCGTGCTCCACGCCGTCGGCGGTCACCGCGACCGAGGCGAAGGCGCGCATGGAGTTGGCGCCCGGCCGCGGGCCGTCGCATTCGATGTCGGTCACGATGTAGACCGGCTCGCGCATGGCCCGCTCGACGCCGAGAACCCCCTCCCCGCCCTGCGCGGCGCGCGGACCGAACCGCTCGGCGGCCCGGGCGATGACGCGGCGGGTCTCGGACCAAGCCACGCGGCGCATCGCCTCCGGAAGGCTGACGAACGCGGCGGCGGCGGCGTCGTCGCCTGCGCGCGGCTCGCCGGCGACCCAGCGCGCCGCATAGTCGATTAGCACGGCCTGGCGGACCTCGCTGGAGTGATCGATGACGTCGATCAACCCGAGGATCTCGGCCTCGACGCCGGTCTCCTCGGCGAGCTCGCGAAGCGCGGCTTCGGCGACGCCCTCCCCCAGCTCGACCCGCCCGCCGGGGATGCTCCATTCGCCCTCGCGCGGCGGCTGTCCGCGGCGGATGAGCAGCACCTCGTCGCCGCGCAGGCACACGACGCCGGCGCAGGGGACCGGATGGCCGCTCATATCTTCGGAGGCGGCCCGCCGCGCGAGCGGTCGGCGGGGCTCATCAGGCCGACCGGATTGCCGTCGGGGTCCTCGACGATCGCGAAGCGCGCGCCCCAGAAGACGTCGTAGGGCGGCTGCAGGCCCTGGTGCTCGTGGCGGATGAGATCGGCGTAGGTTGCGTCAACGGCCTCGCGGGTCGGAAGGCGAAAGCCGATCAGCACGCGTCCGCGCTCGGCCGCAAAGCCCTGATTGTATTCGCGCGCCAGCGCATGGCTGTCGAAGGCGAAGTCGAAGGTCCCGCTCGTCTTGATCGTCATGTGGTGGACGCCGCTCGGCGTGCTCCACAGCGCCGAGTCCGGAATCTCGACGCCGAGCCGGCGGTAGAAGGCAAGCGAGCGCTGCATGTCGCGCACGACGAGATTGACCTGATCGAACACCGCCTGGGCCATCGTCGCTCCCCGCTGTCTGCGAGGTCCGTCCTACTGCGCCGTCCAGCCGCCGTCGATGGAGAGCGCCGCGCCGTTGACCGAGGCCCCGAGCTCGCCGACCAGATAGAGCAGGAGGCCCGCAAGCTCGCTGAACTCGACGAAGCGCTTGGTGGGTTGGGCGGCGAGGATCACATCGCGCATCACCTGCGCCTCGCTCATGCCGCGGGCCTTGGCCTGGTCGGCGATCTGCGCCTCGACCAGCGGCGTCTTCACATAGCCGGGGCAGATGGCGTTGCAGGTGACGCCGGAGAGCGCGACCTCGAGCGCCACGGTCTTGGTCAGGCCAAGGACGCCGTGCTTGGCGGCGACATAGGCGGCCTTGAACGGCGAGGCGACCAGGCCGTGCGCGGAGGCGATGTTGACGATTCGCCCCGCCTTTTGCGCCTTCATGAACGGGACCGCCGCACGGATGGCGTGGAACGCGGCGCTGAGGTTGATGGCGATGATCTGGTCCCACTTCTCGGGCGGGAACTCTTCGATCGGCGCGACGTGCTGCACCCCGGCGTTGTTCACTAGGATGTCGAGGCGGCGGAACTTGCCGTGGGCGAAGGCGACGAGGTCGGCGATCTCGGCCGGCTTGGTCATGTCGGCGGGGTGGTAGAGCACCTTGACCCCATAGGCTTCGGCGAGCGCGGCGCGGTCGTGCTCGATCTGGGTGGCCTCGCCGAGTCCGTTCAGGACGACGTCGGCGCCGGCGGCGGCCAGCACGCCCGCCAGCGCCTGGCCGATCCCGCTGGTGGAACCGGTGACGAGCGCGGCCCGACCTTTTAGCGCATCGTTTGCAGCCATGCCGGGACCCTAGCCCCGGGGCGGCGCGAAGTCAGCGCCGCGGATGCGGCGCGCCCAGGAAAAAGGGCCCGCTTGCGCGGGCCCCAAGGCGTTACGCTGGTTCGCCCTCAGAAGTTGATCGAGATGGTCGAGCGCCGGTTGAGCGGCTCCTTGGTCCCGTCCGGCGTCGGCACGGCCAGGTCGGTCTTGCCCTTCCAGTCCACCTGCAGCACCGACTGGTTGATGCCGTCCTGCACCAGCGCGTCGGCAGTCGCCTTCGCCCGCCGCTCGGAGAGCCGCATGTTGTAGGCGAAGCCGCCGGACGTGTCGGTGTGGCCGACCACGATGATGCGGGTCGGGTTCCCGGTCTTCGCGTAGTCCGCGGCCTGCTGCACCACGCTGGTCGCTTCCGGCGTCAACACCGACTGGTCGAACGGGAAGTAGACCACGAAGTCCTTGGCCTCAGGCGGAGGCGGAGGAGGTGGGGGCGGCGGTGGCGGAGGCGGCGGTGGCGGCGGGGGTGGAGGCGGCGGCGGAGGCGGGGGCGGCGGCGGAGGCGGCGCCCCCCACTGATAGCGGTAGCCGACCGAGACCGTGGCATCCTCGTAGTTGTCCCCCTTGAACTTGTAGGTCCCGGCGATGAACGCCGAGGAGTGGCCGTCGTGGGTATAGAGGTTGAGCGCACCGCCCACCTCGCCGAACACGCCGTGGAAGTCGTCGCCCACAGCGACCGGCGTCCCGGACGAGATGAGGACGACCCGGTTGTTGTTGTCGAACTCGTCCCAGGCGCGGCCCTCGACCGACAGCTTGACCAGGTAGTCGTCGTTCGAGACGACCGGCACGGAGAGCCTTGCGCCCAGCGCGCCGCGGAAGCTGTGCTCGTCGCCGAAGCGGAACACGGTCCCGAACAGGTTCTGGTCGCCGATGTCGGTCGTGACGTACGCCAGCGTGGCGATCGGCTCCAGGGTGGCGGCGCCGAGCGGGAAGCGGAAGCCGGTGTCGACGCGGCCGCCCCAGCTGTTCACGTTGACCGACGAGCCTGGCAGGCCGCTGGCGTTCAGGCGCAGGAAATCGCCCTTGATCTCGGCGGTGACGAAGAAGCCGCCCTGGATGAAGGTGCCGTACCCCGCGGCCGTCCAGCCCGAGAAGTGCGTGTCGGCGACGCCGCCCAGATGCGACTTGAAGTCGACGTCGGACTGCAGATACCCGGCCGCGACGCCCAGGAGCCCGGCGCCGCCGCCCCAGCGGCTCGCGCCGTCCAGGCCGGCGATGACGCCCCAGGTGTTCTGGGTGTAGCCGAGGTTGAAGACGAAGCCGGCGGGCGGATCGATGAGATCCTTCCGCGAGGTCCAGTCCCCGAACGCCTTGATCCAGAAGCCGGGCGTGAAGGCGCCCAGCGAGCTCGGGGCCAGCAGCGCGGAATCCCTGAGATCGGCTTGCCGCTGCATCCACGGCCCGTCCGCGTACCAGATGTTCTGCGCCGCCGTGACCAGGATCGGCGCCTCGAAGGCGAGCGGTCCTGGCGAGGAGACGAGCACCGTCTCGTTCGGCAGGTTGTCCAGCGTGTAGAGGAAGGCGCCGTCCACCAGTCCCACATGGCCGCCGCCGAAGTCGGCGAAACCGGTCGAGCCCGGCGCCAGCGTGAACATCGCGTGATTGTTCGCGCCCACGGTGGTGACGAGGACGATCGGATTGGCGAGGGTGATGTGGCTCGGAACCCCGGTCGCGAACACCTGGATGAAGTCCGCGCCGGCGGTCGAGCCGACGTTCAGCGTGTTGGCCGCCTCGCTGGTCAGGTTGACGTTGGTCTTGATCGTGCCGCCGGCGCCGACGAAGGCGGTGTTGAACGCATTGATCGAGTCCGTTCCGGCCGGCCCGCGACTGAGGTCGATGACCCCGGAGTCGTTGAGCGTGGTCACACCGGCGATCGTCAGCGTCGCGGGCGCGCCGTCGACGCCGACCGCGAGCGTGCCCTGGTTGTTGATCGTGTTCGCGCCGCCGGTGGCGTTGCCGAACTGGAAGGTCGTCGCCCCGGTGGTCTGGATCGTACCCGCGTTGTTCAACGTCTCGATCGCGGTCGCATTGCCGAGGCCGAAGACGTCGGTCCCGCTGGTCGTGAAGACGCCGCCGGCCTGAACGTTGACGGTCACGGACGAGGTGTTGCCGGGCAGCGGCGGCGCCAGCGCCGCGAAGTTGACGTCGCCGACCAGCGTGCCGGCATCGTTCACGACCACATTGCCGCCGGACCCGGCTTCGGGAGCGATCGCCAGCCCTGAATTGCCGCCCACGTTGTTCTGAAGCGTGGCGCCCGAAGCGATCGTGATCGTGGTGGTCGTGTTGCCGACCGGGCTCTGGAACCTGACCGCCGGAATGGTCGCGTTGCCGCCGACTACCGTACCGCCGGTGATGTCGATCAGCGTGGCGCCGCCCGAGCGGGTCAGGATGGCGGGCGCATTCGTGGCGCTGACGCCGCCGCCCGCCGTGACGCTGACGTTGCCGCCGGCGAGCGCGGCGATGCCCGTGCCGCCGGTGACCTTCACCGAGGTCGTTCCGAGGTTGATCGTGGCGTTGCCCGCGCTGGCGGTCGCATCGACGCCGACCGCGCTGGTGCCCGTCGCGTTGCCGTTGACGACGATGTGGCCGCCCGAGCCGAAGGTGATCGTCGCGTTGCCGCCCCCGAACGCGAAGACGCCGGTCGACGTGGCGTTGCCGGTGACCGTGATCGCGGTCCCGTTGCCGCCGACGATACGGGCGTCGCCAAGGTTTGAAACTGCGCCGACGCCGGTGTCCAGTCCTGTCGAGGTGTTGCCGCCGACCACGACCGTGACGCCATTGCCGAGCGTAGCCGTGGCCAGGCCCGTGTTGGTCTCAGCGCCCACCCCGACGAGCCCGGAGCCGCCAGTCACGCTGACCGTGGCGTTCGCGCCGATGTTGGCGGCCGCCGGCCCCGTGCCGGCGAACGCCAGGACGCCGACCCCGCCGCCGAGCGGGGTCGCCCCTTCGTCGCCGACGAGCTGGGTGACGGTCACGTTGCCGTTCGTCGACGCCGTCGCCGCACCGCCGCCAAAAGCGACGATGCCGCTGCCACCGGCGACCTTGACCGGCATCGTGCCGATGGTGACCGTGGCGTTGCCCGTCGCATCGGCGAAGACGCCCACGTTCGTACCGGTCGTCGCGTTGCCGTTGACGACGATGCCGGTCCCCGTGGTCTGGTTCCCGAAGCTGACGGTCGCATCCCCGGCCCCCGCAGCCGTGTTCAGGGCCTCGGCCCCCACCAGGCCGCTGGCGCCGTTGACCGTGATCGATTCTCCGTCGCCGCCCGTCACCGAGGCCAGGCCGAGCTTGCCTGTCGGAGGCACGATCGGTCCGCCGTTGGTGGCGGCGACCCCAACCGAGCCGATCGAGGTCGCGTTCCCGACCGTGATGGTGTTGTTTCCACCGAGTGTAACCGATGCTGCGCCGGCCGGGCCGGTCGCCAGCGCGAGGACGCCGAAGTCCGTATTGCCGCCCTGGGTCCCGACGCTGACGGTAAGGTTGGCGTTGGTGGCGATGGTCGAGACACCGCCGGAGAAGGCTTCGGTGATGAGACCGAAATTCTCGTTGCCCCCTTCGATGGAAACGGTGCTGCCGGGTGCGCCGGTCATGTTGATGGCGGCGACGCTGCCGCTGCCGAGGGACAGGGTCTGGGCGGCGATCCCGGCTTCGACGCCTGGGCTGTTGGTCACGAGCACGGTGACCGGGGCGGTTACATTCACCTGCGCGGTGGTGTTGCCGGGGCCTCCCGAGCCAGCGAAGACCCCGATCCGGCCATTGCTCGTGACGACGTCGCCGACGCCGTTCGCGTCGCCGCCCAGGTTGACTGTAGCGTTGCCGCTGGTGGCGCTCGCCTGGATGGTTGCATTTGACGCACTAACTAGGTTTCCCGAGACTTTCGACCCGTCGATCGTGACGGTCGCATCGCCAGCGGCGGTGAACGCGGCGACCCCTGCGCCCTTCAGGCCGGTCACGTTGGCGTCGCTGATCGTCACGGTTGCGGCCCCGACGCCGGTCGTGCTCGCCTCGATGCCGCTGACGCAGCCGGTGATCGTCTCGCCGGCGCCGCCGGTGATGGTCACGTTGCCGCCGCTGCTGAACACGTCGATCGCGTCGCGCGCGGGATCGGCCGTTATGATGTTCTGACCGGCCGATGTCGCATTGCCGAGGTTGAGGGAAAGGTTGGCCGCGTTGCCATTGTCGTTCAGCAAGACGCCGCCGCCGCTGACCGTACCGGGCCCGAAGAGGTCGACCGTCAGGTCTGAACCGACCGGGCCTGTGGATTGATAGCCAACGCCGGTGAAGCTGCCGGTGCAGACTTCCGTCGTCGGCGTCGTTGCGACAGGCGTCGTCGCGGGCGGATTGGACGGCGCCGGCCCTGGGGAGCACTGCGCGACGGCGACCCCGGGGGCCACAATCGCGGTTGCGACCACCCCGCCGAGGCTGGCGAGCGCCGAGGTGGCGAGCATGCTGGTGGCAAGCAGCGCGATGCGGCCGCGCTCGCGGCCCAGCTTCGATTCGGACATGAAGTGACTCCCAACCCATTTCGCGCCGGGCCGGAAAAGCCCAGCGACGCGCAACGTCAGCGCGCGGAGAAAGGGCGGGTTCCCAAGGCCCAGCTTAGGTCGCGAAGCACCCGGTCAGGTGTTGAAACGGCGCCACACCCGGGCCAAGCCGGCGCCGCTCAGCAAGCGGAGCAGTTGCGCCGCGGACAGAGCTAGAACAGCACCCGCGGGTTCATGATGCGGACGGGATCCAGCGCGGCGCGGATCGCGCGCATCGCCTCCACCTCGACCGGCGCCTTGTAGCGCAGGGCCTCGATCGACTTCATCGCGCCAAGTCCGTGCTCGGCGGAGATGGAGCCGCCCATGCCGGCCGCGATGTCGTGGACGACCTGGGCGCCGGCGTCCCGCCGCGCCGCATGCGCGGCCTGGTCGCCGCCGGCGGGCGCTAGCACGTCGAAGTGGACGTTGCCGTCGCCGACGTGGCCGAAGGCGACCACCCGCACGCCGGGCGAGACGCGGCCGACGGCGGCGATCGCCGCCTCGATGAAATCGGCGATGCGCGAGACCGGAACGGAGATGTCGTGCTTCCAGGCGGCGCCTTCCTTCTTCTGGCCGGGCGACTGGTCCTCGCGCACGGCCCAGAACGCCTTGGCCTGGGCCTCGCTCTGGGCGATGGCGGCGTCCTGGATGAGGTCGTCCTCGAGGGCCCTGGCCAGCAGACGCTCCATGGCCGATTCCGCCGCGCCGGGTTCCCCGGAGGCGATCTCGATCAGCGCGTACCAGGGATGGTCGCCCTCGAGCGGCTTGCGACGGTCCTCGATATGGCGGACGACCAGCTCGACCCCGAGCGCGCCCATCAGCTCGAACGCTTCCAGCGCGCCGCCGCTCTCGCTCTTGGCGCGGGCGAGCAGGGCGATGGCGTCGTGCGGCGTCCTCAAACCCACGATGGCCACGGCGCGGGAGGCAAGCACCGGCTGTAGCTTGAGCGCTGCGGCGGTGACGACGCCCAGCGTTCCCTCCGCCCCGATCAGAAGCTGCTTCAGGTCGTAGCCGGTGTTGTCCTTGCGCAGCCGCTTCAGCCCGTTCCAGATCTCGCCGTTGGGCAGCACGGCCTCGAGCCCGAGCACCTGGTCGCGCATGTTCCCATAGCGCAGAACCGCGGTGCCGCCGGCGTTGGTCGAGACCAGGCCGCCGATGGTGGCCGACCCTTCCGACGCCACGCTGAGCGGGAAGCGGCGGTTCACCGACAGCGCCGCCTCGTGGGCGGCGGCGAGCGTCAGACCGGCTTCGGCGACGATCACGTCGTCGATCGGGTCGATGTCGCGCACGGCGCGCATGCGCTCGGTGGACAGCAGAATCTCGCCTTGCGGGATCTGGCCCCCGACCAGGCCGGTGTTGCCGCCCTGGGGCGTGACCGCGACGCCCGAGGCGGCGCAGACGCCGACCACGGCGGCGACTTCGGCCGTCGTCTTCGGCAGCGCGAGCAGGGGCGTTGTCCCGCTCCAGCGGTCGCGCCACTCGACCAGCTTGGGCGCGAGACGCTCCGGATCGGTGCTCCAGCCGTCCTCGCCGAGGACGGACTTCAGGCGCGAGATGACGTCGGCGGGGACGGGCGCGGTCATGCCGCCAAGCGTACGCGCTCGCCGCCGCGGGGCCAATCGGCGAGCGCGCTCAGCCCACGCGGCCCGCGGCGCGGGCCAGTCGGTCGTTGATGGCCTCGCCAAGCCCCTCGGCCGGGATCGGCGCGACCGCGATCGCGCTGGGGTTCGCCGCGTCCGCCGCGCGCAGCATGGCAAAGAGGTTGGCTGCCGCCTCGCCGAGGTCGCGCGTCGAGCTGAGATTGAAGACGAGCGTCCCCGCCGGCGCCGGACCGAACGCGATGAAGGCCTCGCCGGGGGCGGGCTCGCCCGCCTCGAGGCGAAGCGGGGCGCGCGGCGCGTAGTGGCGCGCAAGGCGGCCGGGGGAGCGATGCGCATCCGGGTCGGCGTCGGCGAGCGGGCCGATCAGGGCCTCGATCTCGGCCCGGGTGACGCCGCCCGGGCGGAGCAGCCGCGGCGGCCCCTCCAGCAAAGCCACGACCGTGGACTCGATGCCGACCGCGCAGGGACCGCCGTCCAGCGCGACGGCGGCCGCCGCGCCGGTTTCGGCGAGCGCATCGGCATGGGTCGTTGGGCTCGGGCGGCCGGAGCGGTTCGCCGAAGGGGCGACGATGGGGCGGCCGAGGCGCTGCAGAAGCTGACGCGCGATGGGGTGCGCCGGCGCGCGGACCGCAACGGTGTCGAGCCCGGCGCGCGCCAGGTCGCAAACGGCGGCCCTGTCCTCGACCGGGGCGACGAGCGTCAGCGGCCCGGGCCAGAACGCCTCGGCCAGCTTAAGGCCGCGCGAGTCGAGACGCGCGAGGCGCTGCGCCGCCGCGAGATCGCCGACATGCGCGATGAGCGGATTGAAACGCGGGCGGCCCTTGGCTTCGAACAGGCGCGCGACGGCGGCCGGGTTGCGCGCGTCGGCGGCGAGGCCGTAGACGGTTTCCGTCGGCAGGATGACGAGCTTGCCGGCGTCGAGCGCCGCAGCGGCCGCATCGACCGAGTTCAGGGCGTGCGGTGCGCGGTCAGCGCGACGATCACCGTCACCTGCGTCGCCACCACGTCGGGGGTGCTCCACTTGCCCTGGCCTATCCCAAACGCCGTGCGGTTCAGCACCAGCTGACCGTTCATGCGGGCGGTATCACCGCTGATGGCGAGGGTGAAGGGCAGCACGACGGCCTTGTGCGCCCCACGGATGGCGAGGTCGCCGAGCGCCTGATAGCGCCCGCCGCCGAGATCCTTGATCTGCGTGGTGGTGAACGTCGCCTTCGGGAACCGCTGGGCCGCGAACCAGTCGGGACCGGGCAACGCCTGGTCGCGGTCGGAGTCGCCGGTCGCCGCTGAGGCGACGTCGATCGTCACGACGGCCTTCGATGCGGCGAGGGCCTTGGGGTCGAAGCGAATGTCGGCGCTCCAGCGGCGGAACGTCCCGTTGAAGGTGTCGCCATTCATCTTGCCCTGGAAGGCGAGCTTCGAGCCTGGATCCACGCTCCAGTGCGCCGCCTGCGCGGCGGCGAGCGCCGCCCCGGGGGCGAGCCAGGCGACGATGAGGGTCAAAAACAGCCTACGCATGGACGACCTCCCGCGGTCGGCGACGGAGGAACGGGATCATCCGCGCCAGTTCGTCGTCGCGGTCGAACAGCTGATGCTTGAGCGCGCCGGCGACGTGCAGCGCGATGAGGCCGTAGGCCAGCTTGGCCAGCAGCTGATGGCTGGTCAGGAACAGGGCGTGCGCCGCCTTCATCTGCGCGTGCGGCAGGTTGGCGAGCGGCGCGATCGTCGGCCAGGGAACGAGGTGGAACAGCACGATCGGGAAGACATGGATCAAGGGACTGGCCGAGCTGAAAGCCCAACCGGTCAAGGGCATGCCGATCATGACCACGTAGAACAGGGCGTGCACCAGACGGGCGAGCCAGCGCTCCCACGGCTTCAACACCGCCGAGAGCGGCGGCGGCGGAACGACGAAGCGAAGGGCCAGGCGAAGCACGCTGAGGATAAGGACGGTGATGCCGATCGACTTGTGCAGCTGCACCGGCTCGATCTTGGCGTCGCCGTGCAGCGTGTTGAACCACCACGCCAGGCCGATGTTGGCGAGGATCAGGAGCGCGATGGCCCAGTGCAGGACGATCGCGCCTACGTTGTAGCGGCGCTCAACTGTCGCTTTCATTCGGTCCCCGTTATGACCCGCGATCCTGGCTGGCGGATGAACGGACGCCGGCTCACGGGATCGTGACCCTTTAGACGCGCGAGCGGTTCCGGTTATTTCGAGCGTGGCCGCGGGTGCGCTAGAACGCGGCGATGACCTTTCGCCCGCCGGTCCGCGACCTGCTCTTCGTGCTGGACGAGATCCTGGACGTTCGGCGGCTGGCCGGCTCTGCCACCTTTCCGGACTTCGACGCCGAGCTGACCGCGCCGATCCTGGACGCAGCCGGGACGCTGGCCGCGGACGTGCTGGCGCCGCTCGACCGCGCGGGCGACCTCGAAGGCGCGCGCTATGAAAACGGCCGCGTGACGGCGCCGTCGGGCTTTGGCGCGGCCTACGCCGCCTTTCGAGAAGGGGGATGGGGATCGCTAGCCGCCGACCCCGCCTACGGCGGCCAAGGGTTGCCGAAGGCCTTGGAGCTGGCGGTGTTCGAGATGGTGCACGGCGCCAACATGGCGTTCGGGCTCTGCCCGATGCTGACTTCGGGCGCGATCGAAGCCCTGCACGCGCACGGGAGCGAACGGCAAAAGCGGCTCTATCTGCCGAAGATGATCTCCGGCGAGTGGACCGGCGCGATGAACCTGACCGAGCCGCAAGCCGGCAGCGACCTCGCGGCGCTGACCACCAAGGCGGAGCCGGATGCGGACGGCGGCTATCGCCTCAGCGGGCAGAAGATCTTCATCACTTGGGGCGACCACGACCTGACCGACAACGTCGTGCACCTGGTGCTGGCCAGGCTGCCGGAGGCCCCGGAAGGCAGCAGCGGCATCTCGCTGTTCGTGACCTCGAAGCGGCTGGTCGGCGAGGACGGATCGCTGGGCGAGGCGAACGCGCTGCGCGTGGGCGGGATCGAGCACAAGCTGGGGATTCACGGCTCGCCCACCTGCATCATGCTCTACGAGGGGGCGAAGGCCGAGCTGGTTGGCGAGCCCAACCGCGGCCTGGCGCACATGTTCACGATGATGAACGCCGCGCGCCTGAACGTGGGCGTCGAGGGCGTCGGCGTCGCCGAGCGCGCCTACCAGCGGGCGCTGGCCTACGCGCTGGATCGCCGGCAAGGCCGCTCGGCCTGGAGCAAGGACCGCGCTGCACTCATCTTCGACCATCCCGACGTGCGGCGCATGCTGGCGGACATGAAGTGCCGCGTGGAGGCGGCGCGCGCGATCTGCCTGCTAACCGCGCTGTCCGCCGACCTGGCGCGCGGCGCCCGGACCGACGAAGAACGGGCGGCGGCGAAGCTGCGCGAGGAGCTGCTCACCCCGATCGCCAAGGCCTGGTCGACCGATGTCGCGGTCGAGGTGGCGTCGACCGCACTGCAGGTGCACGGCGGCGCCGGCTTCATCGAGGAGACCGGCGCGGCGCAGTCCTATCGCGATGCCCGCATCGCGCCGATCTACGAGGGTACGAACGGCATCCAGGCGATCGACCTGGTCGGGCGCAAGCTGGCGATGGCCGGCGGCGAGGGGTTCGAGGCGCTGCTCGAGGACATGCGGGCGACAGCCGACGACCTGGCCGGGCAGGCCGACCACACGCTGGACACGATCGGGCGGCGGTTGGGCGGGGCGCTCGATGCGCTGACCACCTTCGCCATCGAGCTCAGGCCGGCGGACGAGGCCGAGCGGCTGGCTGCCGCAACGCCGTTCCTGAAGCAGATGGGCGACGTGGTGGGCGGCTGGCTGCTGGCGCGGGGCGCCAAGGCGTGCGCCGCGCGCGCGGAAGCGGACGCCTATGCACGCGCGCGCATCGAGGTCGCCGCCTACTATGCCGAGGCGGTCCTGATCGACAGCGCCGCGCGCTCGTGGGGCGCGCTGGCGGCCGCCAGGCGGCTCGCCGCCCTCGACGCGGCCGCCCTCGGCTAGAGGTGCTCGAGGAGGTACTCGGCCGAGGAGACGCGGAATTCGCCGCCCTGCTCGACGTTCAGCTGCTCGACGACGCCGTCGTTGGCGATCAGCGAATAGCGCTGCGAGCGGGGGCCCATGCCGAAGCGGCTTGCGTCCAGCTCGAGCCCCAGCGCACGCGTGAAGTCGCCGGAGCCGTCCGCCAGCATCAGGATGTCGTCGCCGATGCCCTGGTCCGCGGCCCACGCCTTCATCACCCAGACGTCGTTCACCGAAACACAGGCGATCGTGTCGACGCCCTTGGCTTTCAGGGCCGCGGCGTTCTGCTTGAAGCCCGGCAAGTGCTTGGCCGAGCAGGTGGGGGTGAAGGCGCCGGGGACGGCAAACAGAGCGACACGCTTGCCCTTGAACACCTCGTCGCTGGAGACCTGGGCCGGCGCGCCATCCTTGAACACCATGAACTTCGCTTCCGGCAGCTTGTCGCCGACCTTGATCGTCATCTTGCCTGTCTCTCCTCGCCCTTCCGCCGTAGCCGTTGCGACCCGTGGCCGCAGGCCGCCCGCTAGATAGGCAAAAGGCCGCATCGCGCCAAGGGCGCTTTCGCCTTGAAGGCGCCGCGCCGAGCGCCGATCATCCGATTCATGTCCGAGCGCGTCCCGCTCAGGCCTTCCAGCGACCCGGGCTTTCTCGGCGGCCGGATGCTGATCGCCATGCCGGGCATCGGCGACCCGAGGTTCGAGCGCGCCGTCGTCATCGTCTGCACGCACGACGACCAGCACGCCATGGGCATCGCCGTGAACCGTCCGGTCGAAGGGCTGACCGTGCCGAGCCTGCTCGAACGCCTGGGCGTGAAGCCCACCATCGTGGTCCCCCCGGACCTGGTGCTGTTGGGCGGACCCGTGTCGCCGGAGCGCGGCTTCGTCCTGCACACCGACGACTACCGCTGCGAGGACTCCAGCCTCGACGTCGGGCCGGGCGTGGCGCTGACCGCGACCCGCGAGGTGCTGAGCGCGCTCGGCAGCCACAACCGCCGCCCGCGTCGCTCGATCCTGACGCTGGGGTATGCCGGCTGGGGCCCGGGGCAGCTGGAGGACGAGCTGCGCGAGGGCGTGTGGCTGACCTGCGACGCTGACGAGAGCCTGTTGTTCGGCGACGACCACGAACGGAAGTGGCGCGCGGCGCTGGACAAGATCGGCGCCCGCGCCGAGCACCTGTCGCCGCACACCGGCCGCGCCTGACCTGCCCCGCTTTGGCGGTTGCGCGCAGCGGCCGCCGCACGGGAGAATGCGGTCTGAGCTCACGAGAGAGAGACGAGCGATCATGCACATCGGCGATTGGTCGGCGGCGCCCGACCTGGTCGACATCTACCGCGAGGTCCGGGCGGCCGGCCTGGAGCCCAACCTCGCGGAGCTGGAGGCGTTCGGCTTCACCGTCATCGAGAATGCGCTCTCGCCCGACCAGGTGACGGCGCTGCGCGAGCGCATCGTCGAGATCTCCGAGGCGCGCAAAAGCGTCTCGCTGGATGTCGAGAACGAGACCAGGCACCAGGAGTTGGAGTTCATCCCCTACCTGCTGTTCAAGGACCCGATGTTCAAGGCCCCGGTGGTGAACCCCAAGGTTCTGCCGCTGGTCGACTACCTGCTGGGCAAGCACGCGATCCTGTCCAGCCTCGGCTGCCATCTGAAAGGGCCTGGCGGCCCCGGCCTCCTGCTGCACAGCGACACCGGCAACGGCGCGCCGGATCCGTTCACGCCGTATGCGCAGGTCTGCAACTGCAACTACGCGCTGACCGACTACACCGAGGAGCGCGGCGCGCTGGCCATGGTGCCGGGCAGTCACCGCAACGCCCGGCAGCCGACGAAGCACGAGGTCTGGCTGGATGGGAACCGCCGCTACGAGCACGTGATCCCCATCGAGGTCGCGGCCGGAACGGCGATCCTTTGGCACGGCAACACCTGGCACGGCTCGTTTCCGCGCAAGGTTCCGGGCCTTAGGATCAACCTCTCCTGCTACTAATGCCGCGAATACCTGCAGCCGCAGGAGAACTACCGCGACCATATTCCGGAGGGATTCCTCGATCCCGAGACGGACACGCGCCTGACGCGCCTTTTGGGCGGCGACCTGATCCACGGCTGGACCGACGAAGGCCCCGTTCGCATGTACGCCCGGCGCAAGGAGTCAGCCGGCGGCGTGCGCAGCTGGCACAGCTGACGCCTTAGGCCGGGCGGGGCGGCCCGGGCGGCGGCATCGCGTCGATAGGTGCGCGCGATATCGGCTTTGCAGTGCAAGCGCGCGATTTAGCTCATTCGCTAACCACCGGCCGGCGGCCCCTTCAGCTCCACGGTGTGGCCGTCGGGGTCGCTGACGTAGACCGACGGCCCCGAGCCGCGCGCGCCATAGCGCATGCCGCTCTCGCCGACCGCGAGGCCGAAGCTCGCGAGGTGGGCGCGGATCGCCGCCTCGTCGAACGGCTCGATCTCGATGGCGAAGTGGTCGAGGTTGCGGCCCTCGCTGGCCGGACCGGCGCCCCCCATCGCACCAAGCCGTCCGTCCAGCGGAACGAGGTCGACGAGCGAACCGCCGGCGCGCACCTGATAGAGCCCGATGGCCGGCTGGTCCTTCTCGCGCGCGCAGCCCAGCGCCTCGACATAGAAGCGAAGGCTCGCCTCGAGGTCCTTCACCCGCAGGACCACGTGGTCGATGTGGCGAAGCGCGAACGGCGGCGGCATGGACGGGGCTCCCGAATGGGCCCCCGACCCTAGTGCGTGAGCTCAGACGGCTCCAGCCGGCGCCGGCTCCGAAAGCGCCACGCCCGGTATGTTGACCAGGTAGATCGCCTGGCCTTCGGGATCGCGGAGCATGGACGCCACGTGACCTTCGTCGCTCTCCTTCGGCCCATCTCGGAAGCGATCGAGGGGAACCGCGCCCTCAGCCGTCATGGCTGCGGCGATCGCCCGGACGTCGCCCTGCCAGAAGATGAGCTGCGGCTCATCCGGGCTGAGGTAGCCCTCATAGAGCGCGACCCGGCTGTCGAGGTTCTGCAGCGTGATGTGGCGGTCGGCAAGGCTGCCCCTGACCGCCCGGAACCCCAGCTTTTCATAGAAGGCGCAGCTGCGGCGGATGTCGGCGACCGGCAGGCTGAGCTCGAACCAGCCGAGCGCCATGTCGGGATCCAGCGGCTGCGTCGGCGAGCGCGGCGGCATCGCGCGTTCGTGCCCCGGGTGGTTCACGAAATTCACCGGCATATAGATGAAGAACAGCGGGTGGTCGTCGGGGTCCTTGATCATGAACGCCCCGCCGCCGTCGTCGGCGTGGTTTGGACCGACGAAAAACGGGATCTGCGCCTCCTCGACCATCTTCGCGATCGCGTCGATGTCGCCCTGCCAGAAGATCAGTTGCAGCCGATCCGGCTTCAGGTGGCCCTTGCCATAGAGGCAAACGCGGCAGTCGCCGCGCCGCAGCGTCATCACGCCGACATCGACATCGCCGTCCTCGCGGGAAAATCCAACGCCTTCGTAGAAGGCCATGCTGCGCGCCAGGTCCTTGACCGGCAGCGCGACCTCGAACTTGCCCAGATCCATCAGGTTTCCTTCCCTTGCCCTATGGTCGTTCAACAGGTGAACGTCGCCGTTGCGACCGCGACTGGCCCTTCGTCATCCGCCATCTCGGCGCGGATGCGGATCAGGTTGGCGCCGGCGTGCAGGAGCGTGGTCGTTATGGCGTAGCTCTCGGCGCGCAGGGGCTTCAGGTAGTCGACGGTCAGGCCGGTCGTCGCGATGTTGAAGCCCCGGCCGCGCTCGCCGCCCGTCGCAGTCGCGCGCTGCTCGGCGGCCATGGCGCCGTGGTAGCCGGCGATGGCGTCGATCGCCGCCGCCGCCGCGCCGCCGTGCATCCGCCCGCCCGGCAACGTCAGACCACGCTTGGCGGGGAGCCGGGCGACGAGCTTGTCGCGAGCGATCTCCGTCAGCTCCAGGCCGAGCGTCGCGTGGAACGGGGTGACCGCGAAGATGTCCTTCATGTGCCTCAGCGGCTGACGCGCGCGGGCGTCGTGGAAGGCGCCGTCGTAGGCGCGCATCAGCGCGTCGCTGGGCTTGCGAGCCGCCGCGAGCGCCGCGGAGTCCGCGCCGCCCAGCGCCAAAGTGAGCGCGTCGAGATTGGCGTGCCATTCGCCGGCCAGCCAGCCGCCGACCCAGCCGCGCGGCAGGCGGTGGGTGACGGTCAGAGCGGTTCCGGCGGCGTCCGGCGCGAGTGTGTACGTGATCTCCTGGCGATCGTCTTCGGGATCGGGATACCCCGGGACCGCGAAGGCGAGGCGCTCGCCGGGAGACCAGGCCGTGACGGAACCTTCCGCCGGATGACTGTCGCCCACGCCGAGGGCGGCCGCGCCGCCGACCCGCGGCTCGATCTCACAGCGCGAACGCCACATCGCGGTGCGATCGGCATCCGTCAGGTAGGGCCAGATCGCCTCGGCCGCGCATGGCAAGCGCCGTTCGAACTTCAGCGTGCGGATGTCTTCGAAGACCCCGAGATTGTCCACCACCTGTCTCCTTCTCTTGCTGTCGGCTTGATCGTCAGACCGCGTCCGGCGCGTCGCGCGCGAGCCGCCCACGATAGCGTGGCGCCAGCTCGGCCTGCATCAGGATGGCGCGGGCCTGTTCGCGCTCGGCGCTCCAGGGCAGCGGAGTCCCACGCAACGCCGCCTCGGGCAGCTCGTGCAGGTGCGCGTGCCAGCCTATCGCGACACTCAGCAGATCCTCCGTTGGGACGCCGGCGGCGGTAAGCACCAGCCGTGTCCCGGCGAAGTCAGGATCCTTCTGCACCAGCCGCCAGCGGACGCTCTCCTGCGGATCGTCGGCGTTCGCCCAGAGCATCAGGGTGGGCGCCTCGAGCTCGCGGATGACGTAAAGAACGGCGGCGGCGCGCGTCGGCCAGCGGATCTCGACCTCGCCCCCGACGCGCAGGTCGATGTGGGCGACCCCCAGCCAGTCGGCCAGGCGCTCGGCCTCGGTCAGCGCCGACCATAGGCGCGCTATCGGCAGCATCGAGCGGCGGGAGTAGCGGAGCATATATCGGCCCCCGCCCTTCGGCATGACGAATGCTGACGATTCGAAGTGCCGGAGCACGGGGCGCGCGTCGTGGCCGGGAACAAAGCGGCCGTAGTCGCGCCGGTAGCGATCGACCGCGGCGCGGTATCCGCCTTCGATCTCCTTTGCGCCGGCGCCGCAGGCGATCGCGACGATGTCGTCGATCATGCCCATCCACCCCGCAGCGCCGCCCATGAACCACCAGGTGTCCAGCCCGGTCTGGTGGAACACCATCCGGCAGCCGCTCGCGGTCGGCGTCATCTCCCAGCGGATGATGCTGTCGCCCCATTCCAGCGCCAGGAGGCGCGGCGGGTCACAGGCCACGATGGTCGCCTCGACCATATCCTCGCCGCCGTGCGCAAAGGCGACGACGAACTTGCCGCCGACGTGGCCGTCGATCTGGATGGGCGTCCCCAGCCAGTCCGCGACCCGCTCCGGCACGGTGAGCGCGGCCCAGACCTTCTCAGGCGGCCGCGGCACTTCGCGCTCGAAGCGCATTTCCATCAGGCCGTCCGGCTGTCGGCGGATCCAGGCGTCGCGCGGATCGTCCGGCATTACCCACCCGTCGGCTTGCAGCGCGGCCATGGTCAAGCCCTTCCCTCTTCCCCTCAACCGGCAACCAGCGCGCCGGGCATGTCTCGCTCGAGCCGCGCGCGGTAGAGCGGCGCAGCCTTGCGTTCGCGCTCGATGCGCATGCGCTGGCGCTCTGCGCTCCACGGCAGCGGCGTTTCGCGCAGCGCCGCCTCCGGCAGGTCGTACAGGTGCGCCTCCCATCCCCCGGCGACGCCGATAAGGTGCTTCGGCGGCAGGCGCGTCTCGGTCAGCACCAGCCGCACGCCCATGAAATCGGGGTCCTCTTGGTAGAGCTCGAAGCGGACCTCGCCGCCGGGGTTCTCCGGGTCGAGCGAGCCCCACACCATCCGCCGCGGCGGATCGAGCGCCAGGATCACGAACCGCATCCTGGCCCCATCGTTCGGGAAGGCGATGTCGACCTCGCCGCCCACCCGAAGGTCGATCGCGGTCACGCCCAGCCAGTCGGTCAGGCGCTCCGCCTCGGTGATCGCCGCCCAGACCTTCTCCAGCGGAACCAGCCAGCGCCGATGGAGCCGTACGTCGTAGCGGCCGTCGGCGGCCTCGGTGACGAAAGCGGGCGGCTCGTTGTGGCGCAGCGCCGGGGGCGCGTCGAAGCCCGGCACGAAAGCGCCGTACATCCGGCGGTAGCGCTCGCTCTCGCGCCGGTGATGGCCGGGCTCTTCCTCGAGCGCCTTGCCGTCGGAAGCGACCGAGACCAGGTCGTCCACGAAGTCGGCCCAGCCCGCGGAGCCGCCGAGGAACCACCACGCGTTCAGGCCCGTCTGGTGGAACACGAGCCGGCAGCCGCCGGCGGCGGGGGCGAGCTCCCAGCGCACGACGGTGTTTCCACCCGTGCCGAACCACTCGAACGCCAAAAGGCGCGGCGGCTCGCACGCCACGATTCGGCCTTCGACCAGGTTGTCGTCGCCGCCAGGAAACATCACCAGGTAGTTGCCGCCGACGCGCAGATCGATCTCGACGGGATCGCCGAACCAGTCGGCGATGCGCTCGGGAACGGTCAGCGCGCTCCAGACCTTCTCGACCGGTCGCGGGATCAGGCGCTCGAAGCGCATCTCGAACAGCCCCTCGCCCAACTGCCGGATCGACGCATCGCGCGGGTCGTCGGGAACCACCCAGCCGTCGGCGCGCTGCGTGACGCGGGCATCCGATCGCGGCTCGCGAAGGGGCATGGTCAGCTCTCCCTCATCAGGTGCGCCTCGAGGGCGTCGAGGCGGTCGCGCCACAGGCGCCGATAGGGCTCGAGCCAGGCGTCCAGCTCGGCGAGGCGGGCGGGGTCGAGGCTGTAAAGGCGCCGCTGGCCGTCGGCGCGCATGCGAACCAGCCCCGCTTCCCGCAACAGCTTCAGGTGCTTGGAGACTCCCGGCTGGCTCATCCCCATCGCATCGACGACCTCGCCGGCCGGCAGCTCGCCGCGGCTGAGCAGGCCGAGGATGTGGCGGCGGTGCGGCTCGGCGATGGC
>DATGIN010000114.1:0-2414 GCA_035295705.1 Caulobacteraceae bacterium
ACCCGGTGCCGCTCGGGCAGCCCGGCGACCTCGGCAACGGCTGGACGGTGACGATCACGGGCGTCGTCGCCGACGCGACGAGCGCGCTGCTCGGCGCCGACCCGAAGAACGCGCCGCCGCCGTTCGGCTTCCAGGACGTGATGGTGTCGATCAGCGCGACGTACCGCGGGTCGGACGAGAGCTCGCACCTGACGCCGGCGACGACCTTCCACGCGATCGGCAAGTACAACTACCCCTACTCGACGTCGACGAACTTCTGCGGCACGCTGCCCGACCCGAACCTGGACGCGACGAACCCGCTCACCTTCGCCGGCGGCTCGATCGCGGGCAACGCCGCGTGCTGGATGGTCGCGCTCGGCGACGTCTCGACGCTCGAGATGTTCTACCAGGCGCCCCTCTCCGACCGGCGCGTCTGGTTCGCGCTCCGCTAGCGACCCGGATCCTGCGGTAGTGGAGGAGTAGCGGTCGGAGAGACGTCCTCCCTGCCGCTCACGATGGGTGTTGCGAGACATCCCAGCGAGCGACAGGGAGGGACTCTTGAAGGTGAAGGTAACAGAGCGGTCGGCGCTGGTCCGGGTCGCGGCCTCGACGCAGCAGCTGACGTCTCATGGCGGGCTTGTACTCGTGCGCGAGCTGGCCGGCCGGCTCGGTGTTGGCGAGCTGCTCGACCGGGTGACGGTGAAGAAGCGCCGCCGCGGCTACTCGCCGGCGCAGGCGATCCTCGGCTTGTGCGAGACGCTGATCGCGGGCGGCGAGTGCCTCGACGACGTCGCGCTGCTGCGGGCCGACTCGGCGCAGGAGCTTCTGCGCGGTCACGGTCTGCCCGAGCCGACGACACTGGGCCGCTTTCTGCGCCGCTTCAGCCTCGGCCACATCGGCCAGCTCAACCGGGCGCTGGACGAGTTGTTTGCGCGTGTGCATCCGCTGCTCGATCGGGAGACGGTGACGCTTGACCTGGACGCGACCTATGTCGAGCATCACGGCCCGGTCGGCTCGCGGCAGGGGACGCGCGGCACCTACAAGGGCAAGGTGTGCTGGCACCCGTTGTGCTGCTTTGTCGGTGAGACGGGCGAGTGGCTGCACGCGAAGCTGCGCAACGGCCACGCCGCCGCGTCGACCGGCGCCACCCGCTTCGTGGATGAATGCCTCCGCCGGCTGCCTGCACGCGCCCGCTTGTTTCTGCGCGCCGACGAGGGCTTCTTCGGCCAGGACTTCCTCGCCGAGCTGGAGCGCCGACAGATCACCTACGCCGTCGGCGCGCCACTGATCGCCTCAATTCGCAGCCGGATCAGCGAGATCGCCGAGGCCGACTGGCAGCCGTCCTGCTACCGCGACGGCAGCTGGGTCGTCAGCTTCGGTTGGCAGCCGAAGACCTGGAAGAAGGAACGGCGCTTCGTCGTCCGCCGCGACCCCGTCGAGATGGGCGAGCAGCTCACCCTCGAAGGCCGCGAGTGGCACTACTGGGCAATCGTCACCAACGACACCGAACGTAACGCCGACGAGCTCGAGCGTTGGCACCGCGCGAAGGCCAACCTCGAGAACCAGATCAAAGAGGCAAAGCTCGGGCTCGGACTCGACAACCTGCCCTGCCAGAGCTTCCACGCCAACTGGGCCTATCTGCTCTGCACGCTGCTCGCCTTCGACCTGCTCGCCTGGCTGAAACTGCTCGCGCTGCCCGAGCGCGAGCGCACAAGCTACGCCAAACGTCTCCGCTTCCGCTTCATCGCCGTCGCCGCCACCGTCGGCCGCACCGGCCGACGGCTCGTCCTGCGCCTCTCGGCCGGCTACCCGCTCTTCAACGACTTCATCGAAACACTGCAACGCATCCGCAGCCTCGCACGCGCACCCGCCTGAACCTCGCCCGGCCGCGTAAATAACGACCACCCGCCCCGCACGCGCAGCCACCCCTCGAACCGACGACCAAGACAGCGACCACGCCGCCACGCTCCATCACAACCAACCACGCGACCCCAAGCCCACCGACGACGAACGAAACCGCCGCCGACCAGACCATCAGCCGCTTACCGCAGGATCCGGGTAGCGAGAAGCTGTGGGGCGGGGGCGATGATCACCGCCGCCCGCCCGCTTCCGGTCGATCCGCCTCCCCGAAGACGTGCCGGATAGGCCAGCTTCTGTCGCTGGCGCGACGGTAGCGTCCGCGCTTGGCAAGACCCTGGGCATTGCCAGCGTTTCTCAAGGTTTGCCGCCGACCGGCCCGGCAACCGGCGCCGACGCCTCGCTCGGGGCGGCGTGCTCGACCGGCGCGAGCGGCAGCGTGATCGTGAACGTCGCCCCCTTTCCCTCATCCGAGCCGACGCTCGCCGTGCCGCCGTGCGCCTCGGCGAGCGCGAGGACGATCGCCAGGCCGAGCCCCGACCCGGCCGGCCGGGCGTGCGGGGCGCCGGCGCGGTAGA
>DATGIN010000115.1:0-13550 GCA_035295705.1 Caulobacteraceae bacterium
CGCCTCGCGGCTGTTCGGGCTCGGCCGCGAGCTCGTCTTCCCGGCCATGTTCGGCGGCGGCGCGGTGCTGGACGCCTACTACGCGGCGTTCCAGATCCCGAACCTGTTCCGCGACTCGTTCGCCGAAGGGTCGCTCTCGACGGCGTTCACCGCCCTCTTCACGCGCACCTGGGACCGCGAGGGCCCGCCGCCGGCCTGGCAGCTCGCCAACCTGACGCTGAGCGCGATGATCTTCATCGGCGGCATCGTCACGGTGCTGGCCATCCTGGGCGCCCCGCTCATCGTCGAAGTGACCAACTTCGGGTTCCACAGCATCCCCGGGAAGTTCGAGCTGACCGTGCAGCTCACACGCATCCTCTTTCCCTTCATCGTGTTCGTCTCGCTCGCCGCAGCGGTGATGGGGATGCTGAACTCCCGCTTCATCTTCGGCATTCCGGCCTCGGCCTCGACCGTGTTCAACATCGTCTCGGTGATCACCGGGGTGGCGTTCGCGTTCGCCTTCGATCCCACGGCGCGCGCCACCTGGCCGCATCCGACCTTTACGGTGAACGCGGTCTACGGCGTCTGCATCGGCGTGCTGCTGGGCGGCGTCGCCCAGCTCGGCATGCAGCTGCCGTCGCTGTTTCGGCTTGGCTTCCGCTTCCGATGGAAGCTCGAGCTTGGCAATCCGCGGCTGCGCGAGCTCTGGGCGCTGATGTGGCCGAGCGTGGTCGCCGGCGCGGCGATTCAGGTCAGCGTGCTGATCAACGGGGTGTTCGCCTCGGAGATCAACGGCGGTCGCTCGTGGCTGAACGTCGCCTTCCGTCTGATGCAGCTGCCGATCGGGCTCTTCGGCGTCTCGGTCGCGACGGTGACCCTGCCGGCCGTCGCCCGCCGCTTCGCCCGCGACGACCTCTCGGCGTTTGGCCGCACGGTGAAGAGCTCGCTGCGGCTGACGCTGTTCCTGGCCATCCCGGCGGCGGTCGGCCTTGGCGTGCTGGCCGCGCCGGTCATCGCGCTCATCTACCAGCACGGCCGCTTCAGCGCCCACGACACCGCGATGACGGCGCTGGCGTTGCAGGCCTACTCGCTGGGGCTTGCCGGCTACGCGGCCGTGCGCGTGCTCACCCCCTGCTTCTACGCGCTCAACCTGCCGCGCACGCCGCTGCGGGTGAACCTGATCGGCATCGGGGTCGTGCTGGTGCTGAACATGCTGAACATGCTCTACCTCGGGCTTGGCCATGCGGGGCTCGCGCTCGCGACCTCGTGCGTGGCGCTGGTCAACTGCGGCCAGCTCAGCCACGCGCTGTCACGCCAGGTCGATTTCGGGCGCTTCGGCGAATGGGCCAGCTTCATCGTCCGCGTCGTGGTCGCCGCGGCGGCCTGCGGTGCGGCGGCATGGGGCCTGAACGCCCTCGTCGACGCCCACACGACCAATCGCCTGCTCCGCTCGCTGGGGCTGGTCGCCGCCATCCTCGTCTCGCTGCCGGTCTATGCGGGCGCGGGCTACGCGCTGCGCGTGGCCGAGACGGCCGAGGCGTTCGCCATGCTGCGCCGCCGCGTGCTGCGCCGCCCTCGCTAGCTTGGGGTCCAGGCTGACGCGCGCCGCCCGCGCCGCTTCCTTGCCTGAGCGGCCTTGAGCGGCTAAGTCGCCGCGCATGGGCCGCGAAGGACCGAAGACCGGGCGATGGTGACGCGGGGCGGCCGCAGTGCGGCGCTTCGACCCGGGCGCACGCGCCCCTTTCCTCGCTCCAGACCATCGCTGATCCCATGACCGACCAATCCACACCCGCCTACAGCGGGCCCGAGCGCGTCTTTTCCGGCGTGCAGCCGTCGGGCGCGCTGCACATCGGCAACTACCTCGGCGCGCTGAAGAAGTTCGTCGCCCTGCAGCACCGGATGCAGTGCCTGTTCTGCGTCGTCGACCTGCACGCGATAACCGCCTGGCAGGACCCGAAGCGCCTCACCGAGCAGACGCGCGCGATCGCCGCCGCCTACATGGCGGCCGGCGTCGATCCCGACGTCTCCACGATCTTCCCGCAATCGGCCGTGCCGGCGCACGCCGAGCTCGCCTGGATCCTCGAGTGCGTGGCCCGCGTCGGCTGGCTCGACCGCATGACCCAGTTCAAGGAGAAGTCGGGCAAGCACCGCGAGCGGGAGAGCGTCGGCCTCTATGCCTACCCCGTGCTGCAGGCCGCCGACATCCTGCTCTACAAGGCGACCCACGTGCCGGTCGGCGAAGACCAGCGCCAGCATCTCGAGCTCAGCCGCGACATCGCGCAGAAGTTCAATCACGACTTCGACGCGCCCGGCTTCTTCCCGTTGCCGGCGGCGCTGGTCGAGGGCCCCGGCGCGCGGGTGATGTCGCTGCGCGATGGGCGGGTGAAGATGTCGAAGTCGGACCCCTCAGACCAGTCGCGGATCAATCTCGACGACGATGCGGACGCCATCGTGGGCAAGATCCGCAAGGCGCGCACCGATCCGGAACCGTTGCCGGACACCGTTGCGGCGCTGGAGGCGCGCCCGGAGGCGGACAACCTCGTCGGCCTCTACGCGGCGTTCGCCGACCGATCGAAGAGCGAAGTGCTGGCGGAGTACGCCGGCCAGGGCTTCGGGCAGTCGTTCAAGCCCAGGCTGGCCGAGCTGATCGTCGAGACGCTGAAGCCGATGGCGGAAGCGATGCGCGGCTTTGCGGCCGATCCCGCCGAGGTTGACCGGATTTTGGCCGCCGGCGCCGAAAAAGCCCGCAGCCTGGCCGCGCCGACCCTCGCGGAGACCATGGCGCTGGTGGGTTTCTGGCGCCCCGGGGCGTAGAGTGGGCGCGAGATGACCAAAGCTTCGTTGGGCAAGCGCGCGCTGGTCGCCGCGGCCATCGTCCTGTTCGGCGCAGGCGGGGCGGCGGGCGCCGACCCACACCAGGTGCAGAAGGGCGACATCACCATCGCCAGCCGCATCGTGCGCGCCTCGATCCCCGGTTCGCCGAACAGCGCCGCCTACATGGTCATCGCCAACGGCGGCGCACAGCCGGACGCCCTCGTCTCCGCGCGCTGCGCATGCGCGGCCAGCGTCGAGATCCACAAGAGCACGATCATGCGCGGCGTGAGCATGATGACGACGGCGGCCCCGGTCGCCATCCCGGCGCATGGAAAGGTCGAGTTCCAGCCGAACGGCTACCACCTGATGCTGACCGGGCTGAAGGAACCGCTGCGCGACGGCCGCCAGCAGCTGATCACGCTGGTCTTCCGGCGGGCGGGAACCGTCAGCGCCAAGTTCCGCATCAGCGCCCGCATCGCGCTCGGTTCCGCCGCGCCGATGCGCGGCATGGGCCACTGAGCCGCTTGCAGAGGCCGTGCGGAGCGGCCATCTGAGGCCAACGGAGGCGTTATAGAAGCCAGGCCATGTTCATCCAGACCGAATCCACCCCCAACCCCGACGTGCTGAAGTTCCTTCCCGGACGGGAGGTGCTCGGCGAGGGCACGCGGGAGTTTCGCGACGCCGACCAGGCGCTGGCCTCGCCGCTGGCCGCCGAGCTGTTCGCGCTCGGCGACGTGACCCGTGTCTTCTTCGGGCCGGACTTCCTGACCGTGACCCGCTCGGGCGGCGGACGCGAGTGGATGCAGCTCAAGCCGCCGGTGCTGGCCGCGATCATGGATCACTTCACCGGCGGTCGGCCGCTGCTGCTCGACACGGCCGAGGAAGGACACGACGCGAGCGTCTACGAAGGCGACGCCGCGCAGATCGTGGCCGAGATCAAGGAGCTCTTGGACACCCGCATCCGGCCGGCGGTCGCCCAGGACGGGGGCGACATCACCTTCCAACGCTTCGAGACCGAGACGGGGGTCGTGTTCCTGAACATGCGCGGCGCCTGCTCGGGCTGTCCCTCGTCGGCGGCGACGCTGCGCGCCGGCGTCGAGAACATGCTCAAGCACTACGTGCCGGAAGTGACGCGCGTCGAGCAGACGCTGCAGTAGCAAGCGGCCCCACGCGCACGTTTGAAGCCGGCCGGCGGATCGTCTACGGCCTTGGCGCATGCACCGTCCGCTCGCGGTCGTTCTGGCCGGCTGCGCCCTCGCGGCGGCTTGCGCGCCGGCGCCGCAAAAGGAGCCTCCCGCGCCCAAGGCGACGCCCTACCTGTCGGGCCCCTTGCACGTCGGCGCCTGGGGGATCGGCCCGATCCGCTCGACCACCTACTTTGAAGCGCCGCGCATCCGCGATCTCTTCCCGCGCGCCGAGGTGCGTGAGGAGACGGTGCGCATCTCTCCCGACGAGACGACCGCGGCGATCGCTGTCGCCCAGGGCGGCGTGCAGCTGCTGGAGATCGACGACGGCGCGGCGAACGCGCCTGGAACCGACGATCCGATGATCGGCAGCGTCCGCGCGCTTGGCGGTCCCGTGATCGGCCCGCACGGCGAGCAGCTGGGGCTGCCCTGGCGGCGGGCGCACATGGATCTGTCCGAGTGCGAAGTCGGGGTCGAGCGCGACGCCAACACCGTCATCTGCGCTCGCCCCGGCGAGGGCGCGGTGACCTATCAGTTCGCCGTTCCCGGCTGGGATTCCGAAGAGATGCCGCCGGTCTCGGTGGTCGGCCGCGTCGCCTATATCAAGGCGATCATCTGGACCCCGCCAACGCCCCCCGCCTTGTCCGCCCCATGATCGTCCTTGCGATCGACACCTGCCTCGACGTCTGCGCCGCCGCGCTCTGGGAGGACGGCGCCGTGCGCGCAGCGTGCTCTGAGCCCATGCAGCGCGGCCACCAGGAGCGCTTGGGCGGCCTCGTGGCCGCGGTGCTGGCGGAGGCGGACACGGAGCCGTCCGCGTTCGATCGCATCGCGGTGACGGTCGGACCGGGCTCGTTCACCGGCGTGCGGGTGGGGCTGGCGTTCGCCAAGGGCCTCGGCCTGGCGCTGGGCCGCCCAGTGGCGGGCGTCGGCGTGCTGGAGGCGCTCGCGGCCGGCGAGCCGGACGACCTCGTCGCCGCGGCCGTCGCCGGGCCGCGCGAGCAGGTCTATCTGCAGCTGTTCAGCCATGGCCGGCCGCTGATGAGTCCCGACTGCCTTCCCGCCGAGATCGCCGCAGCAAGGCTGGCCGAGCTCGCCGGCGGCCGACCCTTCGCGCTGGTCGGATCGGGCGCGGAGGCGCTGGCCCCGGCCGCGACCGGCGCCCGGATCGTAGTCCGCGCCGCGCCGGACATCGCCGTCGTCGCCCGCCTGGCCGCCGAGACGCCGGAGCCGATCGCGCCGCCGCGGCCGCTCTATCTGCGGGCGCCGGACGCCCGACCGAGCGCCGCTTGAAGCTGGATCTCGCCGGCCCGACCGACGCGCCAGCCATGGCGGCCGCGCACGCCCTGAGCTTCGATACCCCCTGGAGCGCGGCGGATATCGCAGCGCTCCTGGCCAGCCCGGGCGTCTTCGGGCTGATCGTCCGCCACGGGGCGGAGGTCGCCGGCTTCGCGCTCGGCCGAGCGGTCGCGGGCGAGGCGGAGCTCCTGACGCTGGCGGTGGCGCCGAGCCGGCGCCGGCAGGGCCTGGGCGCCGCGCTGGTGGAGGCGGTCGCGGCCCGCGCGGTCGCAGCCGGGGCGATGCGCCTCTTCCTCGAGGTCGCGGCCGACAACGCTGCAGCGCTTGCGCTCTACGAAGGCGCCGGATTCGCGCCGGTCGGACGGCGCGAGGCCTACTACCGCCGCGCCGACGGCGCCGCCCACGCGCTCGTGCTGGCCCGCGATCTTAACAGGCCGGCCGCTTGAGCCTATCCTTTGCGTCAGCCGAGGGCCGGGTCGCACGCGTGGACAAGATCGAAAAGCTCTGCGTCGAGAAGGGGATGCGCATGACCGAACAGCGCCGCATCGTCGCGCGCGTGCTCTCGGCCGCGCACGACCACCCCGACGTCGAGGAGCTCTACCGCCGCGCCCACGAGCTCGACCCGCACATCTCGATCGCCACCGTCTATCGGACCGTCCGCCTGTTCGAGGAGGCCGGCATCATCGCGCGCCACGACTTCCACGGCGGCCGCTCGCGCTACGAAGAGATCCCGGAGATCCACCACGACCACCTGATCGACATGAAGACCGGGCGGGTGGTCGAGTTCGTCGACGAGCAGATCGAGGCGCTGCAGGCGGCGATCGCAAAGCGCCTTGGCTACCGGCTGGTCGATCACCGGCTCGAGCTCTACGGCGTGCCGGTCGACGAGGGCGAGGGCTGAAAGGCGTGCTTGCGCGAGCGCATGCCGCCCTCCCATAACCCGCCAATGGCCCGCGAAAAGCGCCTCTACATCAAGACCTACGGCTGTCAGATGAACGTCTATGACAGCGAGCGGATGGCCGACCTGTTGCGCCCGCTCGGCTACCGCACGACGACAGCGGCGGCCGACGCCGACCTCGTGGTCCTGAACACCTGCCACATCCGCGAGAAGGCGACCGAGAAGGTCTACTCCGAGCTTGGGCAGTTGAAGCGGCTGAAGGCGGCCAGGCTGGAGAACGGCGAGGCGATGACCATCGCGGTGGCCGGTTGCGTCGCCCAGGCCGAGGGCGCCGAGATCATGGCCCGCCAGCCGGCGGTCGACCTGGTGGTCGGGCCGCAGGCCTATCACAAGCTCCCGGAGCTGATCGCCCGCGCCCACCGGAGCACCGGCGAGCGTCTGGCGGCGGACTTCGAGCCCGAAGCCAAGTTCGACCAGCTGCCGCAGGCGCGGCTGGCGGGGTTGACCGCCTTTCTCACCGTGCAGGAGGGCTGCGACAAGTTCTGTACGTTCTGCGTCGTGCCCTACACGCGCGGGCCGGAGTACTCGCGCCCGACGGCGGCCATCGTGGCGGAAGCCGAGCGGCTCGTGGCGTCGGGCGTGCGCGAGATCACCCTGCTCGGGCAGAACGTGAACGCCTACCAGGGCGGCCTCGGCGCGCTGATCCGCCGGCTGGGGCGCATCGAGGGGTTGGCCCGCATCCGCTACACGACCAGCCATCCTTGCGACATGGACGACGACCTGATCGCCGCCCACGGCGAGGTCGAGGCGATGATGCCGTACCTGCATCTCCCGGCGCAGGCCGGCTCCGACAAGGTGCTGCGGGCCATGAACCGCGGCTACACGGCCGCCGAGTACCTGCGCGTCGTCGAGCGGGTCCGCGCCGCCCGCCCCGACATCGCGCTTTCCGGAGACTTCATCGTCGGCTTTCCCGGCGAGAGTGAGCGCGACTTCGAGGCGACGCTGGAGCTCGTGCGCGAAGCCCGCTACGCGAGCGCGTTTTCGTTCAAGTACTCCCGGCGGCCGGGGACGCCGGGCGCCGCTTTGCCCGGGCAGGTGGCCGAAGCGGCGAAGAACGAGCGGCTGCAGCGCCTGCAGGCGCTGCTCGGCGATCAGCAGGCGGCGTTCAATGCGGCCTGCGTCGGGCGGACGCTCCCGGTGCTGTTCGAAAAGCCCGGCCGTCACCCCGGCCAGCTGGTCGGCCGCAGCCCCTATTTGCAGGCGGTGCACGCGACGGCGCCGCCGACCGCCGTCGGCCACGTCCTGCCGGTCGCCATCGCCGCCGCGCAGTCGAACAGCCTGGGCGGAGCGCTGGTTTCCGCCAAGCTGGCGGAGCCCGCTTGAGCCCCGAGTCACGCGAATTCGTCCCGCTGTCGGACGCCGGTCTGCGCGCGGTGTCTGGCCCCAATAGCCGTCACGCCGCGCTGATCGAGGATGCCTTCCACGTCCTGGTTGAAACGCCGGGCGGCGGCGTTTCGCTGGCAGGGAATGCGCGCGCGCGCGCCGCCGCCAAGCGCGCCGTGAAGTCGATCGCCGAGCGCGCCGACCGCGGCGCCGAGGTCTCGGAGGCCGATGTCCGCGTGGCGACGGCAGCCGCCCGCGCGGGCGAGGCGCACGCCGGGGCGAGCATGGTCCCGCTGGGCCGCCGCAGCGCCGTGCAGCCGAAGACCGCGGCGCAGGCGCGCTACCTCGATCTCTTGCAGCGGAACGACCTGGTGTTCGCCGCCGGTCCGGCCGGCACCGGCAAGACCTTTCTGGCGGTCGCGCACGGCGCGTCGCTGCTGTTGTCCGGCGCCGTCGACCGCCTAGTCGTGGCCCGCCCCGCCGTCGAGGCCGGCGAGCGGCTGGGATTTCTGCCCGGCGACCTGACCGAGAAGGTCGATCCGTACATGGCGCCGGTCTGGGAGGCGCTGGGCGACATCCTGGGGGCCGAGCCGCTGCGCCGCCGCCGCGACCGCGGCGAGATCGAGGTCGCCCCGATCGCGTTCATGCGCGGGCGCACGCTCAGCCACGCCTTTGTCATCGTGGACGAGGCGCAGAACGCGACGCGCCTGCAGATGAAGATGGTCCTGACCCGCCTCGGCGAGGGCGCGCGCATGGCGGTGACCGGAGACCCGAGCCAGATCGACCTCGTCAACCGCGACGACAGCGGCCTGATCCATGCGATCAGCCTGCTGGACGGCGTCGAGGGCGTTGCGGTCGCCAACTTCTCTTCGGCGGATGTCGTTCGTCATCCCCTGGTCGAGCGCATCGTCAGGGCCTACGAAGCCGAGGCCCGGGGGCCGCAGCCATGATCGAGGTCATCGTCGGCGATCCGGCCTGGCGCCGGGCGCTTCCGCAGGCCGGCGCGCTCGCGCTCGCCGCGGCGTCGGCGACCCTGGCCACGTGGCCGCAGGCGCACGGCGACATCGCGATCCGCCTTACGACCGACGCCGAGGTGAAGAGCCTGAACGCCCGGTTCCGCGGCCAGGACAAGCCGACCAATGTCCTGTCGTTCCCGGCCGGCCGCTCAAGCGACGGGCGGCTGGGCGATCTCGCGCTGGCGTTCGGCGTCTGCGCGGCCGAGGCCGAGGCGCAAGGCAAGCCGCTGGCCGGCCACCTGCAGCATCTCGTCGTGCACGGCGTGCTGCATCTGGCGGGATTCGACCACGAAGCGGCGGCGGACGCAGAGCGGATGGAAGCCCTGGAGCGACGCATTCTGGCCTCGCTTGGCGTGCCCGACCCCTATGCGGTCGAAGGCGCGGAGCCCGTGCGTGGCGCCTGACGCCCAACCCACGGCCAGCCGCGCGCTGCGCGCCTTCTTCCGCCGCTTGCGGCGCGGCCGGCGGCCCGAGCCGCCGCCCGCGCCGGCCGGATCGACCGAGCTCGTCGACCAGGCGCAGGCTTTCTCGACCCTCATCGTCGGCGACGTGATGACGCCGCGCGCGGACATCGTCGCGGTCGAGATCAAGACCCCGTTTCGCGAGCTGCTCGCCCGCTTTCTCGAGGCCGAGCACACCCGCATGCCGATCTATCGCGAGACCCTCGACGACCCGGTCGGCCAGGTGCACGTCAAGGACGTGTTCAAGATGCTGATCGACGAGGCCATCCGCCCGGCGGACGACGAGCCGGTGCTGCGGCGTCTGCGCCGCGAGGTGCTCTACGCGCCCGGCTCGATGCGCGCGGCGGACCTGTTGCGCAAGATGCAGGCGAGCCGCACGCACATGGCGCTGATCATCGACGAGTTCGGCGGGACGGACGGATTGGTGACGCTCGAGGACCTGCTCGAAGCCGTCGTGGGCGAGATCGACGACGAGCACGACGAAGCGGTGGCCGCGCGGGTCGTAGCCCGCCCCGGCGGCCTCATCGAAGCCGACGGACGCGCCGCGCTCGAAGATCTCGAGAAGGCGCTCGGCCAGCCGCTGGTGCCGGAGGAGCTCGACGACGAGGACATCGACACCGTCGGCGGGCTGGTGAGCGCGCTGGCTGGCCGGGTGCCGCAGCGCGGCGAGGCGATCGCGCACCCGGCGGGCTTCGAGTTCGAGATCACCGACGCCGATCCGAGGCGCGTCAAGCGGCTGCGCGTGCGGCCGCGGCCGGCGCCGGAGCCGGCAGAACCGGCAAGCGATGGCGGCTGAGCCGACCGCGCGGGGCCGGTGGCGAGGCGCAATCGTCGTCGGCCTAGCGCTCATCGCCGGCCTTGGGGTCGCTCTCGCCTTTCCACCCTTCCGGCTCTTGCCGGGTCTTTTGGGGTTCGCCCTGCTCATGGCGCTGGTCGAGCGCGCCGATCCGCGCCGGCCGCTCAAGAGTGCGTTCTGGCGCGGCTGGGTTGCGGGCGTCGGCTTCTTCGCGGTCTCGACCTGGTGGATATCAGAGGCGTTCCAGGTGGACGCCGCCGAACAGGGCTGGATGGCGCCCTTCGCGGTGGCGCTCATCGCCGCCGGCTTCGCCCTCTTCTGGGCGTGCGGGGCCCTGCTTTACCGTCTGGCCGCGGCACGCGGCGTGCTTCGCGTGCTCGTCTTCGCCGGGGTGTTCGCGGCCGTCGAGTGGCTGCGCGGCAACCTGCTGACGGGCTTTCCGTGGGACCTCGCCGGCGAGAGCTGGCCGGCGGGCTCGCCGCTCTCGCAGGGCGCGGCGCTGGTCGGCGCCTATGGCTTGAGCTGGATCACGCTCGCGGCCGCATCTGCAGCGGCCCTGCTGGTCGACGAGCGCGGTCCGCTCCGCGGCGGCCTTGCCTGCATCGCGGCGGGCCTTGCGCTGGGCGGCCTCTGGCTCTTCGGGCAGGCGCGCCTGGCGAGCCCGGCGGCGCCGGATCCGCGCGCGCCGCTCGTACGCATCGTGCAGGCCAACCTGCCGGAGGTCGCGCGCTATGACGCCGCGTCGTACGCCGCCACGGTGCACGCCCTGCTCGATCTCACCACGCGGCCAGCGCAGAGAGCGCCGGACATCGTCGTCTGGCCCGAGCGCGCCATCCCGGGCGAGTTCGACAGCTACCTTGCGCCGGGGACCTGGACCCGGGACGCGATCACCGCGGCGCTGAAGCCCGGCCAGATCCTCATCACCGGCGGTTACCGCTCCGCCGTCGCGCCTGCGGGCGCCTATGCCCCCGAAGGGCTGGTCTACTTCAACAGCCTGCTCGCCATCCGCAACGATCCGGGCGGGCTCCAGCCCCTCGCGCGCTACGACAAGTACCGGCTGGTGCCGTTCGGCGAATACATGCCGCTCGCCCGCTACGTCCGGCCGCTGCACATCGAGGAGATCGTGCATGTGGGCGACGGCTTCAGCCACGGGCCGCCGCCGCGGGCGATCGAGCTCGACGGCGCGCCGCCGGTGCAGCCGCTGATCTGCTACGAGGCGCTCTACCCGGGCTTCACCCGCTCCGGGGCGATCGCCTCCGGCGTCCGCCCGGCCTGGATCGTGAACGTCTCGGACGATGCCTGGTTTGGCGGCACCTACGGCCCGATCCAACACCTGAACCTCGCCAGCTATCGCGCCATCGAAGAGGGCTTGCCGATGGTGCGCGCCACGCCCACCGGCGTCTCGGCGGTGGTGGACGCCTACGGCCGCTCGCCGGCGCGCCTGCGCCTGCCGCAAGGGCGCGCGGGGGTCATCGACGCCCTGTTGCCGCCGGCGCTGCCGCCGACCGCGTTCGACCGCTGGGGCGAGGGACCGTTCGTGCTGATGCTGCTCGGCTCGCTGATCGCCGCGGTCTTCGCCTCTGCGCACGCGCCGCGGGCGGTGGCGGCGCTGCGCAAGCGAACGGCGCGCGACGGCCATGCATGACCGGCCGCCGCGCACCTACGGGCGGGTAAAGGGACGGACCTTGACGGCCGCATCCGCCGCAAGGGTTGCGGCGCTGCTGCCCAGGCTTGCGACGCCGCCGGGACGGTTCGATCCGCGCGCGCTCAAGCCGGACGCGACAGAGGTCTGGCTCGAGATCGGCTTTGGCGGCGGCGAACACCTCGCCGGCCAGGCGGAACGCCGCCCGGAGTGTCTCATCCTCGGCGTCGAGCCGTTCGTGAACGGCGTGGCGAGCCTGGTCCGTCACGTCGAGGCGCTGGCATTGACGAACGTGCGGGTCTGTCAGGGCGACGCGCGCGACCTCGTCGCGCGGCTGCCGGACGCGAGCCTCGATCGTGTCTTCATCCTCTTCCCGGATCCCTGGCCCAAGGCCCGCCATCACAAGCGGCGGCTCCTGCAGACGAGCTTCATCGCCGAGCTCGCGCGGGTGATGCGGCCGGGCGGGCGCCTTCGTTTCGCGACCGACTGGCGGGACTACGCCGGCTGGACCCTGGAACGCCTGCTGAAGAGCCCCGCATGGTCGTGGACGGCCGCGCGCGCGGCCGATTGGCGCATGGCGCCTGCGGATCATCTGCGCACCCGCTACGAGGCGAAGGCGCTCGGCGACACGCCGCCCGTCTTCCTCGAATTCGTGCGCCGTTAGTCCGGCTTGCCGGTCTCGACGTAGCGCTTCAGCCGCGCCACCTGCTCGCCGAGGACGCCGTCCACCGGCGCGGCCCACTGCCCGAAGCCGCCTTTGGCGTAGCCGCCGAAGTCGTAGGTAAGATCAAGCTCGGTCCCGCCGTCCTTGGGCGCGAGCGCGATCGCGAGATGGCCGGCGCCCCCCGTCGAGGCGAGCGGTCCCAGCGCGGCGGCGAAACGCACCAGCCGGTTCGGGACCACCATGTCGACGATCATGTGCGCTACCTGGCCGCCGCCCGGCAACCGCTCGCAATCGCAGCCGCCGACGCGCAGGTCGAGCGTAAGGTTGCGGGCGTCGTGCGAGTAGGTGTGTTCGGCTTGCCACCACTGGCCGACCTGGCCGATCGCCGCGAACACCTTTTCCGGCGAGGCGGCGATCTGCGCCGTCTCGCGCACCTCGAACCCGTTCGGCTGTGAGTCGACCACCGTCGCCGCCGCCGGCGTCGCCAGCGCCACTGCCCCGCCGATGGCGATCGACGCGGCGGCAAGAACGCCCTGCATGCCCCTTTGGCTCCTCTGGCTCGGGATCAGGCGGCCTCGAAGTGGAGCGGCCCGCCCCAGAAGGCTTCCACCAGCCCGTTCTGCTGGCCCGGACGCCCGCTGGTCAAGAAGCGGCGTACGCCCGCGTGGCCCGGGTCGTACTCAGGATGCCGCGCCAGGTAGCGCTCCACCGCCTCGGCGGTCGCGCCGGGCTGGTGGATCAGCGGCGTCCCCGCCGGCAGGACGGCGCGGAACAGATCGGCGATGATCTCGTAGTGGGTGCAGCCCAGCACCGCGCGGTCGGGAGGGCGGCCGATTCGTAGGCTGAGCGCCTTGGCGTGCGCGGCGACCGCGCTGGAGAGCTCGGCGGTCGAGGCGCCGGCCTCGATCATCCGGGCGAGGTCCGGGCACCCTTCGGAGAAGACCGCCAGGTCCGGCTTTCGCTTGTCGATCTCGATCTCGTAGACGCGGCTGGCCGCCGTCGCCGGGGTGGAGAAGATGCCAAGCACGTCGAGCTTTTCCGCCTTCTCGCCGTCGAGCACGCTCGTCTCGTAGGCCCAGGGCAGGCCGGTCGCGGCTTCGATCGTCGGCACGATCAGCCCTAGCACGTTCACGGCGCGCCCCAGTTTCTCGCGGTAGCCCGGCAGCCAGGTCTGCTGCAGGCGTCGCAGGGCGATGGAGGCGGCGGTGTTGCAGGCCAGCACGACGAGGTCGCAACCCTCGTCGAACAGCCGCTCGCAGCCTGCGCGGGTCATGGTGACGATCTCTTCGCCGGGCCGCCCGCCGTAGGGCATGTTGGCCTGATCTGCGAGGAAGACGAAGTCGGCGGTCTTCAGCCGGTCGACCAGGGCATGGTGCACGGTCAGCCCGCCGACGCCCGAATCAAACACGCCGAT
>DATGIN010000116.1:0-7908 GCA_035295705.1 Caulobacteraceae bacterium
TTCTGAAGTTCGTCCGGTTTTCAAAGGGGCGGCGTCTTTGCCGTTTGCCAGCGTCGCCGTCAAGCCGGAGCAAGCGGTGGAGACCGGCCCGAGGCTTTCATTCGAACGCCGTCTGGGCAAAAGGTTCGGGAATCGCCCACCCGCCGGAGGAGTGTTCCCGACCATGAGCGCCGCCGACATCCGCACGCGGCTGGGCGTGCGTCCGGTGATCAACGTCTCGGGCACGATGACCGCGCTCGGCGCCTCGATCGTGGTGCCGGAGGCCGTCGAGGCCGTCAGCGCCATCCTCGGCGAGTTCGTCGAGATCGATGACCTGCAGCGCAAGGCCTCCGCGGCGATCGCGCGGCTCTGCCAGGCCGAGGCCGGGTTCGTCACCGCCTCATGCAGCGCCGGCATTACGCTGGGCGTCGCCGCCGCCATGACCGGATGCGACCTCGCCGCCATCGAGCGGCTGCCCGATGCGAGCGGCGTGAAGAGCGAGGCGGTCATCCTGGCCGGCCACATGGTCAACTATGGCGCGCCAGTCGAGCAGGCCATCCGGCTGGCCGGGGCGCGCGTGGTTCCGGTCGGCCAGGCGACGTCCGCCCACGCCTATCAGCTGGCCGGCGCCATAACGGAGCGCGCGGCGGCGGCGGTCTATGTCGTCTCGCACCACACCGTGCAGTACGGCATGCTGCCGCTGCCGACGTTCGCCGAGATCGCGCACGCGAAGGGCGTGCCGGTGATCGTCGACGCCGCCTCGGAATACGACCTGCGCGGATTCCTGGCCGCGGGCGCCGATCTCGCGCTCTACTCCTCACACAAGTTCCTGGGCGGGCCGACCGCCGGCATCGTCGCCGGCCGGCTGGACCTCGTTCGAGCCGCCTACCTGCAGAACGGCGGCATCGGCCGCGGCATGAAGGTCGGCAAGGAGGGCATCGCCGGGACCATCGCGGCGCTGGAAGCCTGGGAGCGGCGCGACCATGCAGCGGTCCGTGCGCGCGAGGCCGGGGCGCTGGACCTCTGGCGGCAGGCCCTCGCGGGGCGTCCCGGGGTGAGCGCAGCGGTCGTTCCGGACCCGACGGACAACCCGCTGGACCGTCTGCAGGTGGCGATCGAGCCCGAGGCCGCGCACATCACCGCCTGGGACCTCGCGCGCCGGCTGGCCTCCGGCCGCCGCCCGGTGATCGTGCGCGACCACGAGATCGAGCGGGGCTACTTCCTGATGGACCCGTGCAACCTGCACCCCGGCGAGGAGAGCATCGTCGCCCAGCGCCTGGTCGAGGAGCTGGAGGCCGCGCAGGCCTCGAACGAGATCATCGCAACACCGATCGCCGAGCGGCGCGTGCGCCGCGCCCGCGCCCGCCTGGCGTGGCCGGACTAGCGCGCCGGGTCGCCCACTCCGAGCGGCGCGTACGCCAGGACGTCGGCGCTGCTCACCTGCTGCTCGCGGCCGCCATCGAGCGCGGCGCCGAAGGCGGGAAAGACGTCCTCGACCGTCTTGGTGTCCGGCAGGACGTAAACCACGGCGCTGCCTCCATCCAGCGCCGGCAGCACGACGCCGTCGTAGAACGCCTTCGGCACATTGATGCAGCCGTAGCTGATCCGGTGCTCGCTCGGATCCGCCGACTGGATGCGCCTGAGACGGTGCTCACCCGCATTCACGCTCATCACCGGGTGCAGAGAGATGGAGTCGGGCAGGTCGACCCACAGCATCGTACCGTGGACCGAATTGCCGAATGACGCCACGAACCGGCCGGCCGGCGTCGTTCGCTGGTCGTCGCTGATCTGCGAAAGCTTGAGCTTGCCGATGCCGGGCGCCGAGTCGTCGCCACGCGCGAGCCCGACCAGCACCGGCGCGGAGCCCAGGAACTGCCCGCTCGCGTCGAAGGCGAAGATGCGCGCCGCGAGCTTGTCGACGATCAGGAATGGGAGGGCGCGATTGTCGTCCGTGGCGGCGACCCATCCGGCCAGCTTGCCGGCGACGCCGGACGGCGCGCGACCCTGCGGCTCGCTCGGGACAAGCAGAGGCGCCGGATCCAATCGGGAAGCGTCGGCCCAGGGATAGGTGGGGGCCGGAGCGTCGGGCGGCGCGTCGAGCGCTCCCCTATCCTCGGTTGGTTGTTGTTGGGCCGCGGCCGCCAGGGGCGCGGGAAGGCCTAGCGCGAGCCCTAGCGCCAGGGAGATCAGCGCCGTTCGTGAAGGACAAGGCATGGTCAAGCTACTCTACAAAAGGTGCCGAGCGAAGCCCGGCGGCCGGGGCCGGGAGGCTTCGCCTAGACGTCGTCAGCCGCGCGGCGACCTGGGCGGCGGCGCCTGCTGGAGGCTGTTCACCGTCGCCGTGAGCGAATCGATGCGCTGGTTCGCTTGCGCCACGCCGGCCTGCGCGGACTGCGCGGCGCTGAGGGCCTGGTCCGCCTTCTGGTCAGCGGCCGTCGCCTTGGCGTCCACGGCGGAGATGTGCGTGTTCACCTCGTCGATCCGCTGGTCGACATACTCTTTGGTGGCGCAGGCGCTGAGACTAAGCCCGCCCAAGATCGCCACGCCGAGAACCGACAGACGTTCGACGCCCCTCGTTACCTGGATCATCTTCGGATTTGCCTCCATTGGCCCCGCGGCGACAGTGTCCGGGGCGGTCCGGCAGGCAGAGGCAGCCCTCGTCCCGCCGCCCCACGCGTAAACAGATGACGCGCCCCGCTTGTTCCCGCGGCCAAGCTGCGGCGCTGCGATCGGTGATTGTTAGGGGTGCGGCGGGGCCGCGAGCGCGGGGCTTGCCGCCCTTACTTCCCGTTCACGTGCGCGCGCTCGTACGCCGCCATGGTCGCCATCTGCAGGATCTTGGAGACCGAGGCCGATAGCGGGCAGATCTGGACCGACTTCGAGAGGCCGAGCAGGACCGGCCCGACCACGGTCGCCCCGCCCAGCGACTGCACCAGCTTGGTCGATATGGAGGCCGAGTGGATGGCCGGCATGATCAGCACGTTGGCTGCGCCGGAGAGCCGCATGAAGGGGAAGTTGGCGCGCCGCTCCGGCTCCAGCGCCAGATCCGGCGGCATCTCGCCCTCGTACTCGAAATCGACGCCCATCTCGTCGAGCATGGCGACCGCAGCGCGCACCTTTTCGGCCCGCTCGCCCATCGGATTGCCGAACGCCGAGTAGGAGATGAAGGCGAGCTTTGGCGTGAAGCCGAGGTCGCGCACCGCGCGCGCCGCCTCGCAGGCGATCTCCACCAGATCCTCGGCCTCGGGCATCTCGGTGACGTTGGTGTCGGCGACAAACAGCGTGTGGCCCTTGGCGAGCACGATCGACATGCCGATCACCCGGCCGCCGGGGGCAGGATCGACGGCGCGCATGACCTCTTCCAGCGCCTGGTCGAAGCTTCGCGTCACGCCGGTGACCAGGCCGTCGGCGTGGCCGAGCGCCACCATCGAGGCTGCGAAGGAGTTGCGATCCTGGTTGATGAGCCGCTGGACGTCGCGGATCAGATAACCCTCGCGCTGCAGCCGCTCGTAGAGGAAGGCGACGTATTCGGCGTTGCGGTGCGAAAGCCGCGCGTTGACGATCTCGAGGCCGCTCTCGTCCGGATCGAGGCCGGCCAGGCGCATGTTCTGGTGCACCAGCTCCTCGCGCCCGACCAGGATCGCCTGCCCGAGCCCGCCGCTCTGGAAGGCGTAGGCGGCGCGGATGACGCTGGTCTCCTCGCCCTCGGCGAACACGATCCGCTTCTTGCTCGCCTGCTGCACGGCGCCGGAGATCTTTTGCAGGAAGCTCGCCGACGGATCGAGCCGCTGGGCTAGCCGCTGGCGATAGGCGTCCATGTCCTCGATCGGCTTGCGCGCCACCCCTGACGCCATCGCGGCCTGGGCGATGAACGGCGGCACGTACCAGATGAGCCGCGGATCGAACGGCGTTGGGATGATGTACTCGGGTCCGAACTTCAGCGTCTGGCCATGGTAGGCGGCGGCGACCTCGTCCGGCACGTCCTCGCGCGCCAGCTCGGCGAGCGCCTGGGCGCAGGCGATCTTCATCTCGTGGTTCACGCGTCGGGCGCGAACGTCGAGGGCGCCGCGGAAGATGTAGGGGAAGCCGAGGACGTTGTTGACCTGGTTCGGATAGTCAGAGCGGCCGGTCGCGATGATCGCGTCGGGGCGGACCGCAAGCGCCTCCTCGGGGGTGATCTCCGGGTCGGGATTGGCCATCGCGAAGATGATCGGCCTGGCCGCCATCGACTTGACCATCGCCGGCGTCACCGCGCCCTTGACCGAGAGCCCGAAGAAGACGTCGGCGCCCTTCATGGCGTCGGCGAGCGTGCGCGCGTCGGTCTCGACCGCATGCGCCGACTTCCACTGGTTCATCGACTCGGTGCGCCCGCGCCAGATCACCCCCTTGGAATCGACGGCGATGCAGTTCTCCGCCTTGACCCCCATCGCCTTGACCAAGTCCAGCGAGGCAATGCCGGCGGCGCCGGCGCCATTCAGCACGAGCTTGATGTCGGCGAGCTTGCGGCCCGTGATGCGGCAGGCGTTGATCAGGCCGGCGGCCGAGATGATGGCCGTGCCGTGCTGGTCGTCGTGGAAGACCGGGATGTCGAGCAGCTCCTGCAGCTCGCTCTCGATGCGGAAACACTCGGGGCTCTTGATGTCCTCGAGATTGATGCCGCCATAGGTCAGGCCGATATTCTTGACGACGGTGATGATTTCGTCCGGATCGCGGCTGGCGACCTCGACGTCGATCGAGTCCACGTCTGCGAAGCGCTTGAAGAGCACGGCCTTGCCTTCCATGACCGGCTTGGAGGCCAGCGCGCCGAGGTCGCCGAGGCCGAGGATCGCCGTGCCGTTGGAGATCACCGCAACCAAATTGCCCTTCGAGGTGTAGTCGTAGGCCGCGTCCGCATCTTCGGCGATGGCGCGCACCGGGACCGCGACGCCCGGCGAATAGGCGAGGCTCAAGTCCCGCTGGGTGTCCATCGGCTTGGTGGCGACCATGCCGATCTTGCCGGGAACCGGCTCGCGGTGAAACGCCAGCGCCTCGCCGTCGGTGAAGGTGCGTTTCTCGGTGTCGCTCATGCGAGAGCCCGGCCGCCTCATCCTGGACGGAACCACCTCGCCCGCCGCGAAGGCCACCCTACCCTAGGCCGTTTCTGGGCCACAACCGCCGCCACCGCTTGCGCGGGTCTGCGGCGCAAGCGACGTTGGCGGCCATGACGGTGGGCAACGACGACGACCTTCGGCGGCTGCAGCGCATCGGCCGACTCGTGGCGGAGACCATGACCGCGATGGCCAAGGCGCTCGAGCCGGGCATGACCACCGGCGAGCTCGACGCGCTCGGGCGCTCGCTGCTCGAGCGGGAGGGCGCCCGCTCGGCGCCCGAAGTCACGTACGGCTTCCCGGGCGCGACCTGCATTTCGGTGTTTCCGGCGATCGCGCACGGAATCCCCGGTGCGCGGGCGATCGAGGCCGGCGATTTGGTGAACATCGATGTCTCGGCCGAGCTCGACGGCGTCTTCGCCGACACCGGCGGGAGCTTTGCCGTTCCGCCTGTCGGGCCGGCGACGGCGCGGCTGATGCGCGATGGGCGCCGAGCGCTCTGGGCCGGCGTGCGCGCCGTGAAGGCGGGCGGACGGCTGGGCGCCATCGGCGAAGCGGTGCAGGCGTTCGCCGATCGGAGCGGCTACAGCCTGATCCGCAACCTCGCCAGCCATGGCGTCGGCGATGCCCTGCACGAGGAGCCGAAGGAGATCCCGACCTGGCGCGAGCCGCTGGATGAGCGGCGGATCGCGAAGGGGTCGGTGTTCACCATCGAGCCGTTCCTTTCGACGGGCTCGCGCTGGGCGGTCGAGGGCGATGACGGCTGGACGCTGGTCGCGGACACCGGCCGCCCGACCGTGCAGTACGAGCACACGCTGGTCGCGACCGAGCGCGGCGCGCTGGTGGTCACGCTGGCGGGCTAGCGCTTGGCGATTGACTTAAGCGCCGCCGCCACAACGATTGCGCGACTTGAAGGAGAACGCGTGTGGCGCAGGGTTCGGCGGTCAGGATCGGCGTGGCGGGCGCGCTTGGGCGGATGGGCCGCGCCGTCATCGCCGCCGTTGAAGCATCGCCGGTGGCGGAACTCGGCTCGCTGTGCGACCTGCCTGAGCACGCCGGGCAGTCGGTGGACGGCCGGCCGCTGACCAGCGCCGGGGCCGTGTTGGCCGACAGCGATGTCGTGGTCGACTTCACCACCTTGGCGGCCTCGGCTGCGCTTGCCCGCGCCGCTGCGGAGCGCGGCGGCCCGGCGCTGATCATCGGCGCGACCGGCGAGTTCCCCGCCGAAGAGGCGGCCATCGCGGCGGCGGCCGAGCGCATCGCCATCGTTCGGGCGCGCAGCTTCTCGCTCGGAATCAACATCCTGCTGGGCGTCGTCGAACAGGTGGCGGCGCGGCTCGGGCCGGACGACTGGGACGTGGAGATCTTCGAGGCGCACCACCGGCGTAAGGTCGACGCCCCGTCGGGCACCGCCCTGATGCTTGGGGAAGCGGCGGCGCGCGGGCGCGGGGTTTCGTTGGACGAGGTCGCCGACCGGGTGCGCGACGGCCTGCCCGGCGCCCGGACGGCCGGCCACATCGGCTTCTCGGTGGCGCGCGGCGGCGGACTCGTCGGCGAGCATAGCGTCAGCTTCATCGCCGAGGACGAGAGCTTGGTGCTGGCGCACTCGGCGCGCGACCGGAGCCTCTTCGCTCGCGGGGCGCTCGCCGCCGCTGTCTGGGTCGAAGGCAAGCCCCCCGGCCGCTACGACATGCAGGACGTGCTGGGGTTCGCGCGTGGCTGACATCCTCGCTCTCGACGCGACCGGCCAGCTGCAGGCGCTGGCGACCGGGCGTATCGGCGCCGTAGAGCTGCTCGAAGAGGTGCTGCGGCGCCACAACGCTTGCCATGCCGAGATCAACGCCGTCGTGGCGACCGATCTCGAGCGCGCGCGCCTGCGAGCGCGGGCGATCGACGAGCAGCGGGCCAAAGGCGAGACGCTGGGACCGCTCGCTGGCCTGCCGATGACGATCAAGGACACCTTCGACGTCGAGGGCATGCCGGCGTCGTCGGGGCTGAAGGAGCTGCTGGGCCGCCATCCGCGCGACGCCGGCGCCGTCGCCCGCGCGAAAGCGGCGGACGCGGTCATCTGGGGCAAGACCAACACCCCGGTGCTGGCCGGCGACTGGCAGACCTACAACGCCCTCTACGGGACCACGAACAACCCCTGGAACCTCGAGCGCACGTGCGGCGGATCCTCGGGCGGTGCCGCGGCGGCGCTGGCGGCGCGGGTGACGGCTCTGGAGATCGGCTCCGACATCGGCGGCTCGCTGCGCGTGCCGGCCAACTTCTGCGGCGTCTTCGCGCACAAGCCGACCTGGGGGATGGTCAGCCAGCTCGGCCACGTTCCGCCCAGACCTGGCACCCTGGCGGAGCGCGATTTGAACGTCGTGGGGCCCATGGCGCGCTCGGCGCGGGACCTTCGCCTGCTTCTTTCCGTCCTAGAGCAGGGGCCGCTGGCGCCGAAGGCGCCGCCGGCCGAGCTGACGGAGCTGAAGCTCGGCCTTTGGATCGACGAGCCCGGGTTCGATCTCGACCCCCAGGTGCGGGCCGTGATCGAGACCTTCGTCGCCGAGCTCACCACCCGCGGCGTCGCCATCGAGCGCGTGCGCCCGGTCGACGGGCAGCGTCTGCTGGAGGCCTACAGCGTGCTCCTGTCTTCGGTGCTGGCCGAGGACCTGCCCAGACGCACATTCAGGACGATGCAGCGCCTGCGTCCGATGGCCAAGGTGGCGAGCGCGCTCGGCGGCCGCCCGGCGGCGTGGGCGCGCCCGATTCTCGCGCGCACGGCGACCCATTCGGAGTGGATCGCCGCCGACGAAGCGCGGGCGAAGTTCGCCGCGCAGGCCCGCTCGCTGTTCAC
>DATGIN010000117.1:0-5014 GCA_035295705.1 Caulobacteraceae bacterium
TCCGGGTTCTGGGTCGGGGCCCAGATCTCGACCGCGCCCTGGCGCACCTCGACGGTGCAGTTCTGCGGCTCGAGCGTGGCGTGGGAGAGGAACGGATAGGCGTAGTCCGCCTCGATCACCTTGGCCGCCGACTTGAGCGCGCCATCGACGTCGCCGTCGGTGCGGATCGAGAGCTGCGGCGGCTGTGCGAAGAGGGTCTTAGCCTGCGCGGCAAACCCCTCCGATCCGTCGTTGGCGGTCGCGCCCTCGTCCCAGTCGACCTTGAGCTTCGTCCGCGCGCGGTTTGCTCGCCACCAGTTGTCGGCGACGATGGCGACGCCTTCCGAGAGCGCCGGGGCGCCGTCGACGGCATGGACGATGAAGGCGCCTTTGATCCCCGGCAGCGCGCGGATCTCGTCCATGTTCGCGCCCTTCACCGCGCCGCCGAACACCGGGCACTTCTCGTAGATCGCGTACAGCAAGCCGGGCCGGGTCACGTCGATCCCGAACAGCGGCTCGCCGACGACGATCTTCGGCGCGTCCACGCCCATCTGCGGCTTGCCGATGATCCTGAAGGCGCTCGGATCCTTCAGCGTCAGCGAGTCGGGATCGGGCGCCGGCAGCAACGCCGCCTTGGCCGCGAGCTGGCCGTAGCGCAGCTTGCGGCCGGAGGCCTTGTGCAGGCAGGCCCCGACATCCGTCGCGCATTCGGCGGCGGAAACGCCCCACTGACTCGCCGCCGCCGCGATCAGCATCTGCCGCGCCGCCGCGCCCACGCGGCGGAGCGGCTCGTAGTGCAGCGGGGTCGCCGCGCTGCCGCCGGCGAATTGCCGGCCGTACAGCGCCGGATTGGAGTCCGCCTGCTCGACGCGCACGCTCTTCCAGTCGACGTCCAGCTCCTCGGCGATCAGCATAGGCAACATGGTCTTCACGCCCTGGCCGATCTCGGGGTTCGGGGCCTTGATGGTGACAATGCCGTCAGGCCCGATCCGAACGTAGGCGTTCAGAACCGGCGCGACCTCGGCCGCCGCATCGCCGATCCCGAGCATCAGCAACATGCCGCCGCCGACGGCGCTGGCTTGCAGGAACGCGCGGCGGGAAGCCTCCAGGCTCATGCGCGCCTCCCGTCCGCCGCCGCCATGCCGGCCGCCGTCTTGATCGCCGCGCGGATGCGAACGTACGTGGCGCAGCGGCAGAGGTTGCCTTGCATCGCAGCGTCGATGTCGGCGTCGGTCGGCTTGGGCGTCGCCTTCAGAAGCGCCGTCGCGGCCATGATCTGTCCGCCCTGGCAGTAGCCGCACTGCGGCACGTCCAGCGCCAGCCAGGCCGCCTGCACCCGGCGCCCGACCGGATCGGCGGCGATGCCCTCGAGCGTGGTGATCGCGGCGGCGCCCACGTCCGAGACCGGCGTCACGCAGCTGCGGATCGGCTGGCCGTCCATGTGCACCGTGCAGGCGCCGCAGAAGCCGGCGCCGCAGCCGAACTTCGGGCCCTTGAGGTCGAGCTCGTCGCGGAGGACCCAGAGCAGCGGCATCGCCGGCTCGACGTCGACCGAGCGCGTCCGCCCGTTCACCTTGATCTGGAACGCCATCTCGCCTTCCCGCCGACGCCTTGCGCGCGGGACGAGTACAGCGCTTCGGCGCCCGCCCGGCAAGCGGGCTTGCAGCCTGGCTCGCGCTAGATCTTTCGGTCCTGCCGCCAGTAGGCGTCGCGGAGGACGCGCTTGTAGAGCTTGCCGGTCGGCAGCCGCGGCATCTCCTCGATGAAGTCGATCGACCGCGGCGCCATGTAGTGCGCCAGCTTGCCGCGCGCGAATTCCATGAGCTCGGCCGCCAGCGCGTCCGAAGGCTCCAGCCCCGGCGCCGGCTCGACCACCGCCTTCACCTGCTCGCCCATCTCCGTATCCGGGATGCCGAACACCGCGACATCCCCCACCTTCGGATGGGTTATCAGCGCGTCCTCGATCTGCTGCGGATAGATGTTCACCCCGCCCGAGATGATCATGAACGCCTTGCGGTCGGTGAGGTACAGATAGCCCTCGTCGTCGACGTAGCCGACGTCGCCGAGCGCGTTCCAGTTCTCGTGCACGGGATGCCGCGAAGCGCGCGTCTTCTCGGGGTCGTTGTGGTACTCGAACGTCGGCCGCTCTCGCTCGAAATAGATCAGCCCGGCTTCGCCCGGCGGCAGCTCAGCGCCTTCGTCATCGCAGATGTGCAGCACCGACCCGGCTCCGACACGGCCGACCGAGCCTGGGTGTTTCAGCCAGTCCTCAGAGGTGATGAAGGTCGCGCCGGTCGCCTCGGTGCCCGCGTAGTATTCGAACAGGATCGGCCCCCACCACTCGATCATGTCGCGCTTGACCTCGACGGGACAGGGCGCGGCGGCATGCACGGCGATACGGTGCGACGAGAGATCGTACTTCGCCCGCACCGACTGCGGCAGCTTGAACATGCGGACGAACATCGTCGGCACCCACTGGCTGTGGGTGACCCGGTGCTTCTCGATCATCGCCAGCGCCTGCTCGGCGTCGAAGCGCTCCATCATCACCACGGTCCCGCCGGCCGCCATCACGTTGAGGCAGAACGACAGCGGAGCGGCGTGATAGAGCGGCGCGGGCGACAGATAGACCGTCTCGCGATTGTAACCGTAGATGTTGCCCATGCCGCGCATGGCGAAGCCTTCGGCCGCCGTGACCTGCGGAAGCGGGCGCAGGATGCCCTTCGGCCGGCCGGTGGTGCCAGAGCTGTAGAGCATGGTTTCGCCCATCCATTCCTCGGCCAGCGGCTCGGCCGGCATGGCGGCGATGGCGTCTTCGTAGGACTCCCAGCCGGGGATGGTCCCGCCGACCATCAGGCGGACGGTGCAGTTCGGAATGAGGTCGTTCAGCCCTTCGGCCGTCTCGCGCTTGGCGTAGGAGATGAGCAGCGCCTTCGCGCCACAGTCGTTGATGATGTAGGCGGCCTCGTCCGGCGGCAGGTAGCGGTTGACGGTGGTCAGGTAGAGCCCCGAGCGCATCGCCGCCCACACCGGGTCGTAGAAGCGCAGGTTGTTCTCCATCAGGACGGCGATGTGATCCCCGCGCTCCAGGCCCCGCGAGCGCAGCAGCTGGGCGAGCTGGTTCGAGCGGTCGTTCAGCTGCTTGAACGTCACGACGTCGCCGGTGTCGGCCGAGACCATGGCCGCCTTGTCCGGCGTCTCCGCCGCGTGGTCCGGGAGATAGGGCATCAATCGAAATCCTGGCCGTTCATGCCGGCGTTCTTGCGCGCCTTCTTCATCATCTCCGCGACGAGGGCCCCGATCTCATGCGGGTCCTTGGTCGGCTTCGACGTCGGGCCGCGGTGCCACCCCTCGGCGATCGCCAGCACGCCCCCGCTCGCCTCGAACACCCGCCCGGTGACATCGGCCGAATGCTCGCTGGCCAGCCAGACCGCGATCGGCGCGACCCACTTGGGATCGCCGGACTCGCGTCGCTCGTCGGTGATCGGCCCCCCCAGGTCCTCGGTCAGGCGCGTGAGCGCGCCGGGCGCGATGCAGTTCACCGTTACGCCGTAACGGCGGAGCTCGCGCGAGGCGATGATCGTGAAGGCTGCGATGCCCATCTTGGCCGCGCCATAGTTGGTCTGGCCGACGTTGCCGTAGATGCCCGAGACCGACGAGGTGTTGATGATGCGCCCGCCGACCAGCTCGCCGGTCGCCTTGTTGCGGTCGCGCCAGTAGGCGGCGGCGTGGTGGGCCGGGGCGAACGTGCCCTTCAGGTGCACCTTGATGACGGCGTCCCACTCGGCCTCGGTCATGTTGACCAGCATGCGGTCGCGCAGGATGCCGGCGTTGCTGATCAGCGCGTCCAGCTTGCCGAACGTCTGGACCGCCTGGTCGATCATCGCTTTCGCTTGCTCGAAGTCCGATACGTCGGCGCCGTTGGCGACCGCCTCGCCGCCTTTCGCCTTGATCTCGTTGACGACCTCGTCGGCGGGCCCAAGGTCGGCGCCGGTTCCGTCGCGCGCGCCGCCCAGGTCGTTGACCACGACCTTCGCGCCCTCTTCCGCCAGCATCAGGCAATATTCGCGGCCGATCCCCCGGCCGCCGCCGGTGACGATCGCAACCCGGCCTTCGCACAACCCCGCCATCAACGCCTCCTCGATCGGTCGCTTGCCGCGGTCTTCTCTTCGCCGCGGCTCAACTGAACGGAGGTAAGTCAACGCGCGCAGGGCGTTGTCAAGCGGGCGCCCCCAGCGATCGGCCAATTTGGCAGGCGAACGGGAGCGCGCGCTGTCGCGACGCTGTTCGCCTCGGCGTTGGCGGGAGAGGACGAGGGAGCGCTGGGTTCAGGTCAAGGGCATTGCCCAGAGGGAAGGATGACTGGCGGACTTTGCTGGTAGGCTGGTAGGCGGATAGGCAGATAGGCTGATAGGCTGATAGGCGGGTTGCCGCAGTCATCCTTGCCTCTGGGCAATGAAGACGTATCCGACTGGAGACAATAGCGGCGGCGCCATGTCGGACGCCTTCCTCCCGAAGCGGGGCGCTGCTCATGGCCAAGGGAGCAGCGGCCCTCGCCGCCCGGCGCGCTGTCGACGGGCGCGCTGAAGCGGGGGTGAAGGCGAAAGACATGGCGAAGCCGGTCGAAGCGCTGGCGAGCGCCGTCACGTCCGAACGGATCGAGCGGCAGACGTCTCTGCCGTGACGGTTGGATATGGCGGGGCTCGTGCACATGCGACGGCGCAGCGTAATCCGCCCGCGCAACCGCTCAGGATTTCCCTGAAAAGCGCCGACTTCCGAGGCTAGCCAAGGAGAAGGCGGTCCTTGCCCCTCGCGGGGCTGGGCATATTCTTGTCCTATGAGACGCAAGGACCCTCGGGCCCTTGCCGTAAGTTCCAGGGATGGAAGCGTTGAGCGACGCAGTCGGGCCCGGCGATCTGGTTTTGTGCGTCAATGCCGCCCCGAACCACGCGACGGGACGGCCGGTGCCCCTGATCGCCGGGGAGACCTACCGCGTCGTCGCGGTCATGGAATATGCGTGCCCGTGCGGGCGTTCGGA
>DATGIN010000118.1:0-19988 GCA_035295705.1 Caulobacteraceae bacterium
CCGCCCGCGGCGGAGGCGGTGGTGCCGTACTGCTGGTAGGCCTTGATCACGTTGCGGCCGACCGTCCAGCGGTGCACCTCGTCGGGCCCGTCCACCAGCCGTTGCGAGCGGATGCCGGTGTACCAGGCCGCCAGCGGCGTATCGCGGCTGTAGCCCAGCGCGCCGTGCAGCTGGATGGCGGTGTCGACCACGTGGTGCACCATGTTGGCCAGATAGACCTTGGCGATCGAGTTCTCCTGCCGAAGATCGGCGCCCTTCTCCGCCTTGTAGGCGATGTGCAGCAGCATCAGCCGGGCGATGTAGAGCTGGGTCGCGCACTCGGCCATCATGAACTGGACCGCCTGGCGGGTGTGCAGCGGCGCGCCGAAGGTCGAGCGGTTGGTGATCCGGGCGGCGGCCATGTCAAGGGCTCGCTGCGCCATCGCGACGTTGTGCATGCCGTGCCTGAGGCGCCCATAGGCCAGGCGGTGCTGGCCCATGTTGAACCCCTGGCCTTCGCCGCCGAGCAGGTTCTCGGCCGGCACCTTCAGGTCCTTGATCTCGATCTCGGCGTGGCCGCCGCCCATGATGTGCGACAGCGGGCCCTCGAGCGCCATGGTCGGGATGTCGCGCTTGATGCGATAGCCGTCGTTCGGCAGCTCGACGATGAATGTCGAGTAACGCTGGTGGCGGGGCGCATCCGGATCGGTCATCGCCATGACGAGCGCCATGTCGGCGGCCGAGGCGGCCGACGAGAACCACTTCTCGCCGTTCAGGATGTAGTTCTCGTTGCCGTCCTTGACCGCGCGGGTCTGCATGCCGGTGGCGTCGGCGCCGGCGGCCTTCTCGGTCATCGAGTAGCAGACGCGCTTCTCGCCGTTCAGCAGCGGTTTCAGGAACTTCTCTTTCTGATAGTCCGTCCCGTGCGCCAGGAGGGTCAGGATGGTGGCGTCGTCCGGCCCTTGGCTGTTCATCGAGAGCGCGCCCAGGTGGCTCTCGCCGAGCTCCATCTGCACCAGCGCGTTGGCCAGCGGGCCTAGGCCCATCCCGCCGTGCTCCTTGGGAATGAAGGGCAGCCAGAGCCCCTGGCTGCGCGCCTTGGCTCGCAGGTCGTTCAGGACGGTCTTGTAGTCCTCGCCGTCCAGCAGGCGCTGTTCGGCCGGAATGCACTCGTCGTGCACCCACTGGCGCACCCTGGCGCGAACGGCCTTGGCGTCTTCCGGAATCTCGAAGTCGATCATGGACGGGTCTCCCTGGGACTTTGGTCAACGCATAGACCACGTCCGCTCGCTGGCGACTACCCGGCCGCTGGCCGGATCGGGCCGCGAGTCACAAAAGGGACATGCAATCGGCTTAGGGCCCGGCGCCGCAAGGGGAACGGTTCGACGCCGATGAGCGCCGAGTTCGCCGTGCGCCGCTATCGCACGGTCTTCATCTCCGACATCCATCTCGGCGCCAGGGGCTGCCAGGCGGAGCTGTTGCTCGACTTCATCCGCCACATCGAGTGCCAGCGCCTCTATCTGGTCGGCGATATCTTCGACGGATGGAAGCTCGCCCGAAGCTGGTACTGGCCGCAGACGCACAACGACGTGGTGCAGAAGATCCTTCGGATGGCGCGCAAGGGGACCGAGATCGTCTACGTGCCGGGCAACCACGACGAGGTGGCGCGCGACTATTGCGGGGTGCACTTCGGCGGGGTCGTCGTCGCGCGCGATGCGCTGCACGAGACGGCGGACGGGCGCCGCTTCCTCGTCCTGCACGGCGACGAGTTCGACGGGGTGACCCGCCATGCGCGGTGGATCGCATTGGCAGGCGACTGGGCCTATCGCATGGTGCTCGCGCTGAACACGGTCTTCAACCGGCTCCGCCGCAGGTTCGGATTCGGCTATTGGAGCTTTTCGGCCTATCTGAAGGTCAAGGTGAAGAACGCGCTTCAGTTCATCGAGAACTTCGAGCAGGCCGTGGCCGATGAAGCGAGGCGGCGGGGCGTCGACGGCGTGATCTGCGGGCACATCCACAAGGCCGAGATTCGCGACATGGCGGGCGTCGCCTACATCAACGACGGCGACTGGGTGGAGAGCTGCACCGCCCTCGTCGAGCACGCGGACGGGCGCCTCGAGCTCCTCGAGTGGGCCAAGCTCCGCTCCTGGTCCATGGTCAAGCGGCTGAGCGAGGCGGAGGCCGGGGCGAAAGCCGCCTGATGCGCATCCTTCTGGCCACCGACGCCTGGGAGCCGCAGGTGAACGGCGTCGTGCGTACGCTGACCCGCACGGTCGCCGAATGCCGCGCCATGGGCCACGACGTCGAGGTGATCTCCCCCGACCTGTTCAAGACCTTCCCGCTGCCGACCTATCCGGAGATCAAGCTCGCGGTCGGCGCCTACGAGCCGCTGCAGGAGCGCTTCAAGTCGTTCGAGCCGGAGGCGATCCACATCGCGACCGAGGGACCGATCGGCTTCGCCGCGCGGCGGATCTGCCTCGACTGGAAGCTGCCCTTCACGACCAGCTACCACACCAAGTTTCCCGAATACGTCGCCGCGCGCCTGCCGCTGCCGGTCTCGGCCGGCTACGCCTACATGCGCTGGTTCCACAAACCATCGGGGCGGCTGATGGTGGCGACGCCCACAATGCGCGACGAGCTGGCCAGGCACGGCTTCCGCAACATCTCGCCGTGGTCGCGCGGCGTCGACACCGAGGTCTTCCATCCCTCCAACCGCGGAAACCCGGACGTCTACGCCGGCCTCGAGCGGCCTATCTGGCTGAACGTCGGGCGGATCGCGGTCGAGAAGAACCTCGAGTCGTTCCTGGCGCTCGATCTGCCCGGCACGAAGGTGATCGTCGGCGACGGGCCTCAGAAGCGCGATCTGGAGCAGCGGTACCCGGACGCGGTCTTTCCGGGCTCGAAGTCGGGCCAGGAGCTTTCGGCCTACTTCGCGGGCGCCGACGTCTTCGTCTTCCCCTCCCTCACCGACACCTTTGGCATGGTGATCCTGGAATCGATGGCCTCGGGCACGCCGGTGGCGGCCTTTCCGGCCCCGGGACCGGTCGACATCATTCCCAACTCCGGCGCCGGACGCGTCGCCACGACGCTCAGCGAGGGCCTGAAGGACGCCTGCCTCGAGTGCCTGACGATCGAGCGCGACAGCGTGCGCGCCTATGCCGAGCGCTTCTCCTGGCGCGCCTCGGCCGAGGAGTTCGTCCGCAACCTCCAGCCCTATCCAGAGCCGGAGAAGACCCGTTTCTGGCGTCGCCTCCGCCGCCTCGCCCGCCTGAGGCGCCGTCCCGCGCAAGTCTGAAGGGCGGCCGGCGGGGCTCGCCGCAGAACCTCTACTCCGCGTGCAGCGGCTCGTCGGCGGGCGGCGGGCCGGACGGGCGGCGCAGCATCAGCACCAGCGGCAGCGCAAACAGGGTCGTGATGAACATCAGGTGGAAGACGTCGACGTAGGAAACCATCGACGCCTGTGCGCTCACCTGCCCGTTCAGCCCCGCGATGGTCGAAGGCTGCGTCATCGCCGCAGCGCCGCCCAGGACGGCGGCGGCGTTCGGGTTCATCGGGCTGATCCCCTCGGCCAGGCGCGAGTGCACCACCTGGGTGTTGCGCACGAAGGTGGCCTCCATGATCGAGATTCCGGCGCTGTTGCCCAGGTTGCGCACCAGCGTGAAGACGCCGGTTCCGTGCGTGCGCAGGTGCGGCGCGAGCGTCGCGAACGCCAGCACGCTCATCGGCGTGAACACCAGGCCGGTGCCCAAGCCCTGCACCACCCCCGTCCAGATGATGGTCCAGGAATCCATCTGCAGGTTGAAGGTGCTCATCCCGAGGAACGAGGCGGCGAACAGCGCAAGCCCGCTCATGATCAGGATGCGCGGGTCGATGCGCATCACCAGCTGACCGGCGAGCGCCATCGAGACCAGGCTCCCGAATCCCCGCGGGGCCGAGATCATGCCCGCCGTCATCACCGGGTAGCCGAGCAGCGTCTGCACCATGGGCGGCAGCAGCGCCATCACCGAGAAGACGAGAAGCCCGACCGCCAGCCCCAGCACCGTTGCGGCGGTGAAGTTGCGGTCCTTCAGCAGCTCGAGCGGCAGGAACGGATTGTCGGTGGTCAGCGAGTGGACCACGAACAGGAAGAGCGCCAGCGCCGCCAGCGACGTTTCGACGATGATCTCGGGGGATTGAAACCAGTCCTGGTTCTGGCCGCGGTCGAGGAACAGCTGGAAAGAGCTCAGCATCAGCGACAGCAGCGCGAACCCCATCACGTCGAAGCGGACCTTGTGGCCGCGATCCTCCTCGTGCAGGAACGTCCACAGGCCGACGGCGGCCAGCACGCCGACCGGCAGGTTGATGTAGAAGACCCAGCGCCAGCTGAAGTTGTCGGTCAGCCAGCCGCCGAGAATGGGGCCGCAGATCGGCGCGATCATGATGCCCATGCCCCAGATCGCCATGATCCCGCCGCGCTGGTTGTAGGGGTAGACGTCGAGCATCACCGCCTGTGACAACGGCGCCATCGCCGCCCCGCAGGCGCCCTGCAGCACCCGGAAGATCACGATCTGCTCGAGGTTCTGCGCCGCCCCGCAAAGCGCCGAGGCGACCGTGAAGCCGACGATCGAGACCATGAACACCGCCTTGCGGCCGAAGCGGCTGGCCAGCCAGCTCGTGGTCGGCGTCATGATCGCAGCGGCGATGATGTACGAGGTCAGCACCCAGGTGATCTGGTCCTGGGACGCCGAGACCGATCCGGCCATGTGCGGCAGCGCCACGTTGGCGATGGTCTGGTCGAGCACGGTCATGACCATCGCGCCCATGATCGAGATCATGAGCATCGGCCGATTGACCGCCGTCGCGGAGGCGACCGGCTGAGGGGCTGCCTGGGCCGTCATCCGGCCTCAAATACGCCGGCCAAGCTTCGCCCGCGAGGGCCGATCGGTCGGCGCGCGCGCCGCCGAGGAAGGCGCCCCGAGCGATGCGAAGGCGCTATTCCGCGCCCAGCGGTTCGTCGGCGGGCGGCGGGCCGGTCGGCCGGCGCAGCATCAGCACCAGGGGGATCGCTGCCAGGGTGGTGATGAACATGAAGTGGAAGACGTCGACGTAGGAGACCATCGACGCCTGTTCGGTGACCTGCCCGTTCAGCCCGGCCAGCGTCGCCGCCGAGGCCGCGCCGCCCTGTGCGCTCCCGCCGAGCGCCGAGGCGGCGTTGGGGTTCAACGGACTGACGTTGCCGGCGAGCGTCGAGTGCACGACCTGGGTGTTGTGCACCAGGAGGGCCTCCATGATCGAAATCCCGGCGCTGTTCCCCAGGTTGCGGACCAGGGTGAAGACGCCTGTCCCGTGGGTGCGCAGGTGCGGCGCGAGCGTCGCGAACGCGAGCACGCTCATCGGCGTGAACACCAGGCCCATGCCCAGTCCCTGCACGAACCCGGTCCAGATGATGATCCAGGAGTCCATCTCGAGGTCGAAGTGGCTCATCCCGAGGAAGGCGACGGCGAAGAGGCAAAGGCCGGTGATGATCAGAATCCGGGCGTCGATCCGCGCCACCAGCCGTCCGGCGAACGCCATCGAGATCAGCGAGCCGATTCCCCGAGGCGCCGAGATCATGCCGGCCGTCATCACCGGATAGCCCAGCAGCGTCTGGGTCATCGAGGGCAAGAGCGCCAGAACCGAGAAGACCAGCAGGCCGACCGCCAGGCCGAGCACGGTGGCGGCGACGAAGTTCCGGTCCTTGAGCAGCTCGGTCGGGAGGAATGGATTGTCGGTCGTGAACGAGTGCACGACGAAGAGAAAGAGCGCCAGAGCCGCCAGCGACGCCTCGATGATGATCTCCGGCGAGGAGAACCAGTCCTTGTTCGGCCCGCGGTCGAGGAAGAGCTGGAACGCCCCGAGCATCAGCGAAAGCAGCGCGAAGCCCATGGCGTCGAACCGCACCTTATGGCCGTGGTCCGGGTCGTGCACGAACGTCCACACGCCCAGCGAGGCCAGCACCCCGACCGGCAGGTTGATGTAGAAGACCCAGCGCCAGCTGAAGTTGTCGGTGAGCCAGCCGCCGAGAATGGGGCCGCAGATCGGCGCGATCATGATGCCCATGCCCCAGATGGCCATGACCGGGCCCCGCTCCTCGTAGGAGTAGGCGTCGAGCATCACCGCCTGCGACAGCGGCGCCATCGCCGCGCCGCAAGCGCCCTGCAGCACGCGGAAGATGACGATCTGGTCGAGGTTCTGCGCCGCGCCGCAAAGGGCCGAGGCCACCGTGAAGCCGATGATCGAGACCAGGAACACCTGCTTGCGGCCGAAGCGGCTGGCGAGCCAGCTCGTGGTCGGCGTCATGATCGCGGCGGCGATGATGTACGAGGTCAGAACCCACGTGATCTGGTCCGCCGAGGCCGAGACCGAGCCGGCCATGTGCGGCAGCGCCACGTTGGCGATGGTCTGGTCGAGCACCGTCATCACCATCGCGCCCATGATCGAGATCAAGACCATGGCCCGGTTCGGCGTTGGTGCGGCGACCGGGTGCGGGGCGGCCTGAACGGTCATCCGGCTTCAGATAAGGCGGCTGCGCATCGCCTGCGAGAGGAGGTCGATCAAAGTCACCGCCACGACGATCACGATCACCATGCCGGCGACCTGGCTGAACTGAAACGCCTGCATGGCGCTGAACAGCAGCTGGCCGATGCCGCCGGCGCCGATGAATCCGAGCACGGTGGCCGACCTGGCGTTCGATTCGAACCGGTAGAGCGCATAGCTGGTCCAGAGCGGCGCGACCTGCGGGACGACGCCCCAGACGATCTCCGCAAGCGGCGTCGCGCCGGTGGCCCGCACGCCCTCGACCGGCCCGGGCGCCACGGTTTCGACCGCCTCGGAGAATAGCTTGCCGAGCACGCCGCCGGTGTTGATCGCCAGCGCCAGGACGCCGGTCAACGGGCCCAGCCCCACCGTGACGATGAAGGCCAGGCCGATGATCAGCTCCGGCAGGGAGCGCAGCACGTCGAGCAGCCGCCTCACCGGCTGCTGCAGCCAGAGCGGCGAGACGTTGCGGGCGGCGGCGAGGCCGAGCGGGACGGCGATGAAGACGGCGATGAAGGTGCCCCAGAGCGCCATTTGCACCGTCAGCCACATCTCGGCCGCGAATTCCGGCATGTCGCCGATGTCCGGATGCACGAAGGCGGCGAGAAGGTCCCGCAGGTTGCCGGAGTTCGACACGATCATCGGCAGGCGGCGCAGATTGACCGGCCCGACCGAGGCGATCAGCACCGCCGCGATGCCGCCCCACAGCAGGACGTCGATCAGCCGCTCGCGCAGCGGCCGCACCGGCGGGGGCGGGATGCCTTGCGGGGCCTCGCTCATGAACGGCGATGCGCCGCGATCTCGGCCATGACCGCGTCGTAGTCGCGCTCGGCGCCGATCACCCTGCCGCGATCGCCAGACTTCTTCGCCTCATAAAGGGCCTCGCTCGCGTCCATCTGCTTGATTGGGTCGAGATAGTCGTCCGGCGCCGGCGCGAACCCGCCGAAGGTCAGCGCCTTCAGGTTGGCGCGCTCGCGATCGCCCTCGGGGCCGGGCGCCGTCCCGTACGTCATGAAGAAGCGCTGCAGCTTGGCCTTGACCACGGGATCCAGGCCCTTGCGCACGACGATCGAGGACTCCGGCAGCGGCGGCGAGGTCCAGATCACCTCGACCTTGTCGGCAGTCTCCGGCTCGTCGTGGCGGGCGAACTGCAGCCCGACCGTGTTCATCGTGGCGACGTCGACCACCCCGTTCGCCACCGCAAAGAGGTTGGCCTGGTGGTTGGCCGAGCGCACCACCTTGAAGCAGGTCTCGGGGTCGATGCCGCGCGGGATGAACAGGTAGGCCATCGGCGCCAGCGTGCCTGATGTCGAGCGCGGGTCGCCGATCCCGAAGGTCAGGCGCTTGCCGCACTTTAGAACGTCGGCGAGCGTGATCCCCGAGCCCTTCTTGGCCAGGAGGATGGACTCGTAGTCCTTCGCGCCGCCCTCGTCGGTGATGCGGCCGAGGATCTCTCCGTTGGCGCGCCGGACCGCCTCCAGCGTCGGCAGGGCCGAGAACCAGCCGACCTGCACCTGGTTGAAGCGCATCGCCTCGATCACCGCCGTGTAGCTTGAGGCGTAGTAGGCCTCGACCTTGAGGCCGGTCTGTTTGCCCAGGTCGTCCAGCACCGGCTGCCAACGCCTGCCCATGGCGCCTTGCTGCTCGGGCGACTCGAAGCCGAACCTGATCACCTTGGTGTCGTCTTGCCCGCAGCTCACGACCGCGAACGCCGCGGCGATGGCGGCGGCCAGGCAGCCCCAGCGCTTCACCGCGGACGCTCGCCCAGATAGGCGTCCTCGATCTCGGCCCCGTAGATGTCATCGAGGCGCGCCGCATCGAGCCCAGCGCTCGGACCGTCGAAGACGATGCGCCCCGCCTTCAGCGCCACGATGCGGGGGCAATATCGCAGCGCATAGTCGACCTGGTGCAGGGAGACGACGACGGTCAGGCCATGCTCGCGGTTCAGCTCGGCGAGCAGCGCCATAACCCGCCGCGCCGCGACCGGGTCCAGCGAGGCGACCGGCTCGTCGGCGAGCAGGATCTCGGCTTCCTGCACCAGCGCCCGGGCGATCGCGCCCCGTTGTTGCTGGCCGCCGGAGAGGGTCGAGGCGCGCTGGCCGGCCTGGTCGGCGACCCCGACCCGGGCGAGCGCGGCCATCACCGCCCGCCTCTCGTCGCGCGACCAGAGGCCGAGGAGGCCGCGCCAGGCGGGCGTGCGCCCCAGCAGGCCAAGCGCGGCGTTCGTGAACAGCGACAGCCGCCCGACCAGGTTGAACTGCTGGAAGACGAGCCCGATGCGGGCGCGGGTGCGGCGCACGTCGTCCGCGATGCGGCCCGCACGCTGCACAGTGGCGCCGCAGGCCGTGACTTCGCCGCCGCCAGCGTCCAGCGCCGTCAGGCCGTTGATGGCGCGGAGCAGCGTCGATTTACCGGCGCCGGACGGCCCGATCAGGGCGACCATCTCGCCCCTGCCGACCCTCAAGGTGACGCCGTCGAGCGCCCGGCGCTCGCCGTACGTCTTCGCCGCCTCCGCGACCTCGATCGCGCCATCGAACGCCATGCGATGCGGTCGCCCTCAAATGCCGGAGCCCCTGCAATGGCGAAGGCATGCGAAACTTTGATGGCGCCGGCAAGGGCGACGCTCAAACCTCCCTTAACCGATAAGGCTTTACATCGGGGGGCGCACACCCTATGTCGCGCGCTCCGGCGGACCCGAAGTCGAGAGAAGCGCTGCTAACGCCGGCCTGGGTTTCAACAGTCAAACAGGGGGTTACGTGAGTTGCACACGTACCATTCGCCCCTGGACCTGGTCCGTGAGCGGTCGCCGGAACGTCCTGTCGCACTCGTGCGACCGGACTCCCTGGCCGTAGCGGCGCACTGGTTCCAGAAGACCTTTAACGGCGACGTCTTCTACGCCCTCAAGGCGAACCCTTCGCCGTGGGTGATCAAGACGCTCGTCGAGAACGGCGTCACCGCCTTCGACGTGGCCTCGCTGCCGGAGATCGAGCTGGAGGCCGAGCACGCGCCCGCCGCCCGCATGGCGTTCATGCATCCGGTCAAGAGCCGGCGCGCGATCGCCGCCGCCTATGGCGACTATGGCGTGCGCACTTTCGTCTTCGATTCCGAGGACGAGCTCGCCAAGATCCTCGAGGCGACCGGGGGGGCCAAGGATCTCAATCTCATCGTGCGACTGGCGGCGTCCTCGCATGGCTCGGCCTACCCGCTCGCCGGCAAGTTCGGCGTCGAGCCAGACCAGGCGCCGGCGCTGCTGTTGGCGGCGCGCCGCGCCACCGACGAGCTGATGGGCGTGGCCTTCCACGTGGGCAGCCAGTGCATGCGTCCGACCGCCTTCCAGGCGGCGATGGCGCAAGCCTCGCGCGCGCTGGTTCGCGCCGGCGTGTTCGCGGACGTGGTCGACGTAGGCGGTGGCTTCCCGTCGGTCTACCCCGGCATGGTCCCGCCCGACCTCGGGTTCTACGTCGATGCGATCAACCGCGGCTTTGCCGAGATGATGGTGCACGAGACCACCGAGCTCTGGTGCGAGCCGGGCCGCGCGCTGGTGGCCGAATCCACGTCGGTCCTGACCCGGGTCGAGCTCCGCAAGGGCGACGCGCTCTACCTGAACGACGGCTCGTACGGGGCGCTCTTCGATGCCGCCCACACGCGCTGGCCATTCCCGGCCAAGCTGGTGCGCGAGGGGGAGGCGGGCGACACCCTGAAGCCTTACCGCTTCTTCGGGCCCACCTGCGATTCGCTCGACCTGATGCCGGGACCGTTCTGGCTGCCGGAGGACGTGCGCGAGGGCGACTACGTCGAGATCGGCATGCTGGGCGCCTATGGCGTCGCCATGGCAACGCGATTCAACGGCTACGGCGAGCTCGACCAGGCGATTTTGACCGACGCGCCGATGGCCTCGATGTACGGCCTGGCTCCGCGCTCGATCCCGACGCCGCGGGTCGAGACCGACACGGTCGTCAAGCTGTCTCGCGCGCGTGGCAAGAGGCGCAAGCGCCGCTAGCGCCTCTGCTCTAGAGTTCCGCCATGACCAAGCCGAACACCAAGGCCGAGCTGCTGGCCAAGACCGTCGAGCACGTCGACATCACCGCCTACGACGCGCGGCCGGTGATCGACGCCATGCGCGGCATGAGCTTCACCTCGCGCGACACCGCGCGCGCGGCCGACATCCTGTCGATGGCGATCGAGGACCCGGCCTGCTCGACGTGGCTTACGCTCGCCGGCTCGACCAGCGCCGGCGGCTGCATGCACGTCTATCGCGACATGATCGCGACCGGCATGGCCGACGTCGTCGTGGCGACCGGCGCGTCCGTCGTCGACATGGACTTCTTCGAGGCGCTCGGCTTCAAGCACTATCAGGCGCTTTCGGATGTCGACGACCGCGATCTGCGCGGCCTCTACATCGACCGGATCTACGACACCTACATCGACGAGGAGGAGTTGCAGGCCTGCGACCAGGCGGTCAAGGAGATCGCCGACGGCCTCGAGCCCCGCCCCTACTCGTCCCGCGCCTTCATCCGCGAGATGGGCCGTTGGCTGGCGGAGGGAAACGCGAGGAAGCCAGGCTCGCTGATCCAGACCGCGTTCGACGAGGACGCGCCGATCTTCTGCCCTGCCTTCACCGACTCCTCAGCCGGCTTCGGCCTCGTCAAGCACCAGGTCGAGCGCATCAAGGCGGGCCGGCCCTACGTCACCATCGACTCGGTCGCCGACTTCCGCGAGCTCACCGACGTCAAGATCGCGGCCAAGACCACCGGACTGTTCATGGTCGGCGGCGGCGTACCGAAGAACTTCGCCCAGGACACGGTGGTCTGCGCCGAGATCCTCGGGATCGAAGCCGAGATGCACAAATACGCGGTGCAGATCACCGTCGCCGACGTGCGCGACGGGGCCTGCTCGTCCTCGACGCTGCGCGAGGCGCAGTCCTGGGGCAAGGTCGAGACCACCCACGAACAGATGGTGTTCGCCGAAGCGACGACGGTCGTTCCGCTGATCGTCTCGGACGCCTATCACCGCGGCGGCTGGAAGACCCGCGAGAAGCGCCGCTTCGCCCGGCTGTTCGGGTGAGGGCCTGGGATCACGCCGCCGCTCCGTGCATTGAGCGGGCATGAAGCTCTTCACCATCGGCTACGCCAGCGCCACGCAGGGCGAGGTGATCGCGCGGCTGAAGCAGGCAGGCGTCGAAGTGCTGATCGACGTCCGCGCCGTCGCCGCCTCGCGCCGCGCCGGATTCTCCAAGCGCCTGTTGGCCGCCGGCCTCGCCGACGCGGGGATCGGCTACGTGCACCTCCGCGCGCTCGGCACGCCGGCCGCTGGCCGCCACGCCGCCCGCGCCGGGCGGACGGCGGAGATGCGCGCCATCTTCACCGACTACCTAGAGAACGAGCCCGCCGCCCAGGCCGAGCTCGGCGAGGCGCAGCGGATCGCCGCGACGCGCCCCGCCGCGCTGCTCTGCCTCGAATCCGATGCGCGCGTATGCCATCGCGCGCTCATCGCAGCGCGGCTGAAAGCGATGGCCGGGTTCGAGGTGGTGGACCTCTGAAGGGGCGTCTTAAGGGCGCCGCTTGCGGTCGGCCCGGAAGGCGCGCACCACCTCCACGATCACGCGCGGATTGCGCATCGCCATGATGCCGGCGGCGAGCGCGACGCCCGCCGAGGCGATCGGTTTGTCACGCACGAGATCCATCAGGTCGTCGGCGAGGCCGGACGGGCCCTCGGCGGCGCGCCGGCCGCGCCGCTTCGGCATCGCGACCAGGGCGATGATGGCGGCGATGAGGGCAAAGATCGCCGCCACCGCGGCGCCGCCGCCGGCTCTGCCTACGTAGGGTTCCACCGCCGCATACACCGCAAAGGCGGCGGCGACGATCGCGGCCGACACCGCCGCGCAGGCGGCGGCGATCGCCACGAACCCCATCAACAGGCGGGTTACGATCAACGGCGGCCGCCGGCCAGCAACAGGCCGATCAGCACGCCGACGCCGAGCGCGACCACGGTCGCGGTCAGCGGGCGCTCCTGCACGGTCTCGGAAAGCAGCTTCTGGGCGACGTCGAGTTGCTCGCCGGCCTGGTCGGCGTAGACCTTCGCTTGGTCGGCGTAGACGCGGGTTTGCGAACGCAGCGTGTCCAGGCCGTCCTGGATCGTCTTCTGGGCCCGCTCGGTGAGCTCGTTCAGACGCTTCTCGGCGTCGCGGAGCGTCTTGTCGGTCTTGTCGGCGGTTTCGTCGATGGCGGTGCTGGCGGGGGGCATGGATGTCTCCAACGGGATCCGTGCTGGGGGAAAACGAACGGAAACGCGGCCTCGAACCGCTCAGTTCCGGCGAGGTCCGACGGTCAAGGTCAACGGGACGGCTGCATGGGCCTTTTCTTGAACCGCCGCAAGGTGTTCTCTCTCGCCAGACGGCCCGCTGCCTGCCCTTCCCCTGACTGGCGGAGCGACGTTGTAAGTCGGCCATGGACGAGACGAAGAGCACAGAGAAGGCTGCCGGAGCGCCGGTTGAAGCGCGGGTCGTCTCCGCCGCCGCCGGCGAGCGGCTGGCGCGCATCCTGGCGCTCGCTTTGCGCATCTGTCCGGCCGAGCACGCCGCCGTCGTCGGCTTCGACGACGAGCGCTGCTTCGTGGCCGCGCGCACCGATGGTGCAGCCGCATGGCCCGGCGCGGCGCTGCTCGCCGGGCTGAGCCGCGCGTTGCGCGACATTGCGATGCGGGACGACGGCGGACGGCCGACGCTGCTCGTCCCGCTGCTTGCCGAGGGCTGCCCCGAGGGCGTGCTTCTCCTTTCCGGCGCCGCCCAGCCCAGCGCCGACCAGCGGCTGATGTTGGCGGAGCTGGCCGGGATCGGCGCCGCCGAGCTCGCCCGCCTCTGGGACGACGCCGAGCGCGACAGCCTGGTCGCCGAGCTCGACCACCGGGTCAAGAACGTGCTGGCGGTGGTGCAGTCGTTGGCGGCGCAGTCGGCGCGCAAGACCGCCTCGCTCGACGCCTTTCTGAAGACCTTCGCCGGGCGGCTGAAATCGATGGCCTCGGCGCACCAGCTGCTGGTCGCCACCCGCTGGCGCGGCGCCAGCATGCGCAACATCGCCGCCGCCGAGCTCGGCGGCCTCGCGCCGGGGCAGACCCATTGGCAGGGTCCCGACCTTGTGCTCACGCCGAGGGCGGCGAACGCCATGTCGCTCGCGTTGCACGAGCTGGCGACCAACGCGGTCAAGTTCGGGGCGCTCTCGACCGAGCTCGGCCACGTCGAGGCGGCCTGGGCGGCGACGCCGGAGGGCGGCCTCTCGCTGACCTGGACCGAGAGCGGCGGGCCGCCGGTCGCTGCTCCCGTTCGCCACGGGTTCGGCGCCACGCTGCTCGAGCGGGTCACCGGCCGCGAGCTTGGCGGCGCCGTCCGCATCGAGTACCGCCACGAGGGCGTCCGCGCCGTCCTGACAGCCGGCGCCTCCGCGATCGCCGCCGAGCCTGCGCCGGCCGCCGCGCCCCAATCGCCGAGCGCGCCGCCGGCGGTGGCCGCAAGGCCGCCGGCCGGCAGCATCGCTGGCCTGCGCGTCCTCATCGTCGAGGACGCGCTCTTGCTCGCGCTCGAGCTCGAGGCCGGCTTGAGCGACGCGGGCGCGAAGGTCGCGGGATCCGCCGCGGATGTCGATGAAGGCCTGCGCATGGCGGCGTTGCCGTTGGACGCCGCCGTCCTGGACGCCAACCTGAACGGGGAGTCGGTGATGCCGGTGGCCGAGGCGCTCGCCGCCCGCGGCGTCCCCTTCATCTTCGCCACCGGCTACGGCGACGCCAAGTTCACCCCCAGCGGGTTCGACGTCCCCCTGATCAAGAAGCCCTACGACGTCACCCAGATCGCCGCCGCCCTGGCCGAAGTGACCGGTCGCCGCGCCGCGTAGCGGCCCGCGCTCTCCAGGAGAACCAGGGCACACGCGCGCGACTGTGGCGGAGGCCGCCGCCCGACCGTCAGCTTCGGCCGGGCCACAGACGTTCGATCTCGACGGCGGCGCCGAGCGGAGCGAGGTCCGGCTCGCGGGCGCTTACCCAGACCACGTCCAGCCCCTCGGCCAAGAACCTGGCGAGATGCTTCGCTTCGGCGTCGTCCGCCGTCAGCCGCTTCGCCTCGCGGCGCGCCAGCTTGACCGTGGCCGCCGCGGCGCCGTCGCCGACCACGAGCACGTCGGCTTGCGCCAGCGCCCGGGCCGCGCGCAGTGAGATGAGGTCGCCGTGCCCGCCGTCCATGACGATGCGCAGCCGGCCCGCCCTCGGCTTGCCCTCGGCGGCCGCTTGCAGGGCTTCGCGCAGCAGGTCGCGGGCGCGGGCCATGTCGCCTTGCATGGCCGCCTCGGCGGCCGGCCCGACCAGCGCCTCGCGCAGAAAGGCGCGCCGCGCGTCGAGGTCGGGCAGCGCTTCGCGGAGTTCGTCGCGCAGGCCGCCGAAGAGGGCTGCGACCCGCCCGGCGCCTTCCGGCACGCGGGCCTCGATGTCGTTGCGCAGCAGCGTCGCCAGGAGCGGCGCAGAGCCGGTGGTGCCGACGGCGGCGACCACCTGGCCGCGATCGACCAGCGCCGGGGTCATGAAGTCTGACAGCTCCGGATGGTCGACGACGTTGACGACCGCGCCCGCCGCCCGTGCGATGCCGGCGGCCTTCGCGCGGAACGCGGCGTCGCCGGCGCAGATGAAGACCAGGCTTCCGGCGGCGTAGGCCGCAGGCTCCAGCGCCTTTTCCTCGCCGATGCGGACGAGCCTGGCCGGGGAGTCTTCGAACAGTCGGGCTTTCGCCTCGGCGGCGTCACCTTCGCCGGCCACCACGACGGTGCGCCCGGCGAGCGGGAAGAAGGCGGGGAAGGCGTCCATCGCAGCGCGAGTCTAGTACCGCCCGCGGTCATGTCCGACGCTCTTTTTTGGGGGCGCGCTCAGGAGCTGAGCGGTGTTAAGTTGCGCGCTTCGGATTGTCCGCGCCCCAAAGGCGCGCGGGAGGACGCGATGGCCACCAATCTCACCATCAACGGGCAGACTTACGCCGTCGACGCTGCGCCGGAGACGCCGCTGCTCTGGGTGCTGCGCGACGAGCTCAAGCTCACCGGCACCAAGTACGGCTGCGGCATCGCCGAGTGCGGCTGCTGTACGGTGCATGCGGACGGAAAGCCCGTCCGCGCGTGCCAGACGCCGATCGGCGTCGCCGCGGCGATGAAGATCACCACCATCGAGGGGCTGGGCGGCAGTCATCCGGTGCAGCAGGCCTGGATCGAGCACGACGTGCCGCAGTGCGGCTACTGCCAGTCCGGCCAGATCATGTCGGCTAGCGCGCTCCTGGCGGCCAACCCGGACCCGAGCGACGACGACATCGACACCGCCATGAAGGGCAATATCTGCCGCTGCGGCAGCTACCAGCGCATCCGCGCCGCCATCAAGACCGCGGCGGCCAAGAGCAAGGGAGCCCAGGCATGAACGCGATCGACAAGATCCGCCGCCCGTCGCGGCGCGCCGTGGTCATCACCGCCAGCCTCGCCGGCGGCGCGCTCGTGGTCGGCTGCTCGCCGAAGAGCATGGCCGGGCTCATGTCGATGGGGGCGCAGAACCCGCACCTCGGCCCGTTCGGCCCGTTCGTGAAGATCAACCCCGACAGCAGCGTCGTGGTGATCAACAAGCACCAGGACTCCGGCCAGGCGAACCACGCAGGCCTCGCCGCCCTTGCGGCTGAGGAGCTGGACGCCGACTGGGCGAAGGTGAGCGTCGAGAACGCGGTGGCCAACGCCAAGCTCTACGCCAATACCCTGTTCGGCGTGCAGGGCACGGGCGGCTCGACCGCCATGGCCAACTCCTGGATCCAATATCGCCAGGCCGGCGCTGCGGCGCGGGCGATGCTCGTGCAGGCGGCCGCGAGCCGCTGGGGCGTCTCGCCAGCCAGCCTGACGACCAAGGACGGCGTGGTGACGCATGCGGCGTCCAGCCGCTCGGCGGCTTACGGCGACCTCATCGCCGACGCCGCCAAGGTGACGCCGCCGCAGTCGCCAAAGCTGAAGGACCCCAAGCAGTTCACGCTGATCGGCACGGATCGGGTCGGCCGCAAGGACGGGACCGCGAAGAGCACGGGCGCGGCGCGCTACACCCAGGACGTCCACCTGCCCGACATGCTGGTCGCCATGGTGGCGCATTCGCCGCGCTTCGGCGGCCGCGTCGCCTCGTTCGACGGCACGGCGGCCAAGCAGGTCCCGGGCGTGGTCGACGTGGTTGAGATCCCGACCGGGGTCGCCGTCGTCGCCAACTCGACCTTCGCCGCCCGCCAGGGCCGCGACGCGCTGAGCGTGAAGTGGAACGACGACAAGGCCGAGCGGCGCTCCAGCGACCAGATTCTCGCCGACTACCGCCGCATCGCGACCGGCCAGGGCGACGTCAAGGCGCAGCCGTTTCAGACCAAGGGCGACACGGCAAACGCCTTCGCCGGCCAGCTTTTCGAGGCGAGCTACGCCTTCCCCTACCTCGCCCACGCGACCATGGAGCCGATGAACTGCGTCGCGCAGGTTTCCGGCAACAAGGTCAAGCTGACGTTCGGTTCGCAGATCCAGACGCTCGACCAGATCAACGCCGCGATGGTGGTGGGCACGCTGCCCGGCGCGGTCGAGATCGAGACGCTGAACGCCGGCGGCAGTTTCGGCCGCCGCGGCAACAACCACTCCGACTACGTGGTCGAGGCGGTGCACATCGCCAAGCACGTCGGCGGCTTCAGGCCGGTCAAGCTGGTCTGGACCCGCGAGGACGACATGACCGGCGGCCTCTACCGGCCGATGGCCTACCACGCGATCGCCGTGCGCACGGACGCGGACGGTTACCCCGCCGCCTGGCGGCACCGCGTCGTCACCCAGTCGATCCAGAAGGGCGGTATCGTCGGCGGCGGGTTCGACGATTCCACCGTCGAGGGCGTCAAGGGCTCGCCTTACCTGGACGCCACGCCGGTCGTCGACGCCCAGGTCTACATGCCGGACTTCCCCGTCACCGTGCTCTGGTGGCGCTCGGTCGGCGCCACCCACACCGCGTTCGCCATGGAGCACACCATCGACCAGCTGGCGCGCCGCGCCGGCAAGGACCCGGTCGACTACCGCCGCGCCCTTTATGCGAAGGCCGGCGCCCAGGGGGCCCGCCACCGCGCGGTGCTCGACCTTGCCTGCGAGAAGGCCGGTTGGGGCGCCTCCCTGCCGGCCGGGACCGCGCGCGGCGTCGCCGTCCACGCGAGCTTCGGCTCTGTCGTGGCGCAGGTCGCCGAGGTCTCCCTGGTCAAGGGCGAGCCGCGCGTCGGGCGCGTGGTGACCGCGGTCGACTGCGGAACGGCCATCGCGCCCAGCCTCGTCGCCCAGCAGATGGAGGGCGGGACCTGCTACGGCCTCTCGGCGGCGCTGTTCCAGCAGATCACGCTCAAGGACGGGATCGTGCAGGAGACCAACTTCGACGGCCACCGGGTGCTGAGGATGAACGAGGCGCCGAGCGTCGAGACCTACATCGTGCCCTCTACTGCGGCGCCGACCGGCGCCGGCGAGCCCGGCACGCCGGTCATCGCGCCCGCCGTCGCCAATGCGCTCCTCACCCTGAACGGGACGCCGACGTCGAGCCTGCCCTTCGTGAAGACAGCCTAGAGGCCCCGCGCAACCTAGCCGCTCGGGTTCGCCTGCCAGTGTCGCCAAGGGTAGCCCAGTAGCGGCCAACGGCCGAGCCGCGCCGAAACTGGCGTCCCGGCGGTTAAATCCGACGGTTCCGCCAGGGCGCCGTTGACGGTTTCGCGCCTGCGGCGCTTTTTCGAGGGATCAGCAGCGAGGTTAGGCCGATGAAGTCGCCGGTTTGCGAGATGCTGGGGATCGAGTTTCCCCTCTTCGCCTTCAGCCACTGCCGCGACGTGGTGGCCGCCGTCAGCCGCGCGGGCGGCTTCGGCGTCCTCGGCGCGACCGGCCACAACGCCCAATCGGTGCACACCGAGCTCAAGTGGATCGACGAGCATGTCGACGGCAAGCCCTACGGCATCGATGTGCTCGTGCCGGAGAACATGGCGACCGCCGGCGAGACCGGCGTCACCTACAACTCGCTGAAGAGCCGCGTGCCGCAACAGCATCGGGATTTCGCCGCGAAGCTGCTGCAGGAAGCCGGGATCGAGGCGCTTGAAGCGACGGTGTCCGACGACCGGCCGCAGCCGTTCGACCCGGAGCAGGCGCTGCTGACCCTCGAGGCCGCGTTCGAGCACCCGATCAAGATGATCGCCAACGCGCTCGGCGTGCCGCCGCCCGCGATGATCGAGATGGGCAAAAAGCATGGCGTGCCGGTCGCGGCCCTGGTGGGCGCGAAAGAGCATGCGCTGCGCCAGGTCGCCGCCGGCGTCGACATCCTGGTCGTACAGGGCACCGAGGCCGGCGGCCACTGCGGCGAGGTGACCACCATGGTGCTGGTGCCGGAGGTGATCCGCGCGATCAGGAAGGTGCGCGACGTGCCGGTTCTGGCCGCGGGCGGCATCATGACCGGCGAACAGATGGCCGCCTGCATGGCGATGGGGGCGGCCGGCGTCTGGACCGGCTCGGTGTGGCTCGCGACGGTCGAGAGCGAGACCTCGGAGATCTTCCGCCAGAAGATGATCGAGGCGGGCAGCCGCGATGCGGTCCGTGTGCGCACCCGCACCGGCAAGCCGGCCCGCCAGCTGCGTTCTGGCTGGACCGAGGCCTGGGACCGCAGACCCGATTCGCCCGGGCCGCTGCCGATGCCGCTCATGACCCTGGTCAGCGAGAACGCCCTCCGCTCGGTCAACCGCGCCGCCGAGGCCGGGAACGAGAAGGCGCGCGACATGGTGACCTACTTCGTCGGCCAGGGCGTGGGCCTGATCGACCAGGTACAGTCCGCCGGGCAGGTGGTGCAGACTTTCAAGGAAGAGTTCCTCGAAGCGGTCGAAAGGATGAACGGGCTGCTGGAGGACTAAGGGGGCTGGGCCTGCGACGGCAGGTCCACGTCGTAGAGCACGCCGTCGTCGGGGGCCGGAACCAGGGCGAGCTGGGCGGGCGCCAAGCCGGCGAGCAGCGCGCCCGCGCCCTTGTCGCCCTCCAGCCCGAGCAGCGAAGCGAAGAGGGCGCGGCCGAACAGCACGGGGTGTCCGCGCTGGCCGTCGAAGACCGGCGCGGCGGCAAGGGCGCTGGGCGCCAGCGCCTCGGCCAGCGGCGCGAGCACCGCAGGCGGGATACGCGGCATGTCCCCAAGGAAGAGGAAGACGCCCGAGCAATCCGCCGGCAGGCTGGCGATCCCGGCCCGCAAGGAAGCCGAAAGGCCTTCGGCGTAACGCTCGGCGGACACCAGTTCGAGCCTGGAGGGCCGCCTAGCGAAGAACGATCGCGCGACCGCCGGCACGCCTTCGTCGGCGCCCCAGACGACGCGCACCGTGCGCACCGGCGCGGCCGCCGCGGCGGCCAGCGCGCCCTCGATCAAGGGCCGTCCGCGCCACG
>DATGIN010000119.1:0-16384 GCA_035295705.1 Caulobacteraceae bacterium
AAGCCCGAGAACATGCGGCCTTCGCCGCACCGCGGACAGCGCCCGGCGAGGCCGGTGCTGACGGCGGATATCGGGGGAAATCGCCGATTGTCTTCCGCCATCGGAACGTTGTCGTCCCAGCTTGAGAGCATCTGTCGCCGAAGGTCAGCCGGCCGCGCCTTCGATCGCCGCCCCCCACGAGCCCCAGACGTAGACGCAGGAGAACAGGAACAGCCACACGACGTCGACGAAGTGCCAGTACCAGGCGGCGAATTCGAAGCCGAGGTGATGGGTCGGCGTGAAGTGGCCGCGATAGGCGCGGATCAGGCAGACGATCAGGAAGATGGTGCCGATCAGCACATGGAAGCCGTGGAATCCGGTCGCCATGAAGAAGGTCGCGCCGTAGACATTGCCGGAGAAGTGGAAGGCGGCGTGGGCATATTCGTAGGCCTGCACGCAGGTGAAGCTGGCGCCGAGCAGCACGGTGAGGATCAGGCCATACTTCAGGCCCTGGCGGTCGTTCTCAAGGAGCGCGTGGTGCGCCCAGGTGACCGTGGTGCCGGAGGTGAGCAGCGTCAGCGTGTTGACCAGCGCCAGGTGGAAGGGCGGGACGGGCTCGACCCCCTTGGGCGGCCAGGTGGACCAGGCCTGCACCACCTGGTCGATCGGCGACAGCGTCCGGTGGTGATGGAAGAGCGCCATCTCGAAGAAGATCCAGAACCAGGCGACGAAGAACATCACCTCGGAGGCGATGAAGAGGATCATCCCGTAGCGAAGGCCGATGGAGACCACCGGCGTGTGGTCGCCGCCGTTCGCCTCCTTCACCACGTCGCTCCACCAGCCGACCATGGTGTAGAGCACGCCGGCCAGCCCGATCAGGAAGACCCAAGGGGTGTGCTTCGGCAGACCGAACAGGCCCTTCATCCAGATCACCAGCCCGAACGCCATCGCAGTGGCGAAGATCGAGCCGATCAGCGGCCACGCGCTCGGATGGACGAGGTGGTAGTCGTGCTTGATGGAAGCGTCGGCCATGTAAGGGTCTTCTAAATCCTTGCGCTGGACTCAGGTGGGGCGGGTGGGATGGCTATAGCCTCGCGCCGCCTCATCCGCCAAGGCCCGCGGCGGATTTGGGCGCCGGGTAGAAGGTGTAGGCCAGGACGAGGTTCGAATAGTCCTTCGTATCCGGGTCGGACGCGAACTGCGGGTCGATGAAATAGAGCACCGGGAACTTGACCGTCGCATGCGGCGGGATGGTCTGGTCGGAAAAGCAGAAGCATTGCAGCTTGCGAACGTAGGCGCCGGCGACGGCCGGCGCGACGTTGTACGCCGCCCGCCCGGTCAGCGGATCGCCGGAGCGGTTGGTGACGGTGAAAAACGCCAGCCCCGTCGCGCCGACATTGAGCCTCTGGCTGCGCTGCAGCGGCTGGAACGTCCACGGGAGGCCGCGGACGTTGGTGTCGAAGCTGACCGTCACCTGCTGGCTGAGGACCCGGGTCGGCGCCGTCCTGGCGCGCGGCACGTAGCCGGCGAACCCGGTGGCCTGACAGAAGGCGCGGTAGAGCGGCACGGCGGCGAAGGCGGCCCCGGTCATCACCACGAAGACGGCGATGCAGGCAAGGACGATGCGCCGGTTGGCGCGCGCGCGCTCAGAAGCCGACATCGGCGACGTGGCCCTGCATCCGAACGATGGTGACGACGAAGACGATGATCACGAACGCGGCGAGCGCGAGCGCGATGGCGATACTGCGGCGCCGGCGCGCCTTCAGCCAGGCGGGGCCTTCCGGCGGCTGGCTCATCGCACGAGCGTGGCGAGCCCCGCGGACCGCTCGACGAGCAGCGCCGCGAAGAGCAGGAAGAGATAGGCGATCGAGACCGCGAACAGGTCGCGCGCCTCCTTCGGGCCCTTGACCTGATAGAGGCCCTCGGCGCCGCCGCGCTGGTCGCCGGCATGGCTTCGCGCCAGCCGTGCGGCCAGGACGAGGAAGATCACCCCGCCGCTGGCCGCGACCGCGAGATAGACGGCGCCGCCGAGTCCGGTGGCCGCCGGCGCCAGTGCAAGCGCGACCAGAAGGATGCTGTAGCCCAGGATCGCGCGCCGGGTCGCCGCCGGCCCCTTGACCACCGGCAGCATGGGCACGCCCGCGGCCGCGTAGTCGTCGGTGACGTACAGCGACAGCGCCCAGAAGTGCGGCGGGGTCCAGACGAAGATGATGGCGCAGAGCAGCCAGGCGTTGAGCGGCGCGGCTCCGCTGGCCGCCGCCCAGCCGATGACCGGCGGCAGCGCCCCGGCGAGGCCGCCGACGACGATGTTCTGCGGCGTCGATCGCTTGAGCCAGAGCGTGTAGACCACGGCGTAGAAGACGATGGTGAAGGCGAGCAGCGCCGCGGCCAGCAGGTTGGTCGCCAGCCACATCACGCCGACGGAAAAGAGGCTCAAGACCACGCCGAGCGCCAGCGCGTCCGAGCGTTGCACGCGCCCGGACGGCACCGGCCGGTGGCGGGTCCGCCGCATCAGCGCGTCGATGTCGGAGTCGAAGCCCATGTTGAGCGCGCCCGAGGCGCCGGCGCCGACCGCGATCGACAGCACCGCGACGCCCGCGATCCAGGGGCTGATCGGCGTCCGCGCGCAGACGAGGCCGGTCAGCGCCGTGAACACCACCAGCGACATCACCCGCGGCTTCAGAAGCTCGACGTAGTCCTGCCAGCGGGCGGGCGCGGCCGCGCGCAAGGCGGTCTCGGTCAGCGGCGGCGAAGCTCGGTCCATGGCCCTTCGGCCGGGGTCGCTTGATCGGCCCCGGCGTGTCTCGATCCTACAGCAAACGCCGAGCTAGTGGGTTTCAGCGTGGATGTGCGGCAGCTCGGCGAACTGGTGGAACGGCGGCGGCGACGAGAGGGTCCATTCGAGCGTGGTCGCACCCTCGCCCCAGGGGTTCGCCTCGGCCGCGCGGTGGCGGACGGCCGCCTCGATGAGCAGCACGAACCAGACCAGCATGCCGATGGCGGTGATCAAGAAGCCGATCGACGAGACGAAGTTCCACTGCGAGAAGGCGACCGGATAGTCGATCGTCCGCCGCGGCATCCCCTGCAGGCCCAGGAAGTGCTGCGGGAAGAAGATCGTGTTCACGCCGATGAACATCAGCCAGAAGTGGATGCTGCCGAGAAACTCGTTGTACTTCACCCCCCACATCTTCTCGAACCAGTAGTAGAAACCGGCGAAGATCGAGAAGACGGCGCCCATCGACAGCACATAGTGGAAGTGGGCGATCACGTAGTAGGTGTCGTGCAGGCTGTAGTCGATGCCGGCGTTGGCCAGGACCACGCCGGTGAGGCCGCCGATGGTGAACAGGAAGATGAAGCCGATCGCGAACAGCATCGGCGTCTTGAAGTCGATCGAGCCGCCCCACATCGTCGCGATCCACGAGAACACCTTGATGCCGGTCGGCACCGCGATGATCATCGTAGCGGCGACGAAGTAGGCCTGCAGGTCGACGTTCATGCCGACCGCGTACATGTGGTGCGCCCAGACGATGAAGCCGAGAAAGCCGATGGCCACCATGGCGTACGCCATGGCGAGGTAGCCGAAGACCGGCTTCTTGGAGAAGGTGGCCACCACCTGGCTGACGATGCCGAAGCCCGGCAGGATCAGGATGTAGACCTCCGGGTGGCCGAAGAACCAGAACAGGTGCTGGAACATCAAGGGGTCGCCGCCATTCTGCACGTCGAAGAAATGCGTGCCGAAGTTGCGGTCGGTGAGCAGCATGGTGATGGCGCCGGCCAGCACCGGCAGCGACAACAGCAGCAAAAAGACGGTCACCAGGATCGACCACACGAAGAGCGGCATCCGGTGCAGCGTCATGCCGGGCGCGCGCATGTTGAAGATCGTGGTGATGAAGTTGATCGCGCCGAGGATCGATGACGCGCCGGCCAGGTGGATGGAGAGGATCGTGAAGTCCATCGCCGGACCGGTGTTGCCGATCGTCGAGAGCGGCGGATAGAGCGTCCAGCCGCCGTCGAAGCCCGGCCCCGGGCCGCCGTCCACGAACATCGAGGTCACGAGCAGGGCGAACGAGGCGACCAGCAGCCAGAACGAGATGTTGTTCATGCGCGGGAACGCCATGTCGGGCGCCCCGATCATCAGCGGCACGAACCAATTGCCGAACCCGCCGATCATAGCCGGCATGACCATGAAGAAGATCATGATCAGCCCGTGCGCGGTCGCCGCGACCTCATAGCCCTGGTGTCCCGCCAGAAGCGGGAACATGCCCAGAAGGCCGTTGTCCTTGAAAACCTGGATGCCCGGCTCCGCCAGCTCCCAACGCAGCAGGCCCGACAGCGTGGAGCCGATGATCCCCGCCATGATGGCGAAGAGGATGTAGAGCGTGCCGATGTCCTTGTGGTTGGTCGAGAACAACCACCGCACCCAGAAGGGCGGCGTGTGCGCATAGCCGTCGTCGTGGGCGTGATCGATGTCGTGAGCGGCGCTCGCCATGATCGTTCTTCTACTCTCTCCGTCGCGGGCCTAGCGCAAGACCGCTTTCGGGCTGTTCTGGGCCACGTGTTGCGGCGCCGGCGCGGCCGGGGCGGCGGGAGCGCCGGACGCGGCCGGCGTCGACGACGCAGCGACGGCCGGCGGCGCCTTGGAAGCCACCCAGTTGTTGAAGTCCTGCTGGGAGACGACCTTGATCTCGATGGGCATGTAGGCGTGGTTCAGCCCGCACAGCTGGTCGCACTGGCCATAGAAGGTGCCGACCCGGTCGGGGCGGAACCAGGTCTCGTTCACGCGGCCGGGGACGGCGTCCATCTTCAGCCCGAATGCGGGAACGCCGAAGTCGTGGATCACGTCGGCGCCGGTGACCAGGACGCGCACGGTCTTGCCCACCGGCACGATCATTGGGTGGTCCGCCGCCAGCAGGTACGGCTCGCCGGCGGTCTTGGCGTCGGCCTCGGTCAGCACGTTCGAGGTGAACTCGTCGATCTTCTGATCCGGGTAGGCATAGCCCCAGTACCACTGATAGCCGGTCGCCTTCACCGTCAGGTCCGGCTTGGGCATCGTGTTGTATTCAAACAGAAGCTTGTACGAGAAGATGGCGATGATGGTGAGGATCATCACCGGGCCGGCGGTCCACAGGATCTCGATCGGGGTGTTGTGGCTCCAGCGCGCCGGCGTCGGGTTCGACCGCTTGTTGAAGCGCACGATGCAGATCGCCAGCAGAGCCAGGATCAGGATGGCGATCGCCGTGATGATCGGCATCAGGATGAAGTTGTGGAACCAGATGGCGTGGGCCTTGAGCACCGAGGCGGCCGGCTGCAGGTCCAAGGCGCCGGGCGTCGGCTGGCCCATCAGGTCGGCGGCGCGCGCGGCGCCGGCCCCGACGAGCGTCGCCAACCCACCTGCCGCCCCCCAAAGCCTACGCATCCCACCGCCTGGCAATGTTGTTCGAAGCCTCGTCTCGCTCTGACGCGCCCGGCCTTCGCTAAGACCGGGGCCGCCCCCTCGGTGGGGGTGCATACGCGGTCTGTTCCGGATTGCCAAGACGCGCGCCGGCTTCGTCCGGCGACGGTTTCGAAAGCGGGCCGGCTCGCCTATGTTGCGGGCGTCGCCCCTTGGAAAAACGAGCCCATCCGCATGACCGCCAGCGTCTCATCATCCTCCATCCTCGAAGCCTCCGGCGTCGATGCACGCCGCGCGCACGGCATCCTCGACGAGGCGCTGAAGGACGCCGACGATGGCGAACTGTTCGTCGAGCGGTCCGAGTCCGAATCGTTCACCTGGGACGACGGGCGGCTGAAGTCGGCCAGCTACGATTCGACGGAAGGCTTCGGCCTGCGGGTCGTCGCCGACGAGACCGCCGGTTACGCGCACGCGGCGGAGATCTCCGAGGCGGCGATCAAGCGCGCCGCCGACTCCGCGGCGCTGGCCAAGCGCGGCTATGAGGGCGAGGCCGCCGAGGGTCCTCGCGCCACCAACGTCAAGCTCTACGGCGAGGACGATCCGCTGGCTTCGCCGGTGTTTTCGGAGAAGGTGGCGCTGCTGGCCGAGATCGACGCCTTCGCCCGCGCCAAGGACCCGCGCGTCAAGCAGGTCAACCTGATGCTGGCGGGCGAGCGGCGGGTGATCGAGATCCTGCGCGCCGACGGGCGGCTGGTGCGCGACGTGCGCCCGCTGGTGCGCCTGAACGTCAGCCTGACCGTCGAGCGGGATGGGCGGCGCGAGAACGGCTACAGCGGCGCCGGCGGCCGCGCCGGGTTCGAGACCTGGATCGCGCCGGACCGCTGGAAGCAGCAGGTGGACGAGGCGCTGCGCATCGCGCTGGTCAACCTCGACGCCGTCGCCTGCCCGGCCGGCGAGATGGACGTGGTGCTGGGCAACGGCTGGAACGCGGTCCTGCTGCACGAGGCGGTCGGCCACGGCCTGGAGGGCGACTTCGTGCGCAAGGGGACGAGCGCCTTCTCCGGCCGCGTCGGCGACCGCGTCGCTTCGCCCGGCGTCACCGTGTTCGACGACGGGACCGTCTACGGCCGGCGCGGATCGCTGACCGTCGACGACGAGGGCACGCCCAGCGAACGGACCATCCTGATCGAGGACGGCATCCTGGTCGGCTACATGCACGACCGCATGAGCGCGCGCCTGATGGGCGTCAAACCCACCGGCAACGGGCGGCGGCAGTCGTTCGCGCACATGCCGATGGCGCGCATGACCAACACCGGGATGCTGGGCGGCGATGCGACCCAGGAAGAGATGATCGCCTCGACCAAGCATGGGCTCTATTGCGGCGGCTTCGCCGGCGGCCAGGTCGATATCACCAACGGCAAGTTCGTCTTCCAGTGCACCGAGGCGTACCTGATCGAGGACGGGAAGATCAAAACGCCCGTCAAGGGCGCCACCCTGATCGGCGACGGGCCCTCGGCGCTGACGCGGGTGACGATGATCGGCAACGACTTCGCCTTCGACGAGGGCGTCGGCGTCTGCGGCAAGAACGGCCAGAGCGTGCCGGTGGGCGTGGCGCAGCCGAGCCTGAAGATCGCCGGGCTGACCGTCGGCGGGACCGCGGTCTGAGCGAGGCCCACCCGCTGGACCGGCCCGTCTGGGCCGCGCTCACTACGCGGCAGGCGCACCTCGCCGAGGGCGACGCTGCCCACGCCCTGCGCATGCAGGCGCCGTACGGCCTCTTCGCCGCCGCGGCGGACCAGACGGCGGAGAGCCAGGGCGCCCTGGCGGCGCTCTGCCCGGCGGACGGCGCGATCGCGCTTGTCGAGGCGCCCGAGGTCGGCGAGCCGCCTGGGCTGCGGGCCGTGCAGCACGGCGTCTGCGTGCAGATGATGCTGGCCGACGCGATCCCGCCGGCGGAGCCCGCTTTCCCCGTCGTCCGTCTGGGCGACGGCGACGCGCCGGAGATGCAGGCGCTGGCCTCGCTCACCCGCCCCGGCCCCTTCTTCGAGCGCACGCATCGCCTGGGCGAATTCATTGGCGTCCGCGTGGATGGACGCCTGGCGGCGATGGCCGGCGAGCGGCTGCGCTTGCCGGGGCTCACGGAAGTCAGCGGCGTCTGCGTGCATCCGGACTTTCGCGGTCAAGGCTACGCCCGCGAGCTGACCCGCATCGTCGCGCGCCGCATCCTGGACCGCGGCGAGACCCCGTTCCTGCACGTCTTCGACGACAACACCGCCGCCATCACGCTCTACGAAACCCTCGGCTTCCGCTTGCGGACCAGGCTGTCGCTGACGGTGCTGGCGCGCGCCGCCTAGCCGTCGGGATACGGCGTTCCATCCTTGTGCAGGAAACGCCCGTCGCTGGCCGGGCTGATCATGTCGACGTCGGAGCAGGTGATGACGTCGGCGCGCGAGCGGGAGCCGACCTCGAGGTAGACCGCGGTGACCTGCGAGCGGTTGATGAGGTGGTGGCCATCGCCCGAGTTCTTCGGGAAGGCCGCGCAGTCGCCGGCGCGGAGAAGAGTCTCGCCGGCGTCCTCGACCAGCGTCACCTCGCCTTCGAGCACATAGACGAACTCGTCCTCGTCCGAATGCCAGTGGCGTTGGCTGGACCAGTTGCCTGGCGGCAGCCGCATGAGGTTCACGCCGAAGTCGGAGAGGCCGCCGGCGTCGCCCAGGCGCTGCCGCAGGCGGTCGGCGGACAGCGCCGCGAAAGGCGCCGGATATCCGACCCCTTTGCGCTCCGGAACGGCGGCGATGTCGATCCTAGGCATGGCGGTCTCCCGACAGACGTTATTGGCTGGGCAGGAAGTCGCGCGCTTCGGCCCAGTAGACCAGCGAGCGGTCCGAGGTCGGAGAGATCTGTATCCAACCCAGTTGGGGCGTGGTCGCCGTCACGACATAGACGCCATAGTGGAATCCGCAGACGCCCTGGCTCTCGAGGTCCTTGACCACCTGGCACTCGCTGGCGTCGCCCTCCTGGCACATCTCGCGGGCGGAGTTGTACCGCTCGAGCCCGCCCTCGGTCATGCAGGCCGCATCCGCCGCGCCGGGCGCGGCGACGACCGTATCGCCGGGCTCGAACGATCCCTGCGCCGAAGTGGGCGCTGCGACGAGGGCGAGGGCCAGGGCGGCGGGCAAGAGGAAGACGCCCCGGAACATCGCGTGGCGGACTGACGGCAACAACGACTCTCCGATCCTCGACCTTGGACGCCGGGGCCTACCACATGCACCGCGTCTGTTTGCGTCAGCGCCGAAACCTGCGCCCGCCGCCGATCGGACCGTGAGCCCTCGCCCCGAAGAAGGCCCGGTAACGGCGAAGCGCCAGCATCTCGAACGTGCGCCGCTGAGGGGGCTGCGCGCGAGCCCGCGGCTGCCGGGCCGCTATGGGCCGAACCGGATGCGCTCGGCTTTCGGTCCTGATCCGTTTCCCGCCTCGACCGGCAGCGGCTCGGTTCGGTCGGCCACTGGTTCGCTCGTGGCGTCGGCAACCGGCCCGGTTTCCGGTTGCGCGGCCACGGGCTCGGTCACCGGTGCCGCGGCCGCCGGCGCGCGCCCCACGCCCGGGTCGCCGACCAGTTCTTCGAACATCCGGCGGTAGTTGATGATCGCCTGGCGCATGTCCTCGGTCGTGGCTTCTCCGCGCGTGCGCCGCACGACCACTTCGTGCGCGGCGCGATATCCCTGCACCGCGCCGGCATGCTCGACCGAGAGGTCCTCCAGCCGCTGGTCGAAGGGCGCCTGCGGGTATCCGCGCGCCGACATCACCTGGCCAAGCAGGTCGTCGGCGGCGGCGGTCGCGTCGGCAGGGCTGTCGACGAAGCGCGCCTGCGCCTGCTCCCACGCGCCCGCGAAACGCTGCCGCTCTTCCGACGATAACGACTTCAACGGATACTTCCGGACACGTTTCTCCCGCTCCGCGAGCGCGTGCTCGGCCTTTGCCGCCCCGCCGCTTTCCTCGACGGCGCGGGCGTACTCGGGACCGAAACGGTGGCGGAGCTGCTCGGTCCGCCGGCGGCGGCCAAGGAACGCGATAACGACAATCGCAACCACCACAACGGCAGCAATAATGAGGATTTCGGTGGTGCTCATCTTTATGGCCCAGCCTAAAGTTGCGCGTCAGGACGCGACTACCGAAAAGCAGCCCCCGCACTACTCCCAGGCATCTGCATGAGGACCTACGGTAACGGCTGCGCGCCGACCGGGGTTCCTGCGCGCGGCCGCCCGGGTGGGCTTTTCCCAGCGTCTCCGAACGCTTTGGAACGGAAGCGCCGGACGGCCCTTTCTTAGGGTCGTAACCCCACATCCCTGCGGGCAGACGGAGGCAGGCATGGCTAACATCGAGACGACGCACATGAACGGCAGCGAGGCGGCCGATGTGGCCGCCGACGTGGCGAACGAGGCGGGCGACCTCATCGGACGGATTTCCGACCGCGCCGCGACGACCTACGCGGCGGCCAGGGACATGGCGCAGCAGGTCGACCCGTTCGTGAAGGAACGGCCCTACGTGGCGCTCGGGCTGGCGATCCTGGCGGGACTCATCATCGGCGGGCTCTTCCTGCCCCGCGGACCGAGGGTGATCTACGTCAAGCCTGGCGGCTGATGGGCCAAGGCAGCGCGGCGAGGGCCAGCCTCAGAGGCTGATCGTCGTCCGCTGGCCGTTCATCAGCAGCCCTCTGAGGCGCGCGCGGCCATCCGGACCGATCGACACGATGGCGGCCACCGGGCACGGCGCCGCGCCGATAGCGCATTGCGCGGCGAGTTGGCTGATGCGCTGAGCCTCGCTCTGGCTGACGTAAAAGCTGTCGACCCCGAGGTCGAGAGCGACCGAGCCGGGAAGCGGCGTCGACCCCGGATCGACGGGCGGCGGCGGCGAACAGGTGGCGTGACCCTGGACGACCAGCGGAGCGAACCGGGCCGCGCCGGCGCGATCGGCGGCGGCGCCGACCGCAGCCATGTGGTCGCCTTCGGCTGCGAGCGCGATCCAGACTCGCCGCGCCGGCCCAGTGGTCGGGCCACGACCGATACCCGGCGGGCAGCCCCGTCCGGGAGGAAGCGGCTCTTGCAGATTGATCGCGACATAGTCGCCGCTGAGCAGCGAGCGAGGGTCGACACCCTGCATCGAAAGGACCGCCTCGGTCCCATGGTCGCGCTCCCAGCTCTCGCGCGCAACGAGTCCGACCAGCGAAAGAATGGCCAGCGCGGCGACGATCAGAACGCGACGGCCAGGGCCAAACGCCATCATCGGGCGGCTCGACGAAGCGCAAGGCCGGCGCCGATGGCGACGATGGCCGCGACGAAGAAGACCGCCGCGGCGGTCAACAGGTTGACCCCGAGGTCGACCAGGATCGCCGAGGCGGCGCCCAGCAGATTGACCACGCCGGCTGCGGTCACCAACGTGTGCCGGTCGTGGCGGCCGATGGCTACCGCCGCGCCGCCCAGCGCGAGCCAGGCGATCCGGTGCACGAGGTCGAGCGCATGGCCATCGTAGGCGTAGCCGGCGCTGACGAAGGCTGCGAAAGCGCCCCAGACGAACCAGCCGTAGAAGATGTCGCCCGGCGCACGATCGCGCCCGGCGAGCCAGCGCCCGCCGGCGGCGAAGGCGGTCAGTATGGCCGCCGCCGCGAGCAGGAGGGCGGCATGGGCGTCGAGCTTCACCGCGAGCCAAAGAACGGCGGCGATGACGCCGAGAGCCGCCGCGTGACCGAGCGGGATGGAGCGCCACCGGATCGCGAGCGCAGCGGCCGCGGGGGCGGCGACGGCGAGCCAGGGAAAGGGCGACTCGCCCACCGCCCGCGCGCCGGCGTCGAGGGTGAAGTCCGCGATGCCGAAGAACAGCAGCGCCGCCGCCAGCGCCCCGCTCGCGCCCCCGCTCAGCGCTAGCGCGGCGGCAACGACGCCCGAGGCATAGAGCGCCGCGCGCGCATCGCCGGCGATGTCGAAGATCTGGCCCGTCAAGCCGATCGCGGCGGCGAAGGCGATGGCCGCGAAGGTCAGGAGCCCGTTTGTTAGGTTTGGCCGCCTGTGCTCGGCGCACCAGGCTCCGGCGCCGGCGCTTGCCGCGAACACGCCAAGCACGACGGCGAAGCGAACGAGGCGGGGAATCGCGTCCCAATTCGCCGACACGAAAGCGATGACGGCAAGGCCCGCCAGAACCGCGCCGATCCAGGCCAGCGCCGCGGCTGCGTCCAGCCGGCGGGCGTCGGGGATCGTCGCGAGGATCGGCTCGCGCGAAGCCGCCGGCACGAGGCCGGAAGCGATCCAGCGATCGAGATCCGCCGCGACGCGGTCCTTGTAACCGGCCACCGACCACCCTCCCCGCTCGGCAAGCTTAGCAGCTTGGCCCGGGAAGCCCACCTTGCGGGCCATCGGCTTTTGCTTGCCCGAAAGCGCAAGCCGTTCTTAGCTAGCCGCGGCATTGCCGGGCGAGGGGCGCCCATGTCCGAGATACGTCTGGCCTTGGTGAACGGCACGGGACCGCCGGACCCCGAGTATGACGCGGTCATGAAGCCCTCGTTCTGCTCGCAGCTCGGCGAGCAACTGGGCGCGAAGAGCTTCTACCTGAGGGGCCCGAGCTACTTCGGCACCGAGGTGCGGGAAGAGGCCCGCGCCGTCTATCGCTGGCTGAAGGCGGCGCACGACGAGGACCCGACCCGACGCCTCATGCTGGCGGGCTACAGCCGCGGCGGCTCGGCGGCGATCATGGCCTGCGAGATGCTCGAGCGCGACCGGGTCCCGGTCGACTCGCTCTTCCTGTTCGACGCGGTTGCGCGCCACGAGTACCCGGGCGGCAACGTCATTCCAGCCAATGTTCGCTTCAGCCGCCACGCGCGGCGCAGCCTCGCCGCCGACTTCGTCGAGCGCTACGAGGGGACGGTCAAGGGCATCCACCTGATCGGAGGGTTCACGAACCCGGCGCGGCCGATGTTCGGCAATGTCGGCCTGCACTGGCGCGGCGACGGCGACCACCAGCCCGCCGAGCGGTTCCTGGGCTCGCATGGCGCGCTGGGCGGCGTCGGCTGGCGCATCGTGGTCGAGGACGCGGCCTGCGAGCGCGACGTGGCGGCGTGGATGAACGGGCATCTGACGGCGCGCGGCGTAGACGTGGCGCTGACGCCCTATCAGCCGACCGGCGATGCGGTGCGCGTCACCCATCCCTCGCACTTCGAGAAGTGGCTGACGCACAACATCTACCAGTTCGTGCTGCACCACGACGAACCGCACCTGTCGCACATCGGGCCCTATCCCGACCCCGGCGTCCCGCAGCAATCCGACGCCGCTCGGGACGCGAGCGTCATGCTTCGCGGTTCGGGCGGCGCGGCCTCGTAAGCGCGGCTCAGATGATGGTCAGGTTGCGCAATTCGCGTGGGACGGCTTCGTAAGCGACCGGCGGCGTAAGGCCGAGCCGCGCGCGGGCCGCCTCCAGCGGCTCGACCAGCACTTTGTCGTAGTCCTCGCCCGGGAGCCAGGCGGCCTTCTTGCCGCGCCGCCGCGCCTCGAGCAGCGCCCTGCGCGCCTTCCCCGCCGCCGGTCCGTGCGCGCGCAGGAAGCCGCCGCCGGCGATCAGCGCCCAGCCGAGTCCGTGCGTCTCCTGGAACGAGAACGCCACCAGGCACATCTCGCCGAGCGCGTCGCGGTCGTAGCCAGTCAGCACGTGCCAGATGTCGTGCAGGTCGCGGACGCGGCGGAAGAACCAGGCGTAGGGATGGTGGCGCTCGAGCTCGGCCGGCGGGATGCCCTTGTGGCTCTCGTCGATCATGCCTTCGGGCGAGAACTTGTTGTCGTTCAGGAACTTCACGTAGGCCGCGCCGACGCTCCCGGGCGGAAAGCTGGCCCGCCACGCGTCGTCCATCAGCTTCTCGGACAGCTCCGGCCGCTCGTAGGCGATGCGGCCGCCGTCCGGCATCTCCAGCAGGCGGATGTAGTCGTACTTGCAGGCGTCGCCGTCGAGGGCGTGCATGATCGCGAAGACCTGCGAGGTGTCTTCCTTGTTCGCCATCAGCCGCTGGAAGGCGCGGAGCGCCGCCGGCCAATCGCGCGTGCGATGACGCTGGAGGCGGGTGGCGGGCCGGGAGACGGCGATCGCCATATCGGTCATGTCGGCAAGAACCTCGTTGCCCCGCGGGTCACGTTAGCTCGACGGCAGCGGACTGCAAGAACGTGCGCGCACCGATTGCTCGTGGCCGATCCCGCACAGCGGGAGTCGACGGCTGGAATCGAGGCCGTGGCTCTACGAGCCCGACTCTTGCCGAGGGGTCGTCGCTCCGATGAGCAATGCTTCGAACGCCGCCGCCACAGCGTCTGCCGTGACCTCGTCGGGCGTCTGAGCCCACTGGGCCGAGTAGCCACGGATCAGAGCCTGGAAGGCGAGGCTGAGATCCCGCGCCGGCATGGCAAGACGGGCGTCCAGTTCGGCCCGGACGCCCCGCTCGATGACGTCGATGATCGCTGTCTGACTCGTGGATCGAAGCGCGCGCAGCTCGGGATCGGTCCGCGCGTAGATATCCAATTCGCTGAGGAAAGCGGCGTCGCGTTCGCTTTGCGGGAGGCCAGCGACCAGCGCCTCCGCGGCTGCGCGCGCGTAGTCGCTCAGAGAAGCGCCCGGTTGAGTCTTGGGGACCACATACCGCAGCTTCCGGCCGGCAGCCTCCCAAAGCAGTTGGCCCTTGCCACGAAAGTTGGAGTAGATCGCGCCCTTCGTAACCCCTGCGCGGCGTGCGACCCCGCTGAGCGTCACGCCGGCGAATCCGCGCTCCTCGATCAGCGCCAGCGTCGCTTCGACAAGCTTCGATCGGGTTTGCCGCCGCTTGCGGCTCAACATCGGCTTGACCATGCCCACAGAATATACCACGGTGTAAATATACCGTGGTATATTCTGTGGTCGCGCGGAGAAGCCCGACATGCCTCGACTGATCTGCGGCCTGGTCGCAGCGGCGTGCCTGGTCTGCTCGCCGGCAATAGCGGATCCTGCCGAGGCGGTCCGCGTCCTTGCGGATACACCCTATGAGCCCGCCAGCTCGCATCAGTTGACGGTCCACTCCGAGCGGCTGGGCAGAGACTTCGTCGTGGTCGTCAGCGCGCCGTCAAGCCCGCTTATTGAGCCTGGTCAAAAGCTGCCGGCCATCTACGCCCTGGACGGAGGCTACGGTATCGCCGGACCCATCGCCCAGATGATGGCCTGGGCCGTTATGATGGCGCCGGCGTATGTCATTGCGATCGGGTATCCGGACGGCAAGGCAAACGAGCGCGACACCGACTTCCTGCACCGGGCGACCGTCCGTGACGGCGCCAGCATCGGCGGCGGCGGCGCCGCCTTCCAGGCCTTCCTGAGCAAGGATCTGAGGCCGTTTCTCGAGGCTCGATATCCGCTCGATCCGAGCAAGGCGATCCTGTTCGGCCACTCGTATGGCGGTCTGTTCGCAGCCAACGTTCTCGCCAGCGCCCCGACCTCGTACGCCGGCTATGTCATCGCGAGCCCCTCGGTGTTCGCCGACCCCCAACTGCTTGCGGGACTGGCGCCGGCGGCGTCGAAGGGCCAGGGGCGGCGAGTGTTCGTCGCTGTCGGCGCCGAGGAGACCGCCAACGGTATGGTGCGCGACGCGGGGCGCGTCGCCGATCTGTTGAGCGCCTCCCCCTCGACCTTCGTCGTGCAGAAGCGCGTCTTCGCCGGCGCGGGCCACATCTCATACTACCCCCTGCTTGTCCCAGCGGCCTTTGCCTGGGTCCTTCCCGTCGGTTCCGTCGCACCGCCCGTCCAGCGCCACGCGATCGACGTAACGCCGGAAGAGCTCGATCGCCTGGTCGGCGTCTACTCGCTGGCGGACGGGCGGCTCGTCACGGTCACGCGCAAGGGGGCCACGTTGCTTGCCGGCATGACCGGGTACCCTGGCGGCGAGGTGCTGGCCGAGACCCCGACCCGCTTCTTCGCACCCGGACTCGACGTGCTGATGACCTTCGAGGTCGGCGCGGCCGGTCGCGCAAGCGCCGTCGTCGTGCGCATCAATGGCGCAGAGCTCCGAGCCATCCGGACGAACCCCTAGGTCACCGCAACGCGGCGGCCGGGACAGGTCTAGCCGATCGGATGGGCGGATTGGCGGTCGCCGGAGAGCTCGGGCTGCGGGTGCTGTTCGTTCACGCCGTGCGCCCAGTGCCTGAGCCAGGGGCTGAGGGCCAGCATCAGCACCCCGGCGCCGGCGCCCCACAGCCCGATGGTCAGGAAGGTGTGGCTGTAGGTGGCGAGCGCTTTCCCTGGATCGACGACCTGGCCGCCGACGGTTTCGGCGGCAGTCAGCTGGGCGATCTTGCCGGCCAGCCACTGGGCGGCGGAGGCGGCGAGGAACCAGACCGCCATCAACGTCGAGATCATGCGCGCGGGCGCGAGCTTGGTCATCTCGGAGAGGCCGACCGGCGACAGGCAAAGCTCGCCCGTGGTGTGGAGGAGGTACGCCAGGCCGAGGAACATTACCGGCACGCGGAAGGCCGCGTTGGCGAAATGCGCGCCCCAGACGAGGGCGAAGAAGCCGGCCCCCACCTGGAGCAGGCCCAGCCCGAACTTGACCAGCGGGTTCGGGTCGCGGCTACGACGGCCAAGGCTCGCCCAGAGCCAGGCGAAGACCGGCGCGAGGATGAGGATGAAGCCGGCGTTGAAGGTCTGGGTCTGCGCCGGCGTGATGGTCCAGAACCCATCGTGCGGCAGGGCGGTGTTGCGCTCGGCGAACTGGCTGAGCGAGGTCCCGGCCTGCTCGAACAGCGTGAAGAAGACGATCGAGGCGACGATGAGGACGAGCGCCAGCATCAGGCGCTCACGCGCGACCTTGCCCGCGCGGCTCATCTCGAAGCCGAGGTAGCCGAGCGCGGCGATCCAGCCGACCAGCAGCAGCCAGCCCATCAGCGCGTTCGCCTGAACCAAGAGCCAGACGACGCCGACGCCGACGATTCCGGCGATGTAGAGCAGCCACTCGAGCGTGACCGGACC
>DATGIN010000120.1:0-25069 GCA_035295705.1 Caulobacteraceae bacterium
CTGCTGGCCTCGTCCGAATACGACAAGAAGGCGCAGATCCTGCCGCTGGCGCTCGGCGAGACGATCGGCGGCGAGCCCTATGTCGCCGATCTCACCAAGATGCCGCACCTTCTGATCGCGGGCACCACCGGCTCCGGCAAGTCGGTCGGGGTCAATGCCATGATCCTGTCGATCCTCTATCGGCTGCCGCCCGATCAATGCCGCTTCATCATGATCGACCCGAAGATGCTGGAGCTGAGCGTCTACGACGGCATCCCCCACCTTTTGGCGCCGGTGGTCACCGATCCGAAGAAGGCCGTCGTGGCGCTGAAGTGGACCGTGCGCGAGATGGAGGACCGCTATCGCCGCATGTCCAAGATCGGCGTGCGCAACATCGCCGGGTACAACGAGCGTGCGCTCGAGGCGCTGTCGCGCGGCGAGCATTTCGTGCGCACCGTGCAAACCGGCTTCGACGAGCAGAATCGCCCGATCTACGAGGAAGAGAAGCTCCGCCCCGAGCCCATGCCCTTCCTCGTCGTCGTGATCGACGAGATGGCCGACCTCATGCTGGTGGCCGGAAAGGACATCGAGGGCGCGGTCCAGCGCCTGGCGCAGATGGCGCGCGCCGCCGGCATCCACCTGGTCATGGCCACGCAGCGGCCCTCGGTCGACGTGATCACCGGCACCATCAAGGCGAACTTCCCGACCCGGATCAGCTTCCAGGTCACGTCCAAGATCGACAGCCGCACCATCCTCGGCGAGCAGGGCGCCGAGCAGCTGCTGGGCCAGGGCGACCTGCTCTACATGGCCGGCGGCGGCCGCATCACGCGCCTGCACGGCCCGTTCGTCTCCGACGCCGAGGTCGAGACGGTGGCCCGGTTCCTGCGGAGCCAGGGCGAGCCCCAGTACCTGGAGGACGTGACCGCTTCCCCCGACCTCGACGATGACGAGGGCGGCGACTTCGGGGGCGGCGGCTCGGGCGACGAGCTCTACGACCGGGCGGTCGCCGTGGTCACCCGCGACCGCAAGGCCTCGACCAGCTACATCCAGCGGCGGCTGCAGATCGGCTACAACCGCGCCGCCTCGCTGATGGAGCGCATGGAGCAGGAGGGGGTCGTCGGCCCGGCGAACCATGCCGGCAAGCGCGACATCCTGGCCGGTCCGCCGCCCAACTAGCGAATCGCCGCATTGGCGCCGCCAGCGCGCCACGCCCGCGTTATAGGGAAGGCCGATCCGTTGGAGGATGTAGACCCTTGCGCTTTCCTTCTCGCCTCGCCTCGGCCTTTTTCGGCGCCGCCCTTCTGCTCGGCGTCGCCGTCGGCCCGGCCCCCGCCGGCGCGCGGGCGGCCGAGCTTTCCGCCGGCGACCAGGCTCTTGTCGAGCGGGCCGGCGCCTACCTCGACAGCCTCGCGTCCGTGCGGGGGCGGTTCCAGCAGACGGACGCGCGCGGACAGGAGCTGGGCGGCACGCTCTACCTGAAGCGTCCAGGCCTCGCGCGCTTCGTCTACGACCCGCCCTCGGAGTTGCTCGTCGTCAGCGACGGCCGCTCGGTCACCGTCAGCGACCCGCGGCTGAAGACCACGAACCGCTATCCATTGAGCTTCACGCCGCTATCGCTGATCCTCAGCAAGCACGCCGGGATTGGCCACGGCGTCACCATCACCCGCGTCACCAACCTCGGCGACGGCTTCGCCATCACCGCGCACGCCACGGCCCATCCGCGCGCCGGACAGATCATCCTTAGCTTCAGCGTCAATCCCATGCGACTGACCGGCTGGACGCTGACCGATGCAGAGGGCCAGACGACGCAGGTGCGCCTCACCAGCCTCGCGGCCGCCCCGTTGGACGCGTCGCTGTTCCGGCCGCCGAGTTACTACGACCGCCGGCAGCCGGCCTCGCCATGAGACATTTTCGTCACAATCAAGCGTGAACTGCGTTTCGGCTTGACTTTCGGTCCTTGGTGGCAATTTTAGCACGCATGTGGCCTGGGACGCTGTCTCGGGCCTGGTCCCGCCGGACCCAATCCCCTCCCGGCGGCGGCATGAGAGACGACTTCAACGCCCAGGCCCTCGCGGCCTGGGCGTTTTCTTGCCCGGCGAATCCAGCGCAGGGTTGCTGAGATGCGGCTGCGGATCGCCACCTGGAACATCAACTCGGTCCGCCCGCGCGTGGAGCAGGTGGCCAAGTTCGTGCGCGAACAGGCGCCGGACGTCTTGTGCCTGCAGGAGATCAAGTGCCGCGAAGGCGAGTTCCCGAGGGAGGCCTTCGCCGAGATGGGGCTGCCGCACCTGGCCGTCTCGGGCCAGAAGGGCTGGCACGGCGTCGCAATCGCCTCGTCCCTGCCCATCGAGCCCGGCCCCAAGGTCGATCTCTGCCGCGAGGGGCACGCGCGAGCCGTATCTGCGGTCGTCGCCGGGATAGAGGTGCTGAACCTCTATATCCCGGCCGGGGGCGAGGCGGCGGACCGCGCCGTCAATCCGAAGTTCGACCACAAGCTCGACTTCTATGAGCGGCTGACGCGGCTCGCCGCGAGGCGCAACCCAGCCTCGCCGTTCGTGCTCGCCGGCGACCTGAACGTCGCGCCCGGCGAGTACGACGTCTGGAATCACAAGTTCATGCTGCGGGTCGTCAGCCACACGCCGGTCGAGATCGAGGCGATGGCTGCGCTCAAAGCCGCCGGCGGCTTCATCGACCTCGTGCGCGAGGCGTGGCCGGAGCCGGAAAGGCTTTTCTCGTGGTGGAGCTACCGGGCCCTCGACTTTCGCGCTTCCGGACGGGGCCTGCGGCTGGACCACCTCTGGGTCGGCCCCGCGCTCCGCGACGCGGCGTTTCGACTGGGCTGCGCCGCTGCGCGCGTGCACGCCGACGTCCGCGCCTGGCATCGCCCCAGCGACCACGCTCCGGTCAGCGCCGACCTCATCCTCTGAGCGGCGCGCGGCGCCTGACCGGTTAGAGCGGAAGGTCGCGCAGAAACCGCTCCAGCAAGGGATTGAACCGTTCCGGCGCCTCCCAGAACGGGGCGTGGCCGACGCCTTCGAGATTGTGCACCTGCCCGCTCCAGAGATTGGCGTAGGCGAGGGTCGCGAAGTAGTCGAGGTCGACGAAGGGGTCGCTGGCGCCGTTGACGATGGCGAGCGGCGGCCCCGCCGTCTCGGCGATCCGACGCTGGTCGGCGACGCCGCCGGCAAGGGCGTCGGCGAGCATGCCCTCGCGGGCGCGGCCGTCTGTCCGCCGCGCGTCGGCCAGCATGAAGGCGGCGAACGGGTGCGCGCCGGCGCGCGCGAAGGCTTCGGCGTCCTCGTCGCTCCACGCCGCCGCGCCGGTCAGCGCCACAAGCGACGTCTGGCGAAAGCCGAGCCCGAAGCCCTCGGGTCCGGCGGGGATGGGCGGCGCGCCGCTGATCATCACGCCGGCCACGCCGCCCCAGCGTGCGATCATGTCCAGCGCCACGTGGCCGCCCAGCGACCAGCCGAGCACCGCGGCGCGCTCGACGCCCAGCGCCTCGAGAATCTCGATCGCCGCCGCTGCATAGCCGCCGATCGTATAAGCCCTGGCCGGTTCGGCGGCGTCGCTCGACTCGCCGTGGCCCGGCAGGTCGAAGGCGATGAGGCGAAAGGCGTCGGCGAGCGGGCTCTCGAACTGGCGCGCGAAGATCGCTTTCGAAGCCGAGTTCCCGTGGATCATCAGCAGCGGCGGCCCTTGGCTTCCCGAGTCGATGACCGCGATTTCGGCGAAGCGGGTGTCTAGGCGCTGGGTCGGCATGACGGCCCTCTTGCTTGGCGTCGTTTTCGCCGCCGGCATTCCGTGGCAAAACTGACGTGACCGTCAACTTTTCGAGGGCAAGGGAGCCAGCATGGCCGCGGAATCCGAGGCGAGGGCGGTGGGCGCGGTGGCGCGGGCGGCCACCTGGGCTGACGTCGAACGGATCTCGGCGTGCCTGGCCCGCGCCTTCCACGACGACCCGCTCATCTGCTTCATCCTTCGCGACGAGGCGAGGCGCGCGCAGACGATGCCCCGCCTGTTCAAGCTGCTGCTCAAGCTGGGCCTGCCGCACGGGGGGTGCGACGTCACGGAAGGCTGCGAGGCGGCCGCGCTCTGGCGCCCGCCGAACCAGTGGGAAATCCCCTGGTGGCAGTACATCACCAATGGCGGCGAGTTTCTCGGCATCTTCGGGCTTGCGGGCGTCAGGCGCGTCACCGCCACGATGGACATCATCGAGAAGCGGCATCCGCACGAGCCGCATTGGTATCTGCAGGTTCTGGGGACCGATACGCTGAAGCAGGGGAAGGGGTTTGGCGGCGTCGCCATCCGCCGGGGGCTGGCCAAGGCCGATGCGGCGGAGCTGCCGGCCTATCTGGAGTCCAGCAAGGACACCAACATCCCGATCTATCAGAGCTTCGGCTTCGAAGTGACCGGCGAGATCAAGCTGCCCGACGGGCCGACCTTGTGGCCCATGTGGCGCAAGGCGCGCGCGCCGGCCTGAGGTCCGCGCCCTTAAGGGGCCAGGCGGTAGCCGCCGGCTTCGGTGAGCAGGAGTCTGGTGCTCTGCGCATCCGGCTCGATCTTCTGCCGCAGCCGATAGACGTGGGTTTCCAGCGTGTGCGTCGTCACCCCGGCGTTGTAGCCCCACACCTCCGTCAGGAGCTCCTCGCGGCTGACCGGCTTTTCGCCGGCGCGGTAGAGGTACTTCAGGATGCTGGTCTCTTTCTCGGTCAGGCGGATCTTCTTCTGCCGCGCGTCGATGAGCACCTTGGCGGCCGGGCGAAACTCGTAGGGCCCGATGCGGAAGACGGCGTCTTCCGACTGCTCGTGGCTCCTGAGCTGGGCGCGGATGTGGGCCAAGAGCACGCTCATCTTGAAGGGCTTCGGCAGGTAGGCGTTCGCCCCGGCGTCGAGACCCTGGACGGTGTCCTCTTCGCTGGTCGCCGCGGTCAGCATCACGACCGGCGCGCGCACGCCATTCGCCTTCAGCCGCCGACAGACCTCCCGCCCGTCGAGATCGGGCAGGTTGATGTCGAGCACGATCAGGTCGGGCCGCGCGGCCTGCGCGGCGTCGAGGCCCTCCTGCCCGGTGCCGGCCTGCGCCACCACGAACTCCTCTTCCAGCGATAGCTGTTCGACCAGGCTCTCGCGCAACTCGCGATCGTCGTCGATGACCAGAATCGTTCGGCGCTGCGGCATCGGGTCAAAGATGGTCGCTCGGGCCGGAGGCGTAAAGCCGCCGGACGGCGGCAAATCGCGCGATCAGCCCCCGCGCGACCCGAATACGGCGGTTCCGACCCTGACCGATGTCGCGCCAAAGCGGATGGCGGTCTCGAAGTCGGCGCTCATGCCCATCGAGAGCTTCGCAAGGCCGTTGCGCGCGGCGATCTTCGCCAGCAGCGCAAAGTGCATCGCCGGCTCCTCCTCGAGCGGCGGCACGCACATCAAGCCCTCCACGGAAAGCCCGTACTCGCCGCGGCAGGCGGCAAGGAAGGCGTCGGCCTCGCCCGGCGAAACGCCGGACTTCTGCGGCTCTTCGCCGGTGTTGACCTCGACGTAGAGGCGGGGGCTTCGCCCGGAGCGCTGGATCTCGTCGGCGATCGTGCGGGCAAGCCGCGGCCGGTCCAGCGTCTCGATCACGTCGAACAGGGCAAGCGCATCGCGAACCTTGTTGGTCTGCAAGGGGCCGATCAGCCTGAGCTCCAACCCCTCGCGGCGCCCTTCCCAGCGCCTTTGCGCTTCCTGCACGCGGTTCTCGCCGAAGCGGTTTTGGCCGGCGGCCAGCACCGGCTCTATGTTCGACCAGGGCTGTTGCTTGGTCACCGCCACCAACGCGACGTCTGCGGGGCTGCGGCCCGCCGCGCGCGCGACGGCGTCGATGCGGTCGAGGACGGCTTTCAGGCCGGGCGGGGAGGCGGCGACGGACATTGACGGCGGCGATCGAAGCGATGGCGAAGGCGGCTGCGAGGCTAGGCCGCGGGGGGCGGCGGCGAAACCCCGCTCCCTCGCCGCCGCGGCTCTACTTCCTGACCGATCCTGTGCGCACGCCCGATCCGGCCGCCGTCGTGCGCCGGCTGCCGAAGGGGGCGGCCGTCATCTACCGGCCGTTCGGGCGCGCCGACGCCCTCGAGGCAGGTCGTCGGCTGCGGGCGCTGGCGCGGCGACGGGGCGTGCGCTTTCTCGTCGGCGCCGACGAGCGGCTGGCCGCGCAGCTTGAAGCCGACGGCCTGCACCTGCCCGAGAGGCTGCTGGCGCGCGCGCGGCTGGTGCGGTTGCGGCGCCCACGGTGGCTCATCACCGGGGCCGCGCACAGCCCCCGCGCGCTCGCGCGCGCCGCGCGGCTGGGCCTGGACGCCGCGCTCTATTCGGCTGTCTTCCGCTCGGAGAGCCCTTCCGCCGGGCCGGCGATGGGCCCGCTGCGCTTCGCCGCCGCCGTGCGCGCGGCGAAACTGCCCGTGATCGCGCTTGGCGGCGTCGACCCTTTGACGGCGCGCGAACTCGCGCGCAGCGGCGCCCACGGGCTGGCGGCCATCGGGGCGTTCGCCATGGACTAGAACTTGAAGTTTGTCTCGAGCCGCACCCGGGGAGCCTGGGTCTGCGGCAGGTTCGACCGATCCGGCGTCGACGGCGCGCCGCCCAGGGAGACAGCGCCGCCCACGTTCAGGCGCGGCGTGACGTGGTAGTAGGCGCCCAGCTGGACGTCGCGGCCTTGGACGTCGCGGCCGACCGGCTCGGTCATCTCGAGCTTGAGCGACCAGCCCTTCTTGTCCCACTGCAGGCTGTGGCGCACCGGTTGCGGACCCCACTGGCCCTGGTCGAGGGTGACGCCGGCGAGGTTGTCGGTTTCGACCACCGTAGGTTGCCCGCGCACCGAGTCGGCGCGCGCCACGGCCGCGGCGCCCAGCAGCGCAACGGTCGCGGTCATCGCGATGACTAGACGCGCACGGGCCATGTTACGGTGTCTTCTCAAGCCCCTTCGGTCGCGCGGGACGCGCTGTCCCGCAACCTAACCTCGAGTTCGCAATAAGACCTTAAGCGCGCGGCGGTCAATGCGCGATCCCGGCGGGGCGGGCCCCAGGCTCCCATAGGGCGCGGCCTGTGACCTCAGCGCAACGCGATTCCTGTTGGGAGGGGGCGCCTGCGTGATATAGGAGCCCGGGGCGGGCGGCGCCGTCGGGCGCGCACGCAGGTTCAGTGCGCCGAGGCGAGTGGAGCAACGAGCAATGGTGTCAAAGCGTTGGGCCTCGGCGGTCGTGCTGGCGATGTCCGCCGTGACCATGACCGCCTGCTTGCACCACAACGACGGCCCGGCGGCCTATCGCAGCGGCGGCATGCACCTGCTGGGCGGCAACCGCAAAGCGCCGCCGGCCGCGCCGATCGGCGTCAACGGCTACCTGTGGCGGGCGACGCTGGACACGCTGGCGTTCATGCCGCTGGCCTCGGCAGACCCCTACGGCGGCATCATCCTGACCGACTGGTACACCAACCCCGAGAAGCCGGACGAGCGGTTCAAGTGCACCGTCTACATCCTGGACACGCGGCTGCGCGCCGACGGGCTGAACGTCACCGTCTTCAAGCAGGTCAAGGACGCCACCGGCGCCTGGGTGGATGCGCCGACCAACGACCAGACCTCGACCGACATCGAAAACGCCATCCTGACCAGGGCCCGCCAGCTTAGGCTGTCCAACGTCAACGGCTGAGCGAGGCCGAATGGCCCGCTACAACGCCAAATCGGTAGAAGCGAAGTGGCGCGCCGTCTGGGACGAGCGCGGCATCTTCCGCGCGCCTGACCCGGCGAGCGCGGGCGGCAAGCCCAAGTACTACGCGCTGGAGATGTTCCCCTACCCGTCCGGGCGCCTGCACGTCGGCCACGTGCGCAACTACGCCATGGGCGACGTCATCGCGCGCTACAAACGGGCGCGCGGCTTCGCCGTCCTGCACCCCATGGGCTGGGACGCGTTTGGCCTGGCGGCCGAGAACGCGGCCATGGAGCGGGGCGTCCACCCGCGCGCGTGGACCTACGAGAACATCGCGGTCATGCGCGACCAGCTGAAGCTGCTCGGCGTCTCGATCGACTGGTCCAGGGAGTTCGCCACCTGCGACGCCGCCTACTACGGCCGCCAGCAGGCGCTGTTCCTCGAGCTCTATCGGCGCGGGCTGGTGTATCGCAAGGAGGGCCTGGTCAACTGGGATCCGGTCGACCAGACGGTGCTGGCCAACGAGCAGGTCGAGAACGGCCTCGGCTGGCGCTCGGGCGCGCCGGTGGAGCGCCGGCGGCTGACGCAATGGTTCCTGCGCATCACCGACTACGCGGACGAGCTGATCGAGGGGCTGAAGACGCTCGAACGCTGGCCGGACAAGGTCCGCGTGATGCAGGAGAACTGGATCGGGCGCTCGACGGGCCTGCGCCTGAAGTTCCGGATCGTCACGGCGGGCGCGCCGGCCGCGGCGGTCGAGGTCTACACCACGCGGCCGGACACGCTCTACGGCGCGAGCTTCGTCGCCGTCGCCCCCGACCACCCCTTGGCCGAGGCCCTGGCGGCGCGCGACCCGGCGGCCGCCGCGTTCATCGCCGAATGCCGCCGCGGCGGCACCTCCGAGGCCGCCATCGAGGCGGCGGAGAAGAAGGGCTATTTCACCGGCCTCGAGGTGGCGCACCCGTTCGACCCCGACTGGCGCCTGCCCGTGTGGATCGCGAACTTCATCCTCATGGACTATGGCACGGGCGCCATTTTCGGCTGCCCGGCGCACGACCAGCGGGACCTCGATTTCGCGCGCAAGTATGGCCTGCCGGTCAGGCCGGTCATCCTGCCACCAGGCGCCGATCCAGCGACCTTCGAAATCGGCGCCGAGGCCTACGTCGAGGCCGGGCGGGCGTTCAACTCGGACTTCCTGGATGGATTGGACGTCGATGCGGCGAAGGCGGCGGCGATCGCGCGCGCCGAGCGCGACGGCATCGGCGAGGGCGTGACCGTCTATCGCCTGCGCGACTGGGGCGTGTCGCGTCAACGCTACTGGGGCTGCCCGATCCCGGTGGTGCATTGCGCAGCGTGCGGCATCCAGCCCGTGGCCGCCGACCAGCTGCCGGTCGTCCTGCCCGACGACGTCCGCTTCGATCAGCCCGGCAACCCGCTGGCCAGGCATCCGACCTGGAAGAACGCGACCTGCCCGGCCTGCGGCGGCCCGGCCGAGCGCGAGACCGACACGCTCGACACCTTCGTGGATTCCTCGTGGTACTACCTTCGCTTTGCGAACGCGCACGCCGAGGCGCCGGTCGACTCGGCGGCGGCCGACTACTGGATGCCCGTCGACCAGTACATCGGCGGCGTGGAGCATGCCGTTCTGCACCTGCTCTACTCCCGCTTCGTCACCCGGGCGCTGGCCGACGACGGCGTCGTGCAGGTGCGCGAACCGTTCGCCGGACTCTTCACGCAAGGGATGGTCACGCACGAGACCTACCGGCGGCAGAGCGGCGAGTGGCTGGCGCCGGACGACGTGGCGGTCGACCAGGAAGGGGATACACGCCGCGCCCGCCTGTTGGAGACGGGCGAGCCGGTCGTGATCGGCGACGCCGAGAAGATGTCGAAGTCGAAGAAGAACGTCGTCTCGCCGGAGGAGATCGCCGAGGCCTACGGCGTCGACGCGGCGCGCTTCTTCGTCATGTCCGATTCCCCGCCCGACCGCGACGTGCAGTGGACGACCGGCGGGATCAAGGGCGCCTGGCGGCTGGTGAACCGGATCTGGGAGCTGTTCGACGCCCACCCGGCCGGGGCGCCTGCGGGCGACCCGAGCGACAGCGACCCGCGGGCGGTCGAGCTGCGGCGCGCCACCCATCGCGTGATCAAGGCCCTGACCGAGGCGATCGAGGACTTCCGCTTCAACAGCGGGATCGCGCGGGTCTACGCGTTCGTCAGCACGCTGGAGCAGGCGCAAGGCGCCGGCGCCTCGGCGGCGCTGGCCGCGGCGCAGACGGAGGCGCTCGCCGCGCTCGCACGGCTCATCGCCCCGTTCATGCCGCACCTGGCCGAAGAGTGCTGGGAGCGCATCGGCGGCGGCGGCCTGGTCGCCGAAGCCGCCTGGCCGGCGTTCGACGCGGCGCTGGCGGCCGACGAGACCCAGGTGCTGCCGGTGCAGGTCAACGGCAAGCGTCGGGCGGAGATCCGCCTGCCGGCCGGCGCCGAAGGCGACGCCGCGCAAGCGCTGGCGCTGGCCGACGCCGACGTTCAGCGCCACCTTAGGGGGATGACCGTTCGGAAGGTGATCGTGGTGCCTGGCCGCATCGTCAGCATCGTCGCGAGCGAGGCCTCGTGAACGGCGGCCGGACCCTCCGTTCCGCCTTCGCCGTCGGAGCCGCGGCGGCGCTGCTGGCCGCCTGCGGCTTTACGCCGATGTACGCGACCCCCGGCCTCGCCGCCGGGCTCTCCTCGATCCAGGTGAGCGTCCCGCACGGCCGCCTCGCCTACCTTCTGGGCGAGTCCCTCAACGACGAGCTGGGGCGCGACCGGAGCCAGCAGCCGATCTACCGGTTGGACGTGACCGTCGCCAGCCGGGTCTTCGCACGCGGCCTGAACCTCGATGCGACCGCCGCCTATTACGAGGACAACCTCACCGTCCAATACCGGCTGATCGACATCGCCAGCGGCCAGGTGCTGAAGACGAACTCGCTGCCGCTCGAGGTGACCTACGCCGCCACCAACATTCCCTACGCCGGCATCGCCGCCCAGGAGGACGCCCAGCAGCGAGCAGCCAACCAGGCGGCGGAGCGCATTCGCACGGACCTCGGCATCTACTTCGCCACGCTGGCGCGGAAGTAGCGGACCCCGGCGAGGCCATGATCCTCAGCCGCCGCCCGGACATCGAGCGCTTTCTCGGCGGCCCGCCCCCCGGCGTACGCGCGGCGGTGATCTACGGCCGCGACCGCGGGCAGGTGCTGGAGCGCGCCAACCGGCTGGCGGCGAGCGTCACCGCCGACCCCGACGACCCGTTCAACACCGCCAAGCTCACAGACGCCGACCTCGACCGCGACCCGGCGGCGCTGGAGGGCGAGCTCCTCGCCCAATCGCTCATCGGGGGGCGGCGGCTGGTGCGCCTGCGCCTCTCGGGCGAGAGGGCGGCGGCCGAGCGCGTCGCGGCGGATGCGCTCAAGACCCACGCCGAGGGCGGCTTCAACCCGGACGCCTTCTTCCTGATCGAGGCCGGCGAGCTTCGCCGCGACTCCCCGGTGCGCCGCAACGCCGAGCGGCTCGACGCCGGGGCGGCGATCCCCTGCTACGAGGACGAGCCTGGCGATGTGGCCCGGCTGATCCGCGAGAGCCTGGCGAAGGACAAGCTGTCGCTGACCCAGGATGCCCTCGAGCTGGTCGTCTCCCGCCTTCCGCACGAGCGTGGCGTCGCCCGCCAGGAGGTCGAGCGGCTGGCGCTGTTCCTGGGCCCGGGCAGCGGCGCGACCGCCGACGCCGACGCGCTCGGCCCCTACCTGGGCGTCGAGCCGGAAGCCTCGCTGGCCGACGCCGCGCAGGACGCCTTTGGCGGCAAGCTGGCGCAGGCGCAGGCGGGGCTGCGCCGCGCCTTCGCCGAGGGCGAGGCGGGACCGACCGCGGTTCGCGCGCTGAGCTTTCACGCCGGGCGGCTCCGCCGCATCCTTGGCCGCGCCGCCGAAGGGGCTGGCCTCATCGAGGCGGCGAAGGCGAGCGGCGTCTTTTGGCGCAACGAGAAGGAGGTCGTGCGCCAGGCCCGCGCCTGGACGCTGGCCGAGATCGACCAGCTCGCGCCGCAGCTGCTGGACGCCGACCGCGCCTGCAAGCAGACCGGCTCGCCCGACAAGCTGATCGCCGAGCGCCTTGTGCTCGCCATCGCCGGCCGCGCCCGTCGGCTGGGCCTTTGAGGGGCCGCGCGCCATGCTGAAGATCGCCGTCCTCGACGACTACGCCCACCAGGCCCGGGCGCTGGTCGACTGGTCGGCGCTGCCGGCCGGCGCCGAGCTCACGACCTTCGATCGGCACCTGAGCGAGGAGGAAGCGGCGGCCGAGCTCTTGCCGTTCGACGTGCTCTGCACCCTTCGCGAGCGGATGGCGCTGCCGCGCAGCCTGATCGAGCGGCTCCCGAATCTGAAGCTTGTCGCCATCGTCGGAATGGGGCTCGCCAACCTCGACATGCAGGCGGCCACCGACCACGGCGTCGTGGTCTGCCACTCCGACTTCCGCCGGCCCGGCTTCGCACGCATCGCCAACGCCACGCCGGAGCTGACCTGGGGCCTCCTGATCGCGACCGTCCGCCACATCGCCGCCGAGGACCGGCGCCTGCGCGAGGGCGGCTGGCAGTCGAGCATCGGGGTCATCCTTGCCGGCCGCACGCTGGGCCTGCTCGGCCTCGGCCGCATCGGCAAGCGCATGGCCGAGTACGGCAAGGCGTTCGGGATGGAGGTGATCGCCTGGAGCCAGAACCTCACGGCCGAGGCGGCCGAGGCGGTCGGGGTGCGACGCGTGGAGAAGGACCAGCTGTTCAGCCTCTGCGACGTGCTCTCGATCCACGTGCAGCTCAGCGAGCGCACCCGCGGCCTCGTCACCGCGCGGGAGCTCGGGCTGATGAAGCCAGCCGCCTACCTGATCAACACCTCGCGCGGCCCGATCGTCGACGAAGCGGCGCTCGTCGCGGCGCTGGACGCCGGCCGTCTGGCCGGCGCCGGCCTCGATGTGTTCGACAGCGAGCCGCTGCCCGCCGACCATCCGTTCCGCCGCATGCAGACCGTCACGCTGACGCCCCACCTGGGCTACAACACCACCGAAACCCTGGCCGCGTTCTGGGGCGACATGCCGGAGGCGATCGCCGCCTTCGCCGCCGGCGCGCCGATCCGGGTCGCGAACCCGGACGCCCTGGCCAAGCGCGGCGCCTGAGCCGTGAGCGAGATGGTCCCGATCGCGCTGGGATTCAAAGCCGGACGGGGCGGCAGCGTCGTCGTGGGGGTCGCCGCCGATGGCCCCGAGCCCCGCGTCGTGCTCTCGACCTACCTTCGGACCGCCACCGAGGGCGATCGGCTGGCGTTCGAGCCCTACCACGTGGCGGTCGAAATGGTCGCCGGGACGCAGGCTTCGCACGCCGAGGCCGAGGCGGCCATCGCCGAGGGGAGACGGCGCCAGGACGCGCTGGCCAAAGAGGGCCTGCAAGCCATCGTCGAAGACCTCCGCAAGGCCGGCCACGACCCGAAGCTCATGGCGCTGCTGATCAATCGCACCGGCTGGCTGACCGATCCGATCCGGCTGGCCCACAGCCTGTCGGCTCCCGAACACCCGCCGGTGATCGAGGGCCTCGCGGTCCGCGATGCGTTGCGGGCGGCGTTCGACACGTGCGGGCTGGAAGCCGTCGAGATGGACGAGAAGTCGCTGCCGGAGTCCGCCGCGATGCGGCTCAGCCTTTCGCCCGCCTACGTGGAGGGGCTGGGCGCAACCGTCGGTCGGCCGTGGCGGAAGGAACAGAAGCTGGCGTGCCTCGCGGCCTGGGTCGCGGCCGCATCTCTCTGAGCGCTGCTGCCACGCTTCGGCAAGGACGCCGCCTAGATCGGCGAAGGCAACCCACGCATCAGCATCGAGGAGCTTAGCGCTATGTACGTCTGTGGTCTGGTGATCCCCGTGCCCGAGGACAAGGTCGACGCCTACCGCGCTTGGGCCGAGAACGGGGCGAAGATCTACAAGGACTACGGCTGCCTCGAGATCGTCGAGTCGTGGGAGGACTTCGTACCGAACGGCATGCAGACCGATTTCCGCCGCGCCGTCGCGGCCAAGGAGGGCGAGAAGATCGTCTTCACCTGGCAGGTCTGGCCGGACAAGGAGCAGTTCTTCGCAGCCGAGACGAAGATGCACGAGGACGCGCGGATGGACTCCGGCGAGCCGCCGTTCGACGCCAGGCGCCTCATCCTCGGCTGCTTTCAGCCGGTCTTTTCGATGGGCCGCGACTAGGCGAAACGGGCGTCGCCGACCGGGCGCGACGCACCTCCGCACCGCCGGCGCCTGCTGCGGCGCTGGCGAAGATGTGTCCGCCATCTCCCTGTGGCGACCGCGTAAAGCGCCGCCGCCCCTGGGTGCGGCTACGCCTAGATCCGGGTGAAGCCGTCCTCGCTCCAGTCCTCGCTTCCGACGCCATGGTGGGTGACGAAGAGGCCGGCGGGGTCGTAGCGGGCCTTGATGCGGCGGAGACGCGGATAGTGGCCGCCCCAATACTCCTCCCGCCAGTTCGCATTGAAGAAGTTGCTCTCCGCCACGTACGAGCCGGCGCCCGGCGCAAGGCGCCGCAGCGGCCGCATGGCCGCGTCGATCGCATCGGCGCTCTTCTGCGCGGCGGCCGGGTCCGGGCGCGGGTAAGGGCTGCCTTCCCAGGCCGGCAAGGCGCCGTCGGCGACGATGACGAGCGTGAAGGCGTCGAGCACGGCCGGGTTCATGGGCGTCGCGCGCGAGCGGGCGATGGCGGCGGGGGGCGCCCCGGCCAGGCCCTTGTTGGTGTGCAATTGGATCTGCTTGAAGCGACTGGCTTCGAACAGCGCCTGCGCCAGCTCGGCGCGCCGCCCGGGCGCGAGCAAGCCGCGCGGGAGCCAGGTTGAGTCATAGCCGTAAAGGAAAGCGCCGACCTGCGCGGCGTCGCCGTTCCACCAGCCGTGCCAGGGCTGGACGCCGGGGCGGTCGTCGAAGTGCGCGTCCTTGATGCCCAGCGCCTTGTGCTTCTCGAGGTCCCAGAAGAGCCGAGAAGGGATGGCGATGGCGTAGAAGGGCTCGAGGGTCGCAACGCCGTTCTTGGGGTCGGCGACCCAGTCGAGGAACGGCTTCCAGGCGGCGTGCATCTCGGCCTCGGTCAGGCCTTGCGAGAGCATGCTGATCTCGAAGGTGTTCCCAACGCCGATGTGGACCTGCTCGCCCCAGTGCTCACTGAGCAGATTCGTGGCGTAGACGGCGAAGAACTGCGCCAGGAGCGCGCGAAACGCCTCGTCGGAGGCGGCCTTGAAGGTGCCGCCGACGGAGCCGAAGTTCGCCGGCAGGTCGTGGGTCTCGAGGGTCAGGCGCGTCAGGACGGCGAAGTTGCCGCCGCCGCCGCCCTTCAGCGCCCAGAAGAGGTCGGGATCCCGCGCGGCGTTCACCGTGCGGATCTGCCCGTCGGCGGTCACCACCTCCGCCTCGACGAGGCTGGATCCCGCCGTGCCGAAGCCCTTGGAGAGCGAGCCGAACCCACCGCCCTGCACCAGCCCGGCCACGCCGACGTCGGTGCACCCGCCGCCCTGGGCGTAGCGGCCGCCCTCGACCGTGACGGCGTGATAGACGTCGATCCAGATCGCGCCGCCGCCGACGCTGACCGCCGGCGTCGCCTCGCATCGGCCTTCGCAGCCGAGCGGCGTGAACGCCTCGTGCACGGTCACCTCGCTCATCGGCCGTGTCCAGATCAGGAGTGAGTCGGGCGCGTTCGAGCAGCCCAGGTAGCTGTGCCCCGGCCCTTTGACGACCAGGCGCAGGTTGTGCTCGCGGGCGAAATTGACGCCGTGGGCCACGTCCTGCGCGCTGTGGGCGACGATCGCGTAGGCGCTGGGCGCCGCCGTCCAGGCGCGGAACCAGCCCGAGACCTGCGTCCCGCCGACCTGGTCGCCGAGAAAGAAGGGGTTGGCGCTCTCCTTCAGCATCGCGCGGCAGGCGTCCTGCTGGGCCGGGTCGGCGCAGGCGGAAAACAGGGCCCTGGGCTGAACGAGCTTGCCGCCGACGCGGGCGTTCAGCGCCTGCCACTCGGCCGGCGACGGCCAGCCGGGATCGCCCGGGCGGACCCGACTGGGCGGCGGCGCAAGCGCCGCCGCGAGCGCGCCGCGCGCCGGCGCCAGCATGGCGCCCGCCGCGCCGGTCAAAAGGGTGCGTCTCAACATGACCCCGTCCTCAACTGCCGCTATGTGTTGGCTCGGCCCCGCCCGATGGCGCCTCGTAGCGCTTTCCAAAGACCGGCGGCGGCCGTTTTGTGTCGAACGCGTCGTTTGCGGGGACGAGGGCGTGGTCCAGGCGTCGGTACAACAGCCGCTCGGCGGCCGCGGATGGCGGCCGCAGCTGGCGCGCGTCGGTGCGCCGCTCGCGATCTTCGCCGGCGTCGGCCTGGCGCTCGGGGTGGTCAACGCCATCTCGACCAATGTCGAGTTCGGCTGGCGCCACGTCCGCCTTGATCCGCGCGAGCCCTATGTCTGGGAGCTCACGAGCTGGTTCGGCCTGCTGGTGGGCTTTGCGCCCATCCTCGTAGCCGATCGCTGGCTCGCGCGGGCGCGGACCTGGGCGGCGCGCCTTGCGGTGGCAGCCGCCGCCACCGTCGGATACTCCGCCGCCCACGTCGTGACGATGGTCGGCCTGCGGGTCGCGATCTACGCCGCCGCCGGCGCCCGCTACGACTTCGGCCCGCTCCAACAGAGCGTGCTCTACGAGTACCGCAAGGACGTCGTCACCGTCGCCATGTGCCTGATCGTGCTCTGGCTCTGGCGCCGCGCCACGGCCGATCAGGCGAGCGTCCCGCAGCCTCAGCCGCAGGAGCCGGCCTTCTTCGCCGAAAGTCGGCAGGGCCGCGTGCTGATCCGCGCCCCGGACATCGACTGGGTCGAGGCGAAAGGCAACTACGTCGCGCTGCACGCCGGCGGACGCAGCTACCTGATCCGCGAGCCGCTGAAGGCGGTCGACGCCAAGCTGCGCGGGTCGGCCTTCGTGCGCACCCATCGCTCGGCGCTGGTCAACGCGCGCCGGGTGCGGGGCATCCACCGCGCCGACGCCGGCGGCCTGAAGGTCGAGCTCGCGAACGCGGAGTTCGCGCCGTTGAGCGATCGGCGGCGGGCGGCGGTGGTGAAGGCGCTCAGCCCCGGCTGAGGACCAGCGAATCATGCAAGGAACGCCGCCATGAGCGAGGCAGGCGGCGCGACCCCGGCCGAGGCGGCGCGCGCGGCGCTGGCCCAGGCGACGACGCCCGACCTCTTTCGCGCCTTCCTGGTCATGGGGCTTTCCGGCTTCGGCGGCGTTCTTCCGTTCGCCCGCCGCGCGCTGGTCGAGCGGCATGGCTGGCTGACGGACGCCGACTTCACCGAGACCCTGGCGCTCTGCCAGAGCCTGCCCGGGCCCAATATCGTCAACATGTCGATCGTGGTGGGCGGGCGCGCCCGCGGCTGGCGCGGCTCGCTGGCGGCGGTCATCGGCCTGATCGGCGCGCCGTTCCTGATCCTGATCGTGCTCGGCTTCGCCTACGGCCGCTTCGGCGGCCTGCCGCTGGTCGAGCGGGCCATCGAAGGCGTCGCCGCCGCCGCTGCCGGCCTCGTCGTGGCGACCGCCGCGCGCATGGCCGAGCCGCTGGTGCGCAACCGCTTCCTCGCGGCCACCCCGTTCATCGTGCTGGCGTTCGTGGGGGTGGGCGTTCTTCGCTTCCCGCTGATCTACGTGATCCTCGTGCTCGCGCCGCTCAGCGTCGCGGCCGCCTGGCGGCGGCCGGCATGAAGCCGGTCTGGTCGACGCTCGGCGCGCTGGCCCTGCAGTTCGCCATCCTCTCGCTGGTGGCGTTCGGCGGCGCCAACGCGGTGGTGCCCGAGATGCATCGCCAGTCGGTCGCCGTGCACCACTGGATGACCGACAGGGACTTCGCCGCCCTGTTCGCCATCTCGCAGGCCGCGCCGGGCCCGAACGTGCTGATCTCGACGCTGATCGGCTGGAAGGTCGCCGGCCTCGCCGGCGCGATCGTCGCCACCGCCGCCATGTGCGGCCCATCGTGCGTCCTAGTCTTCTGGGTCGCCAAGGCGTGGGACCGCTACAGCCACACCCGCTGGCGCGCCGCGGTGGGGGCGGGGATCTCGCCGGTCGCGGTCGGCCTGGTGTGCGCCAGCGCGCTGGTGCTGGTGCGCGCCGCCGACGTCAGCTGGCGCTTCGCGCTGGTGTCCGCGGCGAGCGCTGCGGTCGCCTACTTCACCAAGCTGAACCCGCTGTGGTGCCTGGCCGGCGGGGCGCTGCTCGGCCTCTCCGGGCTGCTCATGGCCGCGCCCTGAGCCTTTGGAGCGCGCGCCCTCGCCCGCCGCGGGGCGAAGCGCGGCGTGAGGGCAGGCGGGGGTTACCGGAAGCTCTGCAAGTCCGACCTTAAGGGTGCTGCCCAGAGGGAAGGATGGCTGACGGCGCTGGTACTCTACTGCTGGTAGGCTGGTAGGCTGATAGGCGGGTAGGCATCCCGCCAGCCATCCTTGCCTCTGGGCGGTCTTGGGGTGGGGCTAGACCGGGTCCTCCTTCCTCGACGACATGACGTTTGGGGCGCTTCGCCGCCTCGCGGAGGAGCATCCGCCCACCGTCCGTGACAGCGGGAGCGGCGTCCGACCTGCGCGCGGGGTCGGGGCGTGTCGCGAGCACGCATCCGATTCCGGGCGCCCAGCGCGGTTCAGGCTCCGGGAGCCGACGTCTCGGCCCGGGCGCGTGGACATGGCTGGCGCGTTTGCGGTTTGCACGCGGGCATCATAGGGGAGCGTCCCGGCCGCTCAGGATTTCACTGAACGGCGTCGCGCCGGCCAGCCGCGAACGACGCCCGGGACGGCGCCTGAACAGCCGCGGCGCTTAAGAATCCGCCGCTCCCGTGCAGACCAGCAGGCGGGCGCTCGCCCGCGCGAGGCGCAAGCTGGCGGACTATCCCCGTAGCCGGCGAACGACGTCGTCCAGCTGTTCGAGGCTGCGGTAGCGGATGGTGAGCGCGCCGCGGCCGCCCTTGTGGGCGATGTCGACGGTGAGACCGAGCGCGTCGGCGAGCTCGGCCTCCAGCGCGCGGGTGTCGGCGTCCTTGCCGGCGGTGGGGTTGGCGCCGCGGCCGCCCTCGGCCAGCGCACGGCGACCCAGCGCCTCAGCCGCGCGAACGCTCAATCCCCGTTCGACCACCTGGTGCGCGAGCGCGATCGGATTGGGGGCGGTGGCGATGGCGCGTGCGTGGCCGGCGGAAAGGCGGCCCTGGCGCAGCAACTCGACGATCGGCGCGGGCAGGTCGAGCAGGCGAAGCGCGTTCGCGACGTGGCTGCGGCTGCGGCCGACGGTCTCTGCCACTTCCTCCTGCGTGCGTCCGAAACGCTCGCCCAGCGCCCGGTAGCCCGCAGCCTCCTCGATCGGGTTGAGGTCGGTGCGCTGGACGTTCTCGATGATGGCGATCTCCAGCGCCTGGGCGTCATCGAGGTCGCGCAGCACGACCGGAACGCTCTTCAGCCCGGCGGCCTGCGCCGCCCGCCAGCGCCGCTCGCCGGCGACGATCTGGTAGTCGCCGGGCCGCTCGGGCGAGGGCCTGACGAGGATCGGCTGCAGGACGCCCTTGTCGCGGATAGACGCGGTCAGGCGCTCGAGATCCTCGCCTTCGAAATCGACCCTGGGTTGAGCGGCGTTGCGGTGGACCTGCTCGATCGGCGTCTCGCGGACGCCGCCGCCGACGCTCTCGCCCGCGGACGCCGCCTCGTCGAGGAGGGCGGAGAGGCCACGCCCGAGACCGCGCCTTTGTTCGCTCATCTCCTGCTCAGGCCGCCACGCGGCGCGCGCGCTCGCGTCCGACCAGCTCGCGGGCGAGGTCGAGGTAGGCGCGGCTGCCGGCGCAGTTGAGGTCGTAGACAAGCACCGGCTTGCCGAAGGAGGGCGCCTCGGAAACCCTTACGTTGCGCGGGATCACCGTCTCGTAGACCTTCTCGCCGAAGTGGGCGCGGACGTCGGCGGCGACCTGGTGGGAGAGGCTGTTGCGCCGGTCGTACATGGTGAGCACCAGCCCCTGGATCTCCAGCCGCGGGTTCAGGCCGCCGCGGACCAGTTCGACGGTGCGCATCAGCTGGGTCAGGCCCTCGAGCGCGAAGAACTCGCACTGGAGCGGCACCAGGACCGCATCGGCGGCGGTCATCGCGTTGACGGTGAGGAGATTGAGCGAGGGGGGGCAGTCGATGAGGACGTAGCCATAGGCGCCCTCGTCGCGAGGTTCGCGCAACAGTTGTAGCGCGTCGCGGAGGCGGAACGAGCGCCTGGGCGCGCTGGCGAGCTCGATCTCGATCCCCGAGAGGTCGGGGTCGGAGGAAACCAGCTCGAGACCAGGCACCGCCGTCGGCCGCGCGGCGGCGGCGAGCGATGCATCGCCGGCGATCACGTCGTAGATGGTCGGGCCGCCGATGCCGCCGCGGCTCATGCCGAGGCCGGTCGAGGCGTTCCCCTGCGGATCGAGGTCGATCAGCAGCACCCGCTCGCCGACCGCGGCGAGCGCGGTCGCAAGGTTGATCGCGGTGGTGGTCTTGCCCACGCCGCCTTTCTGGTTGGAGACCGAAAGAACGCGCAGCGGCGACTCAGACATGCTCGAGCCTCTCCACGCGCACGATCCGTCCCCCGCCCTGGCTGCGGCTGTCGATCAGGTCGGCCTCGAAACGCCAAGATATTGTAGCTTCTGAGAGTTCAGACGCAACATCTTGTCCCTTGAGGAACAACCCGACCGCACCTCGCCGAAGATAGGGCCAAGCATAGCCGAAAAGCCGGCCGAGCGGCGCGCAAGCGCGGGCGGCGACGACGTCGCAGCGGATCACAAGATCCTCGGCGCGGGCGTGGCGGACGCGGGCGGGCAGCGCGAGCGCATCGACGACCGCCTCGAGGAAGCGGCAGCGCTTGGCCATGCTCTCGACCAGGTGAACGGCCGCGCCGGGCCGGTCCCTGAGCAGGATCGCGAGCACCACGCCGGGAAAGCCGGCGCCGGCGCCGAGGTCGACCCAGACCCGCGCCTCGGGCGCCAGCGGCAGCAGCTGGGCCGAATCGAACGCGTGCCGGAGCCAGAAGTCCGCCAGCGCCGATGGGCCGACGAGGTTCATCCGCTGGTTCCAGTCGGCCAGGAGATCGCGGAAGCGCTCGAGGTCGGCGACCGCGGCGTCGCTCGCCCCCGTCTCGGCCTGAAAGGCCGCCGCGTCGAACGGCGGCGCAGCGTCACGCGGCGCGGGCGCGACGGACATGGGCGAGCAGGGCGGCGATGGCGCCGGGCGTTACCCCCTCGATGCGGGCCGCCTGGCCGAGCGTACGCGGCTGGACCGCCGCGAGCTTTTCGCGCGCCTCGGCGGAGAGGCCGCCGATCGCGCCATAGTCCAGCGCCGCCGGGATGCCCAGGCTCTCGTCGCGGCGGAAGGCGACCACGTCGGCGGCCTGCCGCTCGAGGTAGCCGGCGTAGGCGGCGTCGATCTCCAGCTGTTCGGCGGCGAACGCCGGCCAGGCGCCGATTTCCGGCCAGACCGCCGTCAGCTCGGCGAGGCCGATGCCGGGATAGGCGAGCAATTGCAGCACGTTGCGCCGCTGGCCATCCGCCTTGACAGGAAGGCCGCGCCGCTGGGCCTGGCTGGGCGTGAGCGTGAGCGCCAGGGCGCGAGCACGCACATCGGCGAGCGTCGTCGCCTTGGCCGCGAACGCCCGCGCGCGTTCGCCGCCCACGCAGCCGAGCGCGAGGCCGCGCGGCGTCAGCCGCTGGTCGGCGTTGTCGGCGCGCAGCATCAGGCGGAACTCGGCGCGGCTGGTGAACATGCGATAGGGCTCGGTGACGCCGCGGGTCACCAGGTCGTCGATCATCACGCCGAGGTAGCCTTCGTCGCGCGCGAAGGCCGCCGGCGCGGCGCCGGAGACCGCGCGGGCGGCGTTCAGGCCAGCCACGAGGCCTTGGGCCGCCGCCTCCTCATAACCGGTCGTACCGTTGATCTGACCGGCTAGATAGAGTCTAGGCAGCCGCTTGACCTCCAGCGAGGGGCCGAGCTCGCGCGGATCGACGTAGTCGTATTCGATCGCATATCCGTAGCGCTTGACCGCGACGGCCTCGAGCCCGGGGATGGTGCGCAGGAAGCGGTCCTGCGTCTCCTCGGCGACCGAGGTGGAGATGCCGTTCGGATAGACGGTGTCGTCGGCGAGGCCTTCGGGCTCAAGGAAGATCTGGTGCGCGCTCTTGTCGGCGAAGCGCACCACCTTGTCCTCGATAGACGGGCAGTAGCGCGGCCCCCGCCCCTGCGTGCGGCCCCCGTAGACCGCCGACTCCGCAAGGCGCTCGGCGATGATCCTGTGCGTCTCGGCCGTGGTCCAGGTGATGCCGCACGGCGCCTGCTCGCGCGTGATCGGGCCGCTCAGGAACGAGAAGGGGACCGGATCAGCGTCGCCCTGCTGCAGCTCGAGCCGCTCCCAGGCGATGGTCCTGCCGTCCAGCCGCGCCGGCGTGCCGGTCTTCAGCCGTCCCATCTTCAGCTCGAGCGCGTAGAGCCGCTCGGCAAGGCCGATGGCGGGCGCCTCGCCGACCCGCCCCGCCGGCGTGCGGGTCTCGCCGCGCAGGATCACCCCGCGGAGGAAGGTGCCGGTCGTGAGCACGACCGCGCCGGCCCGCCAGGCGCGCCCATCGGCCGCGACCGCGCCGGCCACGCGGCCGTCTTCCACGATGAGGTCCTCGACCGCGGCCGCGACCACAGCAAGGTTCGGCTGCTCGCGCACCGCCCGCTGCATCGCCGCGCGATAGAGCGCGCGGTCGATCTGCGCGCGCGGGCCGCGCACGGCCGGCCCCTTCGACCGGTTCAGGAGGCGGAACTGGATGCCGGCCTCGTCGGCGAGGCGGCCCATCAGCCCATCGAGGGCGTCGATCTCGCGCACCAGATGCCCCTTGCCGAGCCCGCCGATGGCCGGATTGCACGACATCTCGCCGATCGTCTCGATCTTGTGGGTGATCAGCAGCGTGGCCGCGCCGAAGCGCGCGGCGGCGGCGGCGGCTTCGCAGCCGGCGTGGCCGCCGCCGATCACGATCACGTCGAAGGAGGGAGGAGAAGAGCGGGACATGGGGACCTGCCCTCAAGAAGGGCCGGGGAGATATAGCCGTGGCGGCCTTCGCGGTCGACCCGCGGGCGGGGGGCTCGGTGTTTCACGTGAAACAGCGCAGCCGCCGGCCTCCCAAGTGTTTCACGTGAAACGGCTACTTGCCGATGCAAAAGCGGGCGAAGACGCGGTCGAGCACGTCCTCAGCGTCAACCCGCCCCGCGATCCGCTCCAGCGAGCGTGCGGCGAGGCGGACATCCTCCGCCGCCAGCTCGATCTCAACCGGGGCTTCGAGCGCGCGCGCCGCGCGCGCCAGGTGGCCGCGCGCCGCCGCAAGGTCGCGGCGGTGCCGCTCGCGCGTCGCGGCCGGAAACTCCCCGCCGGCGAGGGCCTCGGTCACGCGGGCGACCAGCGCCGCATGCAGCTCGGCGAGGCCAAGGCCGTAGGTGGCGGAGACGCCGAGCACCGCAAGGCCGTGGGCGCCGGCCCAGGCGATCGCCTCGGCGCCCGCCGGCGGGGGCGCGAGGTCGCGCTTGTTGACGAGGCAGAGGTCCCCGGGCCGCGCCAGGGCGGCGGCGTCCCGCCAGCGCTCGCCCCGATCGGCGGCGTCGACGACGAGGAGACGCAGGTCCGCCTGCTCGGCGAGCGCCCGCGCGCGGCGGACCCCCTCGACCTCGACGGCGCCGCGGGCGTCGCGCACGCCGGCCGAGTCGGCGAGAAGGACGCGATAACCGGCCAGATTGAGCGGCGCCTCGATCACGTCCCGCGTCGTCCCCGGCGTCGGGGTGACGATCGCCGCGTCGCGGCCGAGCAATGCGTTGAGCAGGCTGGATTTCCCGGCGTTCGGCGCGCCGATGATGCCGATGCGGTAGCCCTCGCGCACGCGCTCGCCGCGCTCGCCCTCGGCCAGCGCCCGGTCGATGTCGGCTGCGACGGCGGCGGCGAGCGGGGCGGCGGCCGCAGCCGTCTCGGGCAGGTCCTCGTCCGGGAAGTCCACCGCCGCCTCGAGCAGCGCCAGGGCTTCGAGCAGGTGGTCGCGCCAGGCCATGTGGCGGCGGGCGAGCGCCCCGTCCAGCTGGGCCAGCGCCTGGCGGCGCTGAGCCTCGGTCTCGGCGTCCACCAGGTCGGCGATCGCCTCCGCCTGGCTCAGGTCGAGCTTGCCGTTCTCGAAGGCGCGGCGGGTGAACTCGCCGGGAAGCGCCAGCCTGAGGCCGAGCGCCACCAGCGCCTCGGTGAGCGCGTCGATGACGGCCGGGCCGCCATGCAGCTGCAGCTCAGCCACGTCCTCGCCGGTGTAGCTGTCCGGGGCCGGAAACCAGAGGACCAGCGCCTGGTCGATCGCGGCCCCGCCCGGGCCGTGCAGCATCGAGAGCGTCGCGCGCCTGGCCGGCGGCGGCGCGCCCGCCAACGCCGCCAGCGCAGCGCCGGTCGCCGGCCCGGACAGGCGGACCACCGCGACGGCCGCCCGCCCCGGCGCGGTCGCCAAAGCGAAGACGGTGGCGGCGTCCGCGCTCAGCGCTTGGCGCCCGCGCCCGCCGCCGCGGTCATCAGCTTCATGAACTGCTCCTGGGCCGCGCCGCCGAAGGCGAGCCAGTTCTTCATCAGCTCGTCGGGCTTGAGCGCGTCCAGGTTCGCCGTGATGCGGGCCTGCATCTCGCGCACCAGCGTCTCGTTCAGCCCCGAAACGTCGGGAAGGCCGAGCGCGGCGCGCGCCTCCTCGGGGGTGCACTCCACATCGATCGAGATCTTCATCGCATCCTCCGCCTGGCGCGAGCGTGTTATGAGCCCTTGTCCATCGCCTTTGCCAGCGTCCTCTATCCGCGAAGGAGCACGCCGATGCTCGCCATCCAAGCCGTCCGCGCCGGCGGCCCCGAGGTGCTCGAAGCCGCCGACCTGCCGATCCCGGCGCCGGGACCCGGGCAGCTGCGGATCAAGAGCCAGGCGATCGGCCTCAACTTCATCGACACCTACCAGCGCTCGGGCCTCTATCCCATGCGGCTGCCGGCGGTGCTGGGCCAGGAAGCCGCCGGCGTCGTGGACGCGGTGGGCGCGGGCGTGGACGGCTGGGCGATCGGGGATCGCGTCTACGCCGGGGCCGGCGCGGCCTACGCCGAGTACGCGCTCGCCCCCGCGGCGCGGGCCATCCGCCTGCCCGAGGGGGTCTCCTTCGAGGTTGCGGCCGCCGGCATGCTCAAGGGCATGACGGCGGAGTTCCTGCTCCGCCGCTGCTATCCGCTACGAGCCGGCGAGACGATCCTCGTCCACGCGGCGGCCGGCGGGGTCGGCGCGATCATGGTGCAGTGGGCGAAGGCCATCGGGGCGGT
>DATGIN010000121.1:0-2064 GCA_035295705.1 Caulobacteraceae bacterium
CTGCTGGCCGGCGGGTTCACGCCGCAGAAGCACTTCGGGTTCGAGGCGGCGGCCTGGTACTGGCACTTCGTCGACGTGGTGTGGCTGTTCCTCTTCACCTTCGTCTACGTGACGCTGCCCAATCTCCCGAACACCTGAAACGCGCCCGGTGAATCCCGTGGCGGCGGGCCTGGCCTGTCGCTGTCCGGCCTGCGGCGAGGGCCCGCTGTTCCAGGGTTTCCTGCGCGTCAGCCCGCGCTGCGAAGCCTGCGGCCTCGACCTCGCCAAGGCCGACTCGGGCGACGGCCCCGCGGTCTTCATCGTGCTCATCGTCGGGATCATCGCCTGCTTCTCGGCGCTCTTCGCCGAGATCGCGTTCCACCCGCCGGTCTGGGTGCACCTCGTGTTGTGGCCGCCGCTGGCCGGCGTCCTCGCGCTCGTGCTCGTTCGCCCGCTCAAGGGGCTGATGCTGGCCCTGCAATTCCATCACAAGGCCGCCGAGGGCGGGCATGACGGCGGCTGAGGCGACGCCGAGCCGCTCGCGGGCGATCCCCGCCATCGCCGCCGCGGTCGGTGTCGCCATCCTCGTCGGGCTGGGGGTCTGGCAGCTCCAGCGCCTGCACTGGAAGCAGGGCATCCTCGCCAGGGTCGCGGCGCTGGAGCACGCGCCGCCCGAGGCGCTGGGGCCGCTGCTGGCCGCCGCGCCGCACGGCGCCGACCTCGACTACCACCGCGTCTGCGTGCTGTGCCCGGCGCTCGAGACCGGTCCCTACCTCAAGCTCTACGCCGTCTGGCAGGGGTATGCCGGCTGGCGGCTCATCGCCGCCTGCCCGCTGGCCGCCGGACCCTATCGCAGCATCCTGGTCGACCGGGGCTTCCTGCCCGAGTCCGCCGCGCCGCGCGCGGGCGCCGCGCTTTCGGAGCCGATCGTCGGCATCCTGCGCAAGGGCGATGCGCGCACCTTCGTGACGCCCGCCAACCGGCCGGCCGAGAACCTCTGGTACTGGCGCGACATCCCGTCCATGGCGCGAGCGCTGGGCGCAAACGATCCGGCGCCCACCTTCCTGATGCTCGAGCGGCCGCCGCCGCCAGGCGGCGAACCTGCGCCCGCGCCGCTCCCCGCCGACATCCCCAACAACCACCTGCAATACGCGATCACATGGTTCGGCCTTGCCGCCGCGCTGGTCGGCGTCTACCTCGCCAGCCTTTGGAGCAGGCGGCGGCGGAACACGCGCTGATGCGCTACATCTCGACCCGAGGCGCGGCGCCGCCGATCGGCTTCCTGGACGCGGTCCTGGCGGGCCTCGCGCCGGACGGCGGCCTCTACATGCCGGAGGTCTGGCCGCTGTTCACGCCCGACGAGCTGGCCGACCTTGCGGCGCGCCCCTACGCCGAAGTGTGCGCCGCCGTCATGAGCCGCTTCGCCGGCGAGGCGGTCGCGCACGCCGACCTGGTCGAGATGGCCAACGAAGCCTACGCCGGCTTCACCCACGACGCCGTCGCGCCCCTCCGCGAGCTCGCGCCGGGGCTGTGGCTGCTCGAGCTGTTCCACGGCCCCACCCTGGCGTTCAAGGACATCGCCATGCAGCTGGTGGCGCGGCTCTACGAGCACGCGCTGGCCGCCAAAGGCGAGACGCTCACCGTCGTCTGCGCCACCTCGGGAGACACCGGCGGCGCGGCGGTGGACGCGCTGGGCGGCGCGAAGGGCGTACGCCTGGTGGTGCTCTACCCGGAAGGCAAGATCAGCGACGTCCAGCGCCGCTTCATCACCGCCTCGGGGCGCGACAACGTGCGGGCCATCGCCATCGACGGCGCCTTCGACGACTGCCAGGCGATCGTGAAGGCCCTCTTCCGGGCGCAGGGGTTCCCGCAGGCGGTCAATCTCTCCGGCGTCAACTCGATCAACTGGGCGCGCATCGCGGCGCAGAGCGTCTACTACGTCACCGCCGCTGTCGCCCTCGGCGCGCCGGAGCGCCCGGTCGCGTTTTCCGTGCCGACCGGCAACTTCGGCGACGCCTTCGCCGGCTATGTCGCCGCCAAGATCGGCGTTCCGATCGAGCGCATCGTCGTCGCCACCAACGCCAA
>DATGIN010000122.1:0-11516 GCA_035295705.1 Caulobacteraceae bacterium
TCAGGTCGACGCGCTGGCCCCGGCGCAAGTGCCGGACCTCGAACCCAACGTATTTCCAGCCGGCGTTCGAGGGTGTGACGTTGGTGACTAAGCCGGCGGCATCCGGCGATCTAGGGCGCACGCGCAACGTGGTCATCGGGCCCGCTCCATCGGCGCCGTCAACGCCAGCCCAGCTTTCATCGCCGCCTTCTCCAACGTCGCAAGGCCGAGCCGGGTGTAGGCGCTGGGATCCGCCTGCCCCGGATCCTGCTCCGCCTCCTCCACGATCCAGCCTCGGTAGCGGATGTCCGCCAGCGCGGTCATCAGGTCGTCGAAGTCGAGGTCGCCGTCCCCCGGCGCGGTGAACATGCCGGCCATCACCCCGTCGAGGAAGCTGCGGCCGTCCGCCCGGACGCGAGCGGCCGTCTCGCTGCGGATGTCCTTCGCATGCACGTGCGCCACCCGCTCCGGGCGGCTGCGGATCAGCGCCACCGCGTCGACGCCGCCCAGGGCGGCGTGGCCCGTGTCGACCACGAGGCCAACGAGGTCGCTGGTCGCGTCCAGCAACCGCGCAAGGTCCGCGCCGTCTTCGACGACGGTGCCGAGATGGAAGTGGTAGGCGAACCGAAGGCCGCGCTCGGCGAGGTAGAGCGCAAGCGCGCTCAGGCGCGCGCCGAACTGCGGCCACTCGCTGTCCACGAGGCGCGGCCGGGCGCTCAGCGACTTTGCGCGATCGCTGTGCACCGCGCCCGTGCACTCGGCGGCGATGAAGACCGGCGCGCCCAGGGCCCGAAGCAGGGCCAGGTGGCCCTGCAGCGCCTCGACCTCGGCTTCTACGGTGCGCTCCAGCAGGCGGGTCGACCACCAGCCGCCGATCAGCGCCAGCCCCGCGCGCTCCAGCATCGGGCCCAGCACCTGCGGATCGCGGGCGAAGCGCGCGCCGAGCTCGATGCCCTCCGCGCCGGCCTCGGCGGCCTCGGCGAGAATGGTCTCGACCGGCGTGCCAGCGCCCAGCTCGGGCATGTCGTCATTGGCCCAGGCGATCGGGCTCACCCCGAGGCGCACGCTCACGCGTTCCGCGCCTTGAGCATCGTCTCATAGGCCGCGCGCGCGGCCCGGACCGCTGGCCGCTGGGAGACCTCCGGCACGGCCACGTCCCACCACGCGCCGCCGGCTTGCATCGCCCGCGCCGGGTCGGTGGCCAGGACGATGACGTACGTCTGCTGGGCCGCCAGCGCCCGCTCCATGGCCGCCTCCAGCCCCGCGATCCCGTCCACCGTCTCCGAGCGTGCGCCGAGGCTCGCCGCGTGCGCGGCGAAGTCGATCGCCGGAGAGTCCACGCGGCGGGAATCCGCGAAGAGGTTGTTGAACGGCTCGCCGCCCACGGACTGCTGCAGGCGGTTGATGCAGCCGAAGCCGCCGTTGTCGAGGACGACGATGACCAGCTTCAGGCCCAGCATGACCGAGGTGGCGATCTCGGAATTCAGCATCAGGTACGAGCCGTCGCCCAGCATGACGACGACCTCCCGCGCCGGGTCGGCCATCTTCGCGCCCAGGCCGCCGGCGATCTCGTAGCCCATGCACGAGAAGCCGTATTCGAGGTGGTAGCCGCCGCTCGCCCGCGTGCGCCAGAGCCGGTGCAGCTCGCCCGGCAGGCCGCCGGCGGCGCACACAAGCACCGCGCTCTCGGGCGCTTGCCGCCAGATGGCTCCGATCACCTCGGCGTCGGACGGCAACGCGTTGCCGCCGGGGGCGCGCGTCGCCGCGACCCAATCCGCATCCCAAGCCGCCTTCCGGCGGGCGATGGACTCCGTCCAGCCGCTCGGCGTCTTGTACCCGGCGAGCCGGGCGTGCAGGGCCTCCAGGGTCGCCCGCGCGTCGCCGACCACCGCCAGCGCGCCCTGCTTGGCCGCGTCGTAGGCGGCGACGTTGGCCTGGACGAGTTGGACCCCCGGCCGGGCGAAGAGGGCGCGGGAGCCGGTGGTGAAGTCCATCAGCCGCGTCCCGACGCCGACGACCAGGTCGGCCTCGGCGGCGGCCGCATTGGCCGCGCTCGTTCCCGAGACGCCGACTCCGCCCACCGCCATCGGATGCCAGGACGGCATGGCGCCGTGGCCGGACTGGGTCTCCGCCACCGGAATGCCGAGATCGGCCGCGAGCGCCGACAGCGTCGCCTCCGCCTGCGAATAGATTACGCCGCCACCGGCGATGATGAGCGGGGCTTTCGCCGCCCGCACGCGCTGGACCAAGGCGGCAAGCTCGCCCGGATCCGGCGGTTGGCGGCGGATGCGCCAGACGCGCCGTTCGAAGAACGACCGCGGACAGTCGAACGCTTCGGTCTGCGCGTCCTGGCAGAACGCCAGCGTCGCGGGCCCGCAGGTGGCTGGATCGAGCATCGTGGCGATGGCGCGCGGCAAGGAGTCGATCAGCTGCTCGGCGCGCTGGATGCGATCGAACCATCGCGAAACGGGGCGAAAGGCGTCGTTGGCCGAAACCGTCCCGTCCGCGAAATCCTCCACCTGTTGCAGCACCGGGTCGGGCCTGCGGCCGGCGAACACGTCGCCGGGCAGGAACAGCACCGGCAGCCGATTTACGTGCGCGACCGCCGCGGCTGTCACCATGTTGAGCGCCCCAGGACCGATGGAGGTCGTGCAGGCGAACGCGCGGCGGCGGCGGTTGGCTTTCGCGAACGCGATCGCCGCGTGCGCCATCGCCTGTTCGTTGTGCGCGCGGTAGGTCGGCAGCGCTTCGCCCGCGTTGCTCAGCGCCTCGCCCAGCCCTGCGACGTTGCCGTGTCCGAAGATCGCCCACACGCCGGCGAAGTAGGGAGCGTCCTGGCCATCGATCTCGACGAACTGCGCCTCGAGGTGGCGGACCAGCGCCTGGGCGGCGGTGAGGCGCAGGCTCGCCATGACTACTCCGCCGCCCGCGCGACCGGCGCGCCCTTGGCGGCGCGCCAAGCTGCCGCTGCGTTCTCGAAGTCCGCGGGCGAGGCGATGAAGCCTTTCACCGCCGGCGGCGCATCGCCATCCAGCGCCGCAGCAACCTCCCCGGTCAGGAGGATGCCGCGGCACAAAGGGTCGCCGGCGTCCAGCGCCGCTTGCGCCGCTCCGAGGTTCGCAGCCGCATCCAGCGCCCACCAGTCGGGTCGGACGCCGAGCGCGTAGGCCCGCCGCATCTCCTCGACCCGGTCCGCCTCCAGCATCAACTCGTGGCGCGTGCCCCGGCAGGCTCGCGCCAGCCGTTGCAGCGTGGCCTCATCAAGCGAGGCGGGGCGAGCGGCTACGACATGCATCAGCGGCCATTGGGCCAGGTCGGCGCCGTCGCTCCAGGCCCGCGCGAGCCACGCGGGTCGCTCCGCGGCGGCGAACAGCGTCCCGAGCGCGGCCTCGCCCAGCGCCATCACGCCGACGTCGGGCCAGGCGCGAAGCAGCCGATCGAGCTCGGCGGCCGGCACGTCGGCGTTCAGCGCCAGCGCGTTGATGCTCGGCCAGTCGGGCCGGCGGGTGCTGGCCCAATGCAGGTGTTCCAGCTCCGGGCTCTCGCGCAGCCGGTGCGGCCACGGTCCGCCGCTTAGAAACGCCGCCAGTTCGGGCCAGGTCGGCATGGCCGGCGCGCAGCCATGGCGCGATACCACCAGCGCTCCGCAGGCGTTGGCGTAGTCCAGCGCCGTGGCGAGCGGCTCGCCGCGCAGCCAGCCGCGCAGGAACCCGGCCATGAAGGCGTCGCCGGCGCCCAGCACGTTGAACACCTCGACCGCGCGCCCCGCCCGTTCGACGCCGCTCTCGAAGCCTTCGCCCACCGCGCCGGGGAAAGCGACACACCCAAGCGCGCCGCGCTTGCAGACCAACAGCGCGGCCGTCTCGCGGCGCACCGCCCTCAGCGCGGCGATCGGGTCGGCCTCGCCGCCCAGGATCTGGAACTCTTCCTCGGTGCCGACGATCAGGTCGCAGAGGCGGGCGGCCTCGGTCAGTCGCGCGGTGACCGCGGCGTTGGCGACGAAACGGTTCTCGCCAGCGTCCTGGGCGGCCACGCCCCACAGCACCGGGCGATAGTCGATGTCGAACACGACCTTGCGGCCGGCAGCCTTGGCGGCGCGGGCGGCCTTCAGGCTGGCCGCGAACACCTGCGGCGTCGACAGATGCGTGCCGCTGATGAGCGTCGCGGCCGCGGATGCGACGAACGCGTCGTCGACGTCGACTTCGGCCAGCGCCATGTCGGCGCAGTCGCGGCGATAGAACAACAGCGGGAACCGCTCGGCGTCGCGGATGCCGAGGAAAGCCAACCCCGTCAACCGGGCCGGATCCTCGGCCACCTGCGTCACGTCGACCCCCTCGCGCGCCAGCGTCTCGCGGAGGAAGCGGCCGAAGTGGTCCTTGCCTACGCGGCTGATCAGCGCCGAACGGAGTCCCAGGCGGGCGGCCCCGAACGCGGTGTTGGTCGGACTGCCCCCCACGTATTTGGCGAACGAGCCCATGTCCTCCAGCCGCCCGCCCACCTGCTCGCCATAGAGGTCGACGATCGCGCGCCCGATCGTGATCAGGTCGAGGGCAGGCTCGGTGGCTGGGCCGCGCATTGGCTCCTCACCCGGGAGAGGCCGGATGAATAGGCCGCCGCGCGCTCGGCGCAAACGCTGATGTCGCGGCCGCACTTGGAGCAGGCCGCCCGGTCGTGCCAAAGCTGCCTGCAACGGGAGGGCGAGCATGACCGGATCGATCTGGCGCGAGGCGGCGAGCTTGTTCGCGGTGGTTCTGGCGCTGGCCGGCGGCGTCGCGCACGCCGGCGAACCCTACTCCGTTGTCGAGAAGTCGGTGGCCGAGCTGCAGGCGGACATGGCCGCCGGGCGGGTCACCTCGCAACAGCTCGTCCGCGCCTACATCGCCCGAATCGAAGCCATCGACCGCTCCGGCCCGACGCTGCGCAGCGTCATCGCCCTCAACCCGCAGGCGATGGAAGACGCCCGCCATCTCGACGCCGAGCGACGCTCCGGTCACGTGCGCGGGCCCCTGCATGGCATTCCGGTGCTGATCAAGGACAACATCGAGACCGACGACGGAACCCCGACCACGGCCGGTTCGCTGGCGCTGGCCCAGAATGTCACCCGCCGCGACGCGCCGGTCGTCCGGCGTCTGAAGGACGCAGGCGCCGTCGTGCTCGGCAAGACCAACCTGTCGGAATGGGCCAACATCCGATCCTCGCGCTCGATCAGCGGCTGGTCGGCGGTCGGCGGGCTGGTGAAGAACCCCTATGTGCTCGACCGCAACGCGTGCGGCTCGTCGTCCGGAACCGGCGCGGCGGTCGCGGCCTCGCTGGCGGCCGTGGGCGTCGGCACCGAGACCGACGGTTCCGTGACCTGTCCGTCGTCGATGGGCGGGCTCGCCGGCCTCAAGCCGACGGTCGGGCTCGTCTCGCGCACGCACGTGGTGCCCATCTCGCACAGCCAGGACACGCCCGGCCCCATGGGGCGCAGCGTCACGGACGTCGCCACGCTGCTGACCGCCATGGCCGGCTCGGACCCCGCCGATCCCGCGACCGCCGACGCCGACGCGCATCGGACCGACTATGTCGCCGCCCTCGCCGGCGCGTCGCTGAAGGGGAAGCGGCTGGGCGTGCTGACCTTTGCGGCCGGAGGCGGCGGCCCGGTGGAGGCCGCGTTTCACCGCGCGGTTGAGCTGATGCGGGCCGAGGGCGCCGAGATCGTCGAGCTGCCGGCCTACAAGCCGCCCGAGGGCCTCGGCGACGACGAGCTGACGGTGCTGCTCACCGAGCTCAAGGCCGACATGAACATCTACCTCGCGACCACGCCGCCCTCGGTGAAGACGCGCACGCTGGCCGACCTCATCGCCTTCAACCGCGAACATCCGCGCGAGCTCGCCTTGTTCGGCCAGGAGCTGTTCGAACAGGCCGAGGCGACCAAGGGCCTGGACGACCCGGACTACAAGAAGGCGCGCGAGGCCGCCCGCCGCCTTGCCGGGGCCGAGGGGATCGACGCGCTGATCCAGGACAACCACCTGGACGCCCTCATCGCGCCCAGCTACGGCCCCGCCTGGCGGATCGACGTTGTCACCGGCGACCACGGCAGCGGCCGCTCGTCGAACCTGCCGGCAATCGCCGGCTATCCGCACCTGACCGTGCCGATGGCGATGGACCACGGGCTGCCGCTCGGGCTGTCGTTCATCGGCCCGGCGTGGAGCGAAGCGCGGCTACTGGCGCTCGGCTACGCCTTCGAGCAGGCGGCGCACGCCCGCGAGGCGCCGCGCTACATCCCGTCGCTGGAAACGACGGCCGAAGTGGAATCCGCTTCTGCGCCAGAGCCTTAGCGGCGCTCCCGGCGCTTCTTAACCTGATCTTTGGCCCAATCCGCTAGGTCTGGAGCGCCCGAGGAAGGTCGTAACCGATGCTGCGCTCGCTCCTCGACGGCCGCTTCCAGGCGGCCGCCGTCGAGAGCTACCGAATGGCCCCGATGCGGGCCGCGATCGCCGTGGCGCTCGCAGCTCTGGCCGGCTTCGGCGTTGGCTGGACATCGGCGCTCGCCTGGCTTGCGGCGGTCGCGGCGACGGAAGTGGCCGCCTTCTTCGTGACCCGCCCGATGGCGAGCGCGCCGGCCAGCTACCCGCGGCTCGCGGCCTATTTCTGGTGCTCGAATTTCGGCGTCCCGGCCTGGTCGCTCTACGGGCTGATCCTTTGGACCGGCCACAGCGAAGCCTGTGCGCTCGCCGCCGCGGCGCAGTGGTGCGGACAGCTGCTGTACGCGCAGAACTTCTGCACCAAGTCGCCGGTGCAGGCCGTGCAAGCCGGCATCCCCTCGATCGCGATGCCGCTTCTCGTGCCGGTGCTCCTGCCGCGCTTCCACGGCATGGACCAGGTTCTGGTCATGTGCATGCTGGCGCTCGCGGTCGGCCACGCGGTGATCGCCGCCATGGACGTCATGAAAACCGGCCGCCAGCTCGACGCGGCCACGCGCGCGCTGGTCGCCGGCAAGCAGGCGGCCGAGGCCGCCGAAGCCCGCATGGCCGAGGCGAAGGCCGAAGCGGAGGCCGCCAACGCGGCAAAGAGCGCATTCCTGGCCACGATGAGCCACGAGATCCGCACGCCCCTGAACGGCGTGCTCGGCATGACGCAGGCGATGGCGATGCACCGCCTGAGCAAGGCCCAGCGCGCGCGCTTGGCCGTCGTCAGCGCCTCGGGTGAAGCCCTGCTGACGATCCTCAACGATGTGCTCGATCTGGCGAAGATCGAAGCCGGCAAGCTGACGCTCGAGGACATCGAGTTCGACCTCGGCGAGGTGGTCGTCGGCGCCGCCAGCGCGTTCAGCGCGCTCGCCGCCCAGAAGGGGTTGACCCTGGCCGTCGACGTGGGGGCTGCGGAGGGGACCTATCGCGGCGACCCGACCCGCCTTCGGCAGATCGTGCTCAACCTCATCTCCAACGCGCTCAAGTTCACCCACGAGGGCCGCATCGACGTCACTGCGACGGCGCGCGGCGGCCGCCTCAGCATCGCCGTGGCCGACAGCGGCGAAGGCATCGCGCCGGAGCTGCTGCACTCGCTGTTCGCGAAGTTCACCCAGGCGGACGCCTCGACCGCGCGCCGCTTCGGCGGCACGGGCCTGGGCCTGGCCATCTGTCACCAGCTGGCCGAGCTCATGGGTGGCGTGATCGAGGTGGACAGCCGCCTGGGCGAGGGCTCGACCTTCACCGTGACCATCGCGGCGGCGCGCGTCGGCGAGGCCAGGGGCGTTCCCACGGCGAGCGACGAGCCATCGACGAACGAAGCCGAGAGGCTGGAAGGGCTGCGGGTGCTGGCGGCCGAGGACAATCAGACCAACCAGCTGGTGTTGAAGACCCTGCTCGAGCACATCGACGTGCATCCGGTGTTCGTCGAGAACGGCGCCGAGGCGGTGGAGGCCTGGGCGCAAGGCAGCTGGGACCTCGTGCTGATGGACGTGAGCATGCCGGTGATGGATGGGCCGACCGCCGTCCGAGCTATCCGCGCGCGCGAAGCGGCCGAGCATCGTCCGCGCACCCCGATCATCGCCCTGACCGCCAACGCAATGGCGCACCAGATCGCCGAATACATGGCCGGCGGCATGGACGGTCACATCGCCAAGCCAATCGAAGCGGCCAAGCTCTTCGAAGCGATCACAGCCGCGCTGCAGTCCAGCTCCGCCGGCGCCCGCGCCGACGCCGCGTGAACCCGCGCCAAGCTTGGCCCGCAACGGGAGCGCGACGCTAAACCAGCAAGCGGTCGGGGAAGACGGGTGGGTGGCCAACCGCATTGGCGGCCAGACCCAGAGCCGTGAGCGCGCCGCTCGTGAGCTCGGGCGCGGCGCGGCAGTAGATATTCCGATCTGGCGCTGCGGCCGCAGCGACCGCCCCACAGAGGAAGTCCGGAGCCGCCGCGGCGCCAAATGCCCAACGACGCTTCAGCAGGCTCCCTCACGCGCCCGCCATCGCTGACGCAAACCCGCTAGTTCCAGATCGCGGGCTTGCGGCCTCTCCACGGCGCTTCCTTCTCGAGCTGGGCGGCGAGGCGGATCAGCGTGGCTTCGTCCGCATAGCGGGCGGTGAACATCATCCCGATCGGGAGGCCGTCGCTGGACTCGCCGAGAGGCAGCGAGATGGATGGCTGGCCCGACCAGTTGAACACCTGCGGCTCCCCGGCGAGCATCACGCTTCGCCGCATAAGCTCGCCAGCCTGCACGGCGACGGGATCGAGATACCCGATTTTGGGTGGCGGGGCCGATCCAGGCGAGGGTCAGGATTTTCCTGAGCGCTGGCGGGCAGGCGGATACTCGACGGCGCCAAGGCGCTCCAGGAGTACGCGGTGCATTCGCCCACCCTTGGCGACTTAGGCTTGTTCTTGAGCGGTGTCGTAGCGTTTGCGAAACGGGCGCTCTGCTTGGCGCAGTCAGGGACGCTAGGGAGCGCGCAAGCTTCGTAGCAGTCCCACCGCCAACCCCAGCAGAGCCAAAGCGAGCAGGCTCCCTCCGGCATAGACCAGGGAGATCATCGAGCTGGGGTGGGTGGCGGTTGGCGCGCCCATGACCGAGAGGAAGAAGCCAGCCGACATCAGGACCGCCGCCAATGGAAAGGCGATCCGGACGGACCACAGGAGCCAAGGCGGCAGCACGGCGCCGTCAGCCAGGAACTGGGCGATCAGGGAGAGGAGGATGATGACCCCCGCGTGGGCGTGACCAGCTCTCATGAGATCTTCTCTCATCGGGTTGGCCAGATAGCCGCTCGCCGGGTTGCTCAGGGACTTCAGCAAGAACACCCCGCCGTATTCGATAGTGGGCACGAGGATCAGGATGATGGCTGCCATCAGTCTGGTCGCACGAGTCATGGGCGCTCCTCCCTCCATAGCCGCGCAAGGCCACCCGCCATGTCTGCTATCGGCGATAGGGCGTCACCGATAGGAGTCGATCGGGAATCAATGGCCATCGCAATATGAGACTGCGAGTGGCGACAAGCCCCAGCGACCGGTCGCCGCCGCCCCCGCGGTATTGCAAGTCATTCTCATTCGCTGTAGCGCACGCGGATGCGAAAGACTCGCAAGTACGTCGCGGCAGCCGCCGCCTCAGCGGCGCTCGCCGCCGCCTCCCTCGCCCATGGCCAGGCTAGCGCCGACCTCGCAGGCGCGGCGCCTGTGGTGGTCAAGGCCAAGCATGGCGAACAGGGTCCCAAGGTCTCGCCGTCCGGCGCGAACACCTACTCCATCAGCGCCGGGGAGATCGCATCCTTGCCGACCGGGGAGACCAGCACCCTGAGCGATGTGCTCACGCGCATGCCGGGCGTCGCCATCGATCAGAACGAGCAAATCCACATCCGCAACACCGAGGGGCCGCAGTTCCAGTACCAGGTCAATGGCGTGCTCGTGCCGCTGGACATCAACACCAACCCGCCATTCCTCTCCATGCTCAATCCGCTGTTCGTCGAACGTCTCGATCTGCTCGATGGGGTGCTTCCGGCGCGCTACAGCTACGCCACCGGTGGCGTGGTGGACATTCAGACAAAGGACGGCTGCGAAGCGACGCGCGGACAGGCGAGCGTCACCTTAGGCCAGCGCGATACGCTGGAGCCCACCATTCAATACGGCGGCTGCGACGGGCGGCTGAGCTACTACCTCAGCGGAGTCTACGAGCAGGGCGAGACCGCCTTCAGCTCCGCGACCCCCGGACCGAACCCGATCCACGACTATACCCACCGCGGCCAGGGCTTCGGATATGTCAGCTATCGCCTGAACGACATGACGAGACTGGGGCTCGTGCTGTCGAGCGCTGCGAGCAACAACCAGCTTCCGAATGTTCCCGGACTGGCGCCGCAGTTCGCTCTGGCTGGGGCCCCGGAGCTTCCCTCTGCGAAGGTCAACTCCCACCTCGACTTTACGGACGACCTCGCGATCGTCACGCTGAAGAGCGAGCCAACCGGGACCTTAAGCTGGCAGCTCGCCTACTCCGCCCACGCAATCACCCAGAGCTTCCGCCCCGACGAGGTCGGAGAGCTCCTCTACCAAGGCGTCGCCTCCCACGCGACGCACGCTGACGTCGACAACACGTTAGAGGGCGACCTGACCGACCGCCTCGGTCGCCACGAGCTGTCGGCGGGATTCTATGCGGGCGCCTATCGCGTGACGGTCCGCGACTCCTCGCTCGTCTTCCCGGTGGATGCGAACGGCGATCAGGCCAGCGACACACCGATTCGCGTTTTCAACAACGACCGCGCTGACAACCTTGTGGTCGGGTTCTACGTCAACGACCTTTGGAGCATCACAAACGCGTTGAAAGCGAACGTCGGCTTAAGGTTCGACAGCCTGTCCGGCTTCACGGCGCACAGCCAGCTCGACCCGACCATTAACCTCACCTATGCAGCAAGCCCCTCGCTCAGTCTGCACGCCGGCTTCGCCCGCTATATGCAGGTTCCCAGCTTTCAGGGCATTTCGCCCACCGCGCCGACGGCTTTCGCAGGGACGACGGCTGCAGGCCCGCCCGGCCAGCCGACGCCGCTTGCGGAAGACGACTACGAGTGGGATGCCGGTGCGATCGGACACGTCGGCGGCTCCCTTACCGTATCCCTCGACGGCTTCTACGAGCTCACGCGCCACTACCTCGACACAGGCCAGTTCGGCGTCGTGCCGATCTTCGCCCCGTTCAACTATGGGCGCGGTTACATCTGGGGCGCCGAGCTGGCGATCACCTATCAGCGCGAGGCGCTGTCGGCGTACGCAAACCTGACGTTGGGCGAGAACTGGCAGAAGGGCGTGGCCACTGGCCAATTCAACTTTGATCCGGATGAGCTCGCGTTCATCAACGCCCATTTCATCCCGCTGGACCACCAGCCGCACGTCGGCGTCACCGCCGGAGCGAGCTATGACTTCACGCCCTACTCCGCGAGCGTCGACCTGACCTACTCCAGCGGCCTGCGCGGCGGGTTCGCCGACCAAGAGCAGTTGCCGCCGGTGGTTCAGGTGAATGCCTCGGTCCAGCGGACGTTCGCGCTCCCGGGGGGCCATCGCTTCATCGACCGCATCACCGTCTTGAA
>DATGIN010000123.1:0-6388 GCA_035295705.1 Caulobacteraceae bacterium
TCGTTCTGGTCACCGGCGGCGGCAACGGCATCGGGCGCGATTGCGCGCTGATCGCGGCCAAGGAAGGCGCGAAGGTCGTGGTCAACGACCTCGGCGGGTCGCTGTCGGGCGGTGACGAGGGATCGGCAGGCCCGGCCGAGACGGTCGCGCAGGAGATCCGCGCCGCCGGCGGCGAAGCCGTCTCCAACTCCGAGAGCGTGACCTCGCTCGCCGCCTGCCAGGGCATGCTGCAGCAGGCGTTGGACGCCTTCGGCGGCCTGCACGCCGTGATCAATCCGGCCGGCATCCTGCGCGACACGATGTTTCACAAGATGAGCGAGCAGGACTGGGACTCGGTGATCGCCGTGCACCTGAAGGGCTCATTCAACGTGGCGCGCGCCACGATCGAGCACTTCCGCGACCAGAACGACGGCGCTTACGTCTTCTTCACCTCCACGAGCGGCCTGTTCGGCAACATCGGCCAGACCAACTATGGCGCGGCCAAGATGGGCATCGCCGGTCTCTCGCGGATCATCGCCATGGAAGGCGCGCGCAACAACGTGCGCTCGAACCGCCTGGCGCCCGTCGCCTGGACGCGCATGACGCAGTCGGTGCCGGTGAAGGACGAAGCGGCGGCGCAGCGGCGGCAGGTGATGGCGCAGACCATCCGGCCCGACCAGCCGGCCAAGCTGTCGGTCGCGCTCGCCTCGGAGGCGGCCAAGAACGTCAGCGGCCAAATCTTCGGCGCCAGCGGCGACAACCTGATCCTCTACAGCCAGCCCCGCCCGATCGCGAACCTGAACAAGGCGGAGGGCTGGACGCCGGCGACGATCCTTTCCGAGGCGCTGCCGCAGATGGCCGACAAGTTCTTCGATCTGCAGCGGGGGCCGCTGCCCGGCGCCCAGCGCCCGGCCCAGGCGACCGCGCCGGCGAGCTGAGCTACTTGCGGCGATAGACGCCGCTGAAGCTGACGTTCATGCCGCCGCAGTTCTGATTGTCGGCGGCGACGAGGACGTCCCCGACGAGCCTGAGCGTGGCGCGACAGGCGTCAGGATCGCTCGAGTCGGCGAACACCACGACGGCGCCTTTCGGGGTCGCGGTCCCCGAGAGGTCGCCCTCGTTAGCGTTGGCCGCGTGCGCCGAGGGCCAGTAGGCCTCGCCGCTGACCACGAGCGAGGCGCCCTTGGCGGTCAGCTCGATCTTGTCGTCGTACTGCCGCCAGGCGCCGACCCAGGCCTTCAAGGGCGGCGAAGCGTCGACGGGCAGCGGCTTCAGCCGCGCACTCTCGACGTACCCGGCATTGTCCTTCGCCGGATCGAACGTGCAGACATAGGCGCCCAGGCGGTGGCCGGTCAGGAGCTCGGCGCCGGCGGGCACGGAGGTCGTGTTGGCGCGGCACTTCGCGGTCTGCGCCGGGCAGCCCGGCGCATCGTCGAGCAGGACGAGCCTGCCCTTCCCGATCACCTGCGCGCGCCCGATCTTAGCCTCGCTGGTGGGGAAGAGGCCGTTCCGGCAGGACTGCTCGTCGCCCTGAGCCCGCGCGGTCGCGGCGGCGAGGGAAGCCATTGCGAACGCTGCAGCGAAAGCCCGAACCCCGACGTGCACGCCAGCCTCCCTCATTCTCAGAGCTCCGCCAGCTTCGCCAGCGCCTCGCCGGTCAGGCGGCGCCTGAGCCACTCCGACTGGGTCGTTGCGCCCAGCCGATCGTAGAAGGCGATCGAGGGCGTGTTCCAATCGAGCACGGACCATTCGAGCCTGGCCAGCCCTTCGTCCCGGCACCGCCGGGCCAGACGCACGAGCAGCGCAAGGCCGGCGCCGCGACCGCGGGCGTGCGGCCGCACAAACAGATCCTCGAGATAGATGCCGTGCCGCCCCTCGAAGGTGGAGACGTTGTAGAACCAGAGCGCAAACCCGACCGCGGCGCCATCCAGCTCGGCCATGTCGCAGAACGCGCGCGGGCTCGGCCCGAACAGAATCCCCCGCACGTCCTCCTCGCTTGCGCGGCACTCGTGCGCCAGCCGCTCGTAGTCGGCGAGCTCATGGATCAGCCCGTGGACCAGCGGCGCATCGTCGGGCCGCGCCGGTCGGACGGCGAGGCTCATTCCAGCCCCCGCTCGGCGAGCTCGCCGATCACCTGGGCGTTGGCGCGAAAGTGGATCGCATCCCAGCCGATCTCGCGCGCCAGCGCCACGTTGGCCGGCGAGTCGTCAATGAGGAGGATCGAGTCCGGGTTCAGCCCCAGTCCCCGTTCGACCGCCGCGTAGGCGCGCGCGTCGGCCTTCGTGAGCCCCAGCTCCGACGACCAGAACATAGGCTCGAGCGCATGCCCGTCGGGAAAGACCTGGCGCACGAAGGTCGGATTGTCGCTGAAGCCGCCGACCGCGACGCGCCCTTTGAGGCCGGCCGCGAAGTCCCACAGCGGCAGGTTGGGCGCCTCGAAGACGCTGAGCACCAACGCGATCGCGATCTCGCGCGACGCCGGCTGGCCGGCGAGGGCCGACAGCGCCTCGGTCAGCTCCTGCTCGTCCGCCTGTCCGAGGTCGAGCCGGCCATGCAGATCGAGCGCCATGAACGCCCGCGCGTCCTCGGCGCTGATCTTCAACGCGCGCACCAGCGTACGCACTCGCCGCTCGCGGTCGAACGGCAGGAGGACGCCGCCGAGGTCGAACAGCACGATCTCAGGCCGGGCCGCCATCGGCCCGCTGCGGGTAGATGCGAAACCCGTCCATGCGCCGGTGCGGCAGCGCGGCGTAGAACTCGGGCGCGGTGTCGGTGATCAGGTCGATCCGCACGCCGCCCGCGCGCTCCAGGCCCGCCTTCAGCATGGCGAGCGCAATTCCGCGCCGGCGATGGCCGGGGGCGACCGCGATCAGCGACAGATGCGCCTGGATCTCGCCGTCGGACAGAAGCTGCGCGAACCCAACCACCTGCGCATCGTCGGCGGCGACCACGGTGGTGACGCCCGGCGCGGTGAGGGCGCGCAGGGCGCGCGGCGGGTCCTCGGGGAAAGACGGCCACCCTTCCGCGGCGCAAAGCGCGACCACGCCATCGAGGTCGGCGGCCGCGAAAGGGCGCACCTCGACCATGGGCCGTCAGGCGCCGATCTTCACGCCGGGCGGCGGCGGGCTGTCGGCGGGAACGAAGAAGTCGGCCATCAGCGGCCGCGACGGGTCGACCCGGTAGCGCTCGAAGTCGCGCACGCCCTCGGCGTAGAGGAAGGTGTCGTCGATCAGGAAGTTGCCGCTGAACTCGCGCGCCGGCTTCTCGAAGATGGCGTGCGCGGCGTCGGCCATGATGTCGACGGTGCGGCAGGAGCGCATCCCCTCGTCGCCGGCGAGCGCGAACTTGATCGCCGCCGTCGCGATGCCGGTGCGCGGCCAGAGCGCGTTGAAGGCGATGCCGTCGTCCTTGAACTCGGCGGCCATGCCCAGCACGCACATCGACATGCCGTACTTGGCCATCGAGTAGGCGGTGTGGCCGGCGAACCAGCGCGGCGCCATGTCGAGCGGCGGCGAGAGCATCAAGACGTGCGGGTTGGCGGCGCGCTTCAGGTGCGGGATGCAGGCCTTGGACGTAAGGAACGTGCCGCGCGCGTTGATCCCGTTCATGAGGTCGTAGCGCTTCATGTCGGTGGCGAGCACGCCGGTGAGCTGGATCGCCGAGGCGTTGTTCACGCAGATGTCGATGCCGCCGAAGCGCGCGACGGTCTTCTCCACCGCATCGAACACCATCGCGTCGTCGCGCACGTCGACGATGAGCGGAAGCGCCTTGCCGCCGGCCTGCTCGATCTCCTCGGCGGCGGTGTAGATGGTGCCGGGCAGATGCTTGTGCGGCTCCGCGGTCTTGGCGGCGATCGCGATGTTGGCGCCGTCGCGCGCGGCGCGGAGCGCGATGGCGAGCCCGATGCCGCGGCTCGCGCCGGTGATGAACAGGGTCTTGCCGGAAAGGCTCATTTTCGCCTCCTTCGCCTGTCTCAAGGCCCTATCTCGGCCCAGGCGGGGCGTCCAGCGGCAGCGGGACGCCGCCGAGCCGGCGGCTTGACCGCCACTGTACGCACGCGTTTAACCTCGCCCAAAACCAGAATCTTCGGGGAGTGCCCATGCCCAGATTTTCCACCTTGGTGGTCGCCGCCGCGACGCTGCTCGCCGCGATCACCCTAGCCAGCACCACGCGCGCTGCGCCGGCCGCCGCCGCGCCGCCGCCGATCACGCCGGAGGCGAAGGCCGCCGGCATGAAGCTGGCGCCGGTCCTGATCCCGGCCGCCCATCTGCCGTGCACGCTCGCCGATGCGTTCGTGATGGGCCAGGGCAAGGACCCCAAGGGGCAGCCCGTCACGCTGACCGAGGTCGCTTGCAAGGAAGGGCTGGGCTACATCGTCGCGGCCACGCCGAAGGGCGTCCCGACCCAGGTCTTCGACTGCCTGATGGCGGCGACGACGCCGAACCTGAAGTGCCGCCTGCCCGAAAACGCCAACACAACCGCCGGCATGCAGAATCTCGTGCAGCAGACCGGGCGCCAGTGCACGGTCGCCAACGCCCGGTTCATGGGCATGACGACCGACAAGCACATCTACGAGGTCGCCTGCTCGAACGGCGTGGGGCTTGTTCTGTTGACGCCGAACGCCGGCGGACCGCCCACGGCCGACAACTGCCTCGCCTACGCGGACCAGACGAACGTCAAATGCACGTTGACCACCAGCGATCAGGAGCTGGCGGAAGCGAAGGCGCTGGAGGCCGCGTCCGGCAAGTGCACGGCGACGAAGGAGCGCTACATGCTCTCGACGCAGGACGGCTCCGACTACTTCGAGATCGCCTGCTCGGACGGCAAGGGCTACGTCCTGCACGGCGACCGGACCGGCAAGCTGGCCGAGGCGCCGATCCCCTGTGCGCAGGCCTACCAGATCGGCAACGGCTGCACGCTGACCGACGCGCGGCAGGCGGAGACGCAGCAGGCTGGGGTCTACACAGCCTTGTCGAAGGAGGCCGGCTTCGACTGCGCCGTCGCCAAGTACGCGCTCTTCCCGCAGTCCAGCGACACCCGCGACGTGGTCGAGATGACGTGCTCGAACCGGCCGGACGGCGGCGTCGGCATCTTCCCGGCCAAGGGCCGCGGCACGGTCTACGACTGCGTCCGTTCGCAGGACGAGGGCTTCAAGTGCACCTTCACGCCGGACTCCGCCGCCTTCCCGCGCCTGACCGAGCAGCTGCGGGCCAAGGGCCACGGGTCCTGCAACGTCTCCAACGCCCGGCCCTTTGCGAAGGGCGCCGACGGTTCGGACTACGTCGAGGTCGCCTGCTCGGACGGCGCGCCCGGCTACGTCATGGTCTATCCGGCCAATTCGCAGTCGCCGAGCGAGTTCCTCAACTGCGCGCAGGCGAAGGACCTGAACGGCGGCTGCCAGCTGCCGACGAACAAGAAGGGCTAGGGTCTAGAGGCTCGCGCGCACCTTCGCGCGCAGCACGTCGATCGGGGCCAGGCCCCGGTCGGTCTTGAAGTGCCAGTAGGTCCAGCCGTTGCAGGCCGGCTGCGACTGGACCATGGCGCCAAGCTTGTGGATGGAGCCGGCGAGATCGCCGAGCGAGAGGCTGCCGTCGGCGCGCACCCGCGCCCCGTGCCGGCCGCGCGCGTCGTAGAGGACGTCGCCCGGGCGCAGGAGCCCGGCCTCGACGATCTGGCCGAAGGCGACGCGCGGCTCGGCCCGCTTCGAGCCGGTGACCTCGATGTCCGCCGGCGCGGCGGGCTCGACTCTGGCGATGCGTTCGCGGGCGATCGCGACATAGCCCGCGTCGCGCTCGATCCCGACGAAGCGGCGGCCGAGGCGCTTGGCCACGGCCCCCGTGGTGCCGGTCCCGAAGAACGGATCGACCACGACGTCGCCCGGCTTCGATGAGGCGAGCAGGACCCGGTGCAGCAGCGCCTCGGGCTTCTGGGTCGGATGCGCCTTGGCCCCGTCGGCGCCCTTGATCCGCTCCTCGCCGGTGCAGAGGGCAAGCGTCCAGTCCGAGCGCATCTGCAGCTCGTCGTTGGCCATCTTCATGGCGTCGTAGTTGAAGGTGTAGCGCCTCGGCCCCCGCGATCTGGCCGCCCAGATCAGCGTCTCGTGGGCGTTCGTGAAGCGCGCGCCCTTGAAGTTCGGCATCGGGTTGGACTTGCGCCAGATCACGTCGTTCAGGATCCAGAACCCCAGGTCCTGCAGGATCGCGCCCACGCGGAAGATGTTGTGGTAGCTGCCGATCACCCAGAGCGAGCCGTCCGGCTTCAGGATGCGGCGGCAGGCCGACAGCCAGTCGCGGGTGAAGGCGTCGTAGGCTTCAAACGAGGCGAACCGGTCCCACTCGTCGTCGACGGCGTCGACCTTGGAATTGTCGGGCCTCAAGAGGTCGCCGCCCAGCTGCAGGTTGTAGGGCGG
>DATGIN010000124.1:0-26475 GCA_035295705.1 Caulobacteraceae bacterium
GCACGGCGAGCGCTCCGGCACGGTTCTCGAGCCGTATCTGACCGACCAGTGGTACGTGGACGCCAAGGTGCTGGCGCAGCCGGCCATCCGGGCGGTGGAAGAGGGGAGAATCGTCCTCGAGCCAAAGGCTTGGGAGAAGACCTTCTTCGAATGGATGCGCAATATCGAGCCCTGGTGCATCTCGCGCCAGCTCTGGTGGGGGCACCGCATCCCCGCCTGGTGGGGCCCCGACGGGCGCGTCTTCGTCGAGGAGTCGGAAGAGGCGGCGCGGGCGGCCGCCTACGAGCACTACGGGCGCCAGGAGCCGCTACGCCAGGACGAGGACGTGCTGGACACCTGGTTCTCGTCGGGCCTTTGGCCGTTCTCGACGCTTGGCTGGCCAGAGGCGACGGACGACCTCAGACGGTTCTATCCGACGCACACGCTCGTCACCGGGTTCGACATCATCTTCTACTGGGTCGCCCGCATGATGATGATGGGCCTGAAATTCATGGGCGATGTCCCGTTCCGCCGCGTGGTCTTCAACGCCCTCGTGCGCGACGCGGAGGGGCGCAAGATGTCGAAGACCAAGGGCAACGTCCTCGACCCGCTGGAGTTAATCGACGAGTACGGGTGCGATGCCCTCCGCTTCACCCTGACCGCGCTATCCGGTCAGGCTCGTGACATCAGGTTGTCGCGAGAGAGAATTGAAGGATATCGCAATTTTGGCACGAAAGTCTGGAGCGCGGCTCGCTTTTGCCAGATGAACGACTGCACCTACGATGCCGACTTCGATCCGGGCGCGGCCACGCTGACGGTCAACCGCTGGGTGCGGAGCGAGGCGGCGAAGACGATCGAAGCCGTCACCGATGCGCTGGACCGCTGCGCTTTCTCCGAGGCGGCCACGGCCATCTATCGGTTCAGCTGGAATGTCCTGTGCGATTGGTACCTGGAGCTGGTGAAGCCGGTCCTGGCCGGCGACGATGCAGCTGCGAAGGCCGAGACCCGGGCGATGGCGGCGTGGACGCTTCGCCTTTGCCTGAAGCTTTTGCATCCGATCAGCCCGTTCATCACCGAGACCTTGTGGCGTGAGTTCAGCGACTCCTCCGACGGCTTGCTCATCACGGCCGCCTGGCCGCCCGCGAAGCCTGACTGGATCGACCCCGAGGCCAGCGCGGAGCTCGACTGGCTGATCCAGCTGGTCGACGCTGTGCGCTCGGTGTGCGCCGAAACAAGCGTGCCGGCCAAGGCAAGGCCGGCGCTGGTGCTTGTTGGCGCCAGCGCCGTCACCCGCGAGCGGTTGAAGCGGTACGGCGTGCAGATCCGGCGCCTGGCGCGGCTCTCGTCGATCGAACTGGCCGACGCGGCGCCGGCCGGCGCCGTGCAGTTCGTCGCGGGCGAAGCGACGGGCGCCATCGCCATCGCCGGCCTCGTCGACGTCGCGAGCGAACGCGCGCGGCTGGCAAAGGAGATCGCCGCCCTGACCGCCGACGCCGACAAGACCGCGCGCAAGCTGGCCAACGCCGACTTCGTGGCCCGCGCCCCGGAAGAGGTGGTGGAAGAAAATCGCGAGCGCCTGGCTGAAGCGCAAGCGGCGCGGGCGAAGCTGGAGGGCGCGCTTCAGCGGCTGGAGAGCGTCGCCTAGCGGCGCTGTCGTGCCGGTCTACTCGCTCTGGCTGGTCCCGGAACGCGACGGCCCGGCGTTCGCCGCCCTCGCGGAGCTCATCCGCGACCTTTCCCGGCAGTTCGACACTCCGGTCTTTGATCCGCACGTGACGCTGGTCGGGGGACTGGAGGGCGACGCGGCAGCGCTGGCCGCAACCGCCAAAGACGTGGCCGGCATTGAGCGCCCGCAGATCGAGCTGACGGAGATCGTCTCGCGGGACAGCTACTTCCAGCGTCTGGTCGCAGTCGCCGCGTCGACGCCGCCGTTGTTGCGGGCGCACGCTCTCGCGAGGGCGGCCCTTGGCGCAGAGACGGCTGCCTATTGGCCCCACCTCAGCCTGGCCTACGGCGAGCTCGACGCAGCTCAGATTCGGCGCCTGCTTGTCATCGCCACCGCCGCCGGCCCAGTCGGCGCGCACTTTCCCGCCGCCGCCCTGGAGCTTTGGCGCACCGATGGAGCGGTCTCGGGCTGGGCTTGCACAGCGAGCTTCCCGCTGCCGCCGGGCAGGGCTCGTTAACCTTTCCCGGCGTAGCGTCGCCGCCATGCGCGCACTCTTGCTCGCCCTAGTCGGCTTCTTCGCTCTCGCGGGCTCGGCCCTAGCCGCCCCGGAGACCGCTTCGCCGACCGACGATCACGCGGTTACGCTCTCGCCCGTCGCCCTGCCGGTCGTCGCCGACGGCCAGGTGGTGAACTACGTCTTTGTCACCGCCAAGGTGATGCTGAACCCGCACGCCGACGAGTTCGCGCTCCGCGACAAGGAGCCCTTCTTCCGCGACGCCCTGGTGCGCGCCGCCTATCGCACGCCGTTCGTGATCCCGACCGACTACAACCATGTGGACGAGGCCAAGCTGAAGGCGGCGCTTTTCCGCGCGTCGAGCGCCATCGCCGGTCCCGGCGCGGTGCGCGGCGTCGTGGTCGTCAGTCAGACCGCGCAGCATTTCGTGCGTGCGCCGCACTCCGCTCCCTTCTGATTTTACTCGCATTTTCGCGGCGGTTGCGTCGCTCTCGCTGATTTGGCACTTTCCGGCCGCTTCGTTTGGGCGCGAGCTTTCTCGCGCCCATACGCCAATCCCGGGAAGGCGGTCAGGCCGAGCGCGGACCAATTGAGCGCGCGCCAAAAGACCCCCGTGCCCGCGGACAGACATTGAAGGGGCTGTCGCAAGACCATGAGTTCTATCCTTTGGCTGGTGATCCTCGCCGGCGTGGCCGCCGTGGCCTATGGCGTCGTCCAGACGGCGGTGCTCCTGCAAAAGTCCGCCGGCAGCGCGCGGATGCAGGAGATCGCCGCCGCGATCCAGGAGGGCGCGCAGGCGTACCTGCGCCGGCAGTACACCGCGATCGCGATCGTCGGCGTGGTGATCCTGATCGCCGCCTTCTTCCTGCTCGGCTGGACGGCCGCGCTCGGCTTCTTGATCGGCGCGACGCTGTCGGGGGCGGCCGGCTTCGCCGGGATGCTGATCTCCGTGCGGGCGAACGTCCGCACCGCGCAGGCCGCCAGCGAGGGTCTGGCGAAGGGCCTCTCGATCGCGTTCACCTCCGGCGCGATCACCGGGATGCTCGTGGCGGGCTTCGCGCTGCTGGGGGTCGCGGGCTACTTCACCTTCCTGACGCTCGGCCTTGGCATGGCTGAGGCGAGCCGCGATGTGGTCGATTCCCTGGTCGCGCTCGGCTTTGGCGCCAGCCTCATCTCCATCTTCGCGCGGTTGGGCGGCGGCATCTTCACCAAGGGCGCCGACGTCGGCGGCGACATGGTCGGCAAGATCGAAGCGGGCATCCCGGAAGACGACCCCCGCAATGCCGCGACGATCGCCGACAACGTGGGCGACAACGTCGGAGATTGCGCCGGCATGGCGGCCGACCTGTTCGAGACCTACGCGGTCACGACCGTCGCCACGATGGTCCTGGCGGCGATCTTCTTCCGCGGCACGGCCGCCGAAGCGCCGATGATGATCCTGCCGCTGGCCATTTGCGCGGTCTGCATCGTGACCTCGATCATCGGATCCTTCTTCGTCCGCCTCGGCCGCTCGAACCGGATCATGGCGGCGCTCTATCAAGGGCTGATCGTGACCGGCATCCTGTCGATCGGCGCCGTGTGGTTCGTCATGCACCAACTCGTGCCGGCGCCGGTTCAGATCGGCGCGCTCACCGTCGATGCGAACGCGCTCTTCGGATGCGGCGTGGTCGGGCTGGCGGTCACCACCGCCATCGTCGTCATCACCGAGTACTACACTGGCACCGGCTTCAGGCCGGTGAAGTCGATCGCCGCCGCCTCCGTGGCGGGCCACGGCACCAACGTGATCCAAGGGCTGGCCGTGTCGCTGCAGTCGACGGCGCTGCCAGCGCTCGTGATCATCGCCGGCATCATCGTCACCTATAAGCTGGCGGGGCTGTTCGGCATCGCGATCGCGACCACCACCATGCTGTCGCTCGCCGGCTTCATCGTGGCGCTGGACGCCTTCGGCCCGGTCACCGACAACGCCGGCGGCATCGCCGAAATGGCCGGCCTGCCGCACGAGGTCCGCGTCTCCACCGACGCGCTGGACGCCGTCGGCAACACGACCAAGGCCGTCACCAAGGGTTACGCGATCGGATCGGCGGGGCTCGGCGCACTCGTCCTCTTCGCCGCCTATACGCAGGACCTGCACTACTTCGCGGCGCCGGAGAACGCCGCCAGGTTCCCCTTCTTCGCGAATGTCGGGACGGTGGCCTTCGATCTATCCAACCCCTACGTCGTGGTCGGCCTTCTGTTCGGCGGCTTGTTGCCGTTCCTGTTCGGCGGCCTCTCGATGACCGCCGTCGGGCGAGCGGCGGAGTCGGTGGTCGCCGAGGTGCGCCGTCAGTTCAAGGAGAACCCGGGCATCATGACCGGCGAGGTCAGGCCCGAGTACGGCCGCGCAGTCGACATCCTGACCCGCGCCGCGATCCGCGAAATGATCGTGCCTTCGTTGCTGCCGGTTGGCTCGCCGATCGTTTTCTTCGTCGTGATCGACTGGATCGGCGGCAAGGCCAACGCCTTCTCAGCGCTTGGCGCGATGCTGCTTGGCGTCATCGTCACCGGCCTCTTCGTTGCGATCTCGATGACCGCGGGCGGCGGCGCGTGGGACAACGCCAAGAAGTACATCGAAGAGGGCAACTTCGGCGGCAAAGGCAGCGAGGCGCATAAGGCGGCCGTCACCGGCGACACGGTGGGCGACCCCTATAAGGACACCGCCGGCCCCGCCGTGAACCCGATGATCAAGATCACCAACATCGTGGCGCTGTTGCTGCTGGCCGTGCTTGCGAGGAAGTTCGGCTAGTCGCCACGCGAACGGCGCGAAGCGCGAGGGTCCGCCTACGGCTGACCCGGCCGCGAGCCCGGGTTCTGCTGGGTGTTGTTGTTGAACTGGCCGTTGCCGATAGAGCCGATCAGCTGCTCGATGACCGTCAGCTCACGTCCGCGTGTCGGCGTGACGTGGCCGTCGAATGCGATTACGCGCCCGTCCTTCAGCGTCAGGTCGTCAACCTTGGCGACCGTTTCGCCGCCCTTGTTGAACGAAATCGCCACAACGTCGCGGCGGATCAGCCGCTGGCGGTAGAAGCTCTGGTTCTCGGTCACCTGCGAGACATAATACCAGACGTCGGGATCGAAGGTGGACACCACCGACGGCGTTCCCAGCTTGGCCTTCACCGACTCGCGCGTGTCGACGCCGACCTGCACGTCCTGCGGCCGGGCATCGATCGCCTGAAAGCCCTGGAAGCTCGTGGTCGGCGTGCAGGCCGAAACGAGCGCCGCCGAAGCGGCGAGCCCGGCCAGAAGCGGTGCGGCGCGAAACATGGACGGCAAGACCCTCGGCGGAACGCGATGGCTTTGACCTATCGCCCCCGAACACCTAGTTCAATGCCCGCCTGGCCGTGGCGAACGGCCAACCTGAGGCGTCCTCCTTGCTGAAAAGCCTGTTCCGTCAGCGCCGGTCGAAGGCCGTTGCGCAGCGTCTTTATGCCGCTGTCGTGGAGCAGGCGCGGACGCCGGCGTTCTACCTGACGCTTGGCGCCCCGGACACGATGGAGGGTCGCTTCGAGCTCTACAGCCTGCACGTGATCCTCTTGCTCCGCCGCCTCAACGGCCAAGGCCCCGAGGCCGCGGAGGCGGCGCAGGCGCTGCTGGACGCCTATACCAGCGCCCTCGACCACGGTCTGCGCGAGAGCGGCGTCGGCGACCTTTCGGTCCCGCGCCGCATGCGCCGGCTGGCCGAGGCGGTCCTGGGTCGGGCGGCCTCATACGACGCGAGCCTGGCGGACGACGCGGCGCTGCAGGCGCTGATTGGCCGCACCGTGTTCGCCGGCGGCGCCGGTCCGACTGCGGCGATGGCGGCCTATGTGAAGTGCGCGTCCGAGGCGCTCAGCGCCCAGCCTCTGGAAACCCTCCTCGAAGGCGCGGTCGCCTGGCCGGAGGTGGCCGCATGAGCGGCGCGTCGTCCTGGACGGCGACCATCGAGCTTGCCGAGGCTCGCCGCGGCGCCACGCGCCGCCTGATCGCAGACGGCCGCACCCGCGCCGCGATCGCCGCCGAGCTCGGTCTGGAGAGCATCGAAGGGCTCGAGGCGGACGTCACCATGCAACCCTGGCTGGACGGCGCCGTGCTCGACGGCCGCTGGCAAGCCGACATCGTGCAGATCTGCAGCGTCAGCCTCGATCCGTTCGAAACCCTTCTGAAGGGCGCGTTCGTGATTCGAGTCGTCCCGCATGGAAGCCCGAACGCTCCCCGCGTCGAGCGCGAGATCGTCATCGACCCCAACAGCGAAGATCCGCCGGATGAGCTCGAAGGGGAGACCATCGACATTGGCGGGTATGTCATCGAGCACCTGGCGCTCGAGCTTGACCCCTTTCCGCGCCGGCCCGGCGTCGAGTTCGAAGCGCCGGCGGCGCCGCAGCCGGGCTCGCCGTTCGACGTCCTTGCGCGGCTCAAGCCAAAGTAGCCAAACTTTGCATCACCGGGGCGCCAATGTATCGTCCGCTCGCCGTCGCCGGCGCCGTTACCTCCAAGGGGCCCACTAGAGCGCCGTGCCCGATCCGACGGTGATATCGATCGACGCAATGGGCGGCGACTTCGGCCCGCCCGTGATCGTCGCAGGACTTGCGAGCGAGGCCAGCGACTGGCGGGCGAAGAACCTCCGGTTCCTGCTGCACGGCGACGAGGCGGCGATCGCTCGGGAGCTGGGACGCCATTCGGAAGCTCGGACGCTAGCGGAGGTCCGCCACACCGCGCAGGTGATCGCCAGCGACGAGAAGCCCGCCCAGGCGGTTCGTCGGGGCAAGGGCTCGAGCATGTGGAACGCCGTCGAAGCGATCCGCGAAGGCTCGGCGCATGCCGCCGTCTCGGCCGGCAACAGCGGCGCGCTGATGGCGATCTCCAAGCTCATCCTGCGCATGGCCGCCGATCTCGAGCGGCCGGCGTTCGTCGCGCCCTGGCCATCGCCGCACGGGATCACGACCGTGCTCGACGTCGGGGCAAACATCGACTGCGACGCAGAGCGGCTGGTGGAGTTCGCGATCATGGGCGTGGCCTTCCATCGGGCGGTGCGCGGCGTCGCCACGCCCAGCGTGGGCTTGCTCAATGTCGGAGAAGAGGAGCTGAAGGGCCACGAGGAGGTGCGGGAGGCGCACCGGCTCCTGCGCGAGGGCCACTTTGTCGAGGACTATCGCGGCTTCGTCGAAGGCGACGATATCTATTCCGGGGCTGTCGATGTGATCGTCACCGACGGGTTTACCGGCAATGTCGCCCTGAAGACCGCCGAGGGCACGGCCGACTTCATCCGCGGGGCCTTGCGGGCGTCGCTTGGGGAGTCCCTGCTGGGACGGATCGGCGGCTTTCTCGCCCAGAACGCGTTTCGCCGCATGAGCGGCCGCGTCGAGCCCGACCGCGGCGTTCCGCTGCTCGGCCTGAATGGAATCGTGGTCAAAGCGCATGGCGGCGCCGACGCGAGCCAGTTCGCGAGCGCCGTCCGCGTGGCCGCCGCGCTTGCGCAGAGCGACTATGCGGCCGAGATCGGCCGCAACCTGAAGCATCTGACCGAGGCGATCGCCGGCCAAGCAACGGCTCAGCCGGCCGAGAGGGGGTAGGTCCACTGTTACGCAGCGTGGTTGCCGGGGTGGGCGGATACCTGCCGGACGAGGTCGTCACCAACGACGACCTGGCCAAGATCGTCGACACCAGCGACGCCTGGATCGTCGAGCGGACAGGCATCCGCCAGCGCAGGCGGGCGGCCCCGGAGCAGGGCGCTTCCGACCTGGCTGTCGAGGCGGCGAAGAAGGCGCTGGCGGCGGCCGGGCGCACGGCGGCCGAGCTCGATCTCATCATCGTCGCGACGACCACGCCTGACCTGACCTTTCCCGCCACCGCCGCACTCGTTCAGCGCAAGCTCGGCGCGCCGGTCGGCGTCGCCTTCGACGTGCAGGCCGTTTGCTCGGGGTTTGTCTACGCCTTGGCCGTGGCCGACGGCTTCGTCGCCCGCGGGGCCAGCAGATGCGCCCTCGTCATCGGCGCCGAGGAGATGACGAGGCTGATGGACTGGAACGACCGCGGCACGTGCGTGCTGTTCGGCGACGGCGCCGGCGCCGTCGTCCTCGAGCCCGGGGAAGGGAAGGGGGACGCAAACGACGTCGGGTTGCTCGGCTTCGCGCTCCGGTGCGACGGGACCAAGCAGGACCTTCTCTACGTCGACGGCGGCGCATCGACCACCGGCACGATCGGCCACCTGCGCATGCTGGGCAACCAGGTGTTCCGTCACGCCGTCATCAACATCTCCGAGGCCGTGCGCGCCGCAGCCGAGGACGCCGGCGTTTCGCTGGACGAGGTGGACTGGTTCATCCCGCACCAGGCCAACCAGCGCATTCTGGCCGGCGTCGCGCATCGTCTCGGCATCGACGAAAAGCGCGTCATCTCGACCGTCGCCGAGCACGCCAACACCTCGGCCGCGTCGATCCCGCTGGCATGGGCGCAGGCGATCGACGACGGGCGCATCAAGCCGGGCCAGCTTTTGTTGGCCGAGGCGATGGGCGGCGGCCTCACCTGGGGCGCCTGCGTCATTCGGGTCTAGCGGTTCTGACGCGAAGAACCCCGGAAGCCTTTGACTCTGCGCCGCCTTCGCGGCATGCAGTCAAGACGGCTCGCGGGCGGGCCAGTGAGTGGGGGCATCCGATGAAGGGCGAAACAGTCACTCGTGCGGAGCTCTGCGAAGCCGTACACGAGGAGGTGGGGCTCACCCGCCAGGACTGCGCTGGCCTGGTGGAGCGCACCCTCGACCTGATCGCCGAGGCGCTGTCGGGCGGAGAGACGGTCAAGCTCTCAGGCTTCGGCGTCTTTCAGGTTCGTTCCAAGCGCGCGCGCATGGGGCGCAATCCCAAGACCGGCGAACCAGCCGCCATCCAGCCGCGCCGCGTGATCGGCTTTCGCGCCTCGCAGGTGATGAAGGCCAAGGTCGACCGCGGCGTCAGCGGCTAGGCCAGCAGGAACCCGAGGCCGGCATTGGCGAAGGGTCCAGAGGCGTTCCGCACCATATCCGAGGCCGCCGACGAGCTCGGCGTGCCCCAGCACGTTCTGCGCTTCTGGGAGAGCCGCTTCTCCTTCATCCGCCCGATGAAACGCGCCGGCGGCCGGCGCTTCTACCGCCCGCAGGACATTGTCGTGCTGCGTGGGGTGATGCGGCTGCTCCACGAGGAGGGCTACACCATCAAAGGCGTCCAGCGCCTGCACCGCGAGGAGGGCGTCAAGCGCATCGCCGGCGCGGCTGACGCGCCTGCGCCGACCGAACCGGCGCCGCAAGCGGAACCGGAGCTGCAGATGCCCGCCGCGGGTCCGACCCCCGCCGCCGATGCCGAGCACCGCGCCGTGCTGCTCGACACCCTCGGCATGCTCGAGGCCGCCAAAGCCGAGCTCGACCGGGTTCTGCAGAGTCGCTGACGCCCGCCCCGGGCGGACTCACGAGCGGCCGTTGGCGGAAATCGGCGTGTCGTCCTCGCTATTCGGGACCCCGTCGCAGTCGGCGTCGACACTGCCATTGCAGCGGCTGTCGGGGGACTTGGAGCTTTCCCACCGCTCGCAGCAGACCGGCCGGGACGGCACGTTCTTGTAGTGCAGGGAAGGCGGGCAATGCTCAGTCTTGCCGTTGATCGTCTTCGATCGCTCAATCACGTCGCCGCATATGGAAATCCGCAGGTCACAGATGATCGATCCTCGGTTGTCGGGATCGTGGTAGCCGCTGCTCCTCGCCAGCGTGCGCGACGGATGCCTGCAGCCGGTCATGTTGAACCAGGGTGCATCGGCTGACCCGAGCTCGTCGGACCTTATCGGCGACGGCGATGACAATGCGACTGCGAGGATGGCGGCGGCCAGCGCCGCGGGGCCCAACCGGTCAACCATCTAGCGACCCTTCGATATCGTGATTTCGACCCGCCGGTTCTTCGCACGGCCGTCCGGGTTGTCGGACCCGTCAGGGTTGGTGTTCGGCGCAACTGGATTGGCGGATCCAAAGCCATGCGTGGAGATGCGGGCGGCGGCCACGCCGGCGTGGGCCTGAAGCCAGGTCGCCACGGCGGAAGCGCGGCGGTCCGAAAGCGGGCGGTTGTGCGCCTCCGTCCCTTTTCCGTCCGTGTAGCCGTCGATCTTCACGGTGGCGGCCGGATAGGCGGTCAGCACGGTCGCCAGCTTGGCCAGATCCGGCTCGGCGCCCGCTTTCAGGTCCGACTTGTCGAAGTCGAACAGCACGTCGGCGGAAAGGTCGACCTTGACCGTCTCGGGCGTGACGTCGGCCTTCAGGTCCGCGAGCGCCCGTTGCAACGGTGTCGCGGCGCCGGCCACAGCCAGGCCCGCTGAAGGCGACGCCCCGCCCGCTCCGCTGATCGCGACATGCTCGAACGGCGCAAACCACGGCAAGACGATGTCTACGGACGTCACGGTATCCGGCGGCGCCGGGAAGCTGAGGTCCATGATCTGCTGGCCGTTGGGGGCGATCTTGTAGAGCGGCCAGCGGCCGCCGTTCACCCGGTTGTCGAGGGGCGAGGCGACATAGACGCCATCGGTTCCCTTCAGGAGCGGGTAGCTGCGCTTGCCTATCGGATCCAGGGCATAGACGTCGGCGTAGTTGAGCACCTCGTCGCCGGTCATCCGGCCGCCGGGACTGTCGATGCGGATCCGCACGCGCATGACTCCGTTGGCCCGCTCGGCGCTGACCACCATGGCTCGGAGCGGCCGGGCGCTCGACGCCACCGCCGCCGGCGACGGCGCCTGTTGCGTGACCGCCAGATTGTCGAAGCCGTGAAACAGGGGGCCTTCCAGCCTGACCGTGTCGCCGGCGGGGATCGCGTCGAAGAGCACCCAGAAGAGCGTGTCCGACCGCGGAGCCAGCTCCTTACCCCAGCGGCCACCCTGCAACGTCGAATCCGCCGGGCCGGCCAGGTAGCGCCCGTCGGCGTCCTTCAGGGGCGAAAGCTTGCGGTTGGCCTTGGCGTCGACAAGGTCGAAGTCCTTGAACGCCACGGGCTCATCGGCGCGGACCCGTTTGTCGTTGTTGTTGTGCAGAACCACGCCGGCATGCAGCACGCCGTCATACTGGCGAAGATAGGCGACCTGCGCGGTCACTCCAGGGATGTCGGTGTCCTGTGCGCTCGTCAGGTAAGTTGCAGCCGGAACCGGCGCCATGGCCTCGGTCGCGCCGGACTGCTCGGGCGCGTTGCTTTCGCCCGCCGCCGCGCTTGCGGCGGCGTGATCGCCGCCGGCGGGCCTGGCGCAGGCGCCCACCAGCATGCAGACGACCGCGACCAGCACCGAGCGCCAAGGCATGCAGCGCGCCTCCCACCCACTTTGTTGCAGCAATGACATCATGGCCCGCGGCGGCCATCAAGCGCCCCGGTCAGGCGCCAAGCGAACAGATCGGCTTTTCTTTGTCCGGACTCGGAGGAGGCGGCTGGTCGGAGCGGCGGGATTCGAACCCACGACCCCTTGACCCCCAGTCAAGTGCGCTACCAGGCTGCGCCACGCTCCGTGCCGCCGAGGGAGCGCCCTTATAAGGACGCGCGTGCGCGGCGGCAATTGTCGTCCCGGCGCCGGCGGCTTAGGCAGCGCGGAGCATGCGGACGGGCTGCCTCACCGGCACGTTCACCCGGTTGAACGCGTTGATCAGCGCGATCGAGACAACGAGCGCCGCCAGCGCTTTTTCGTCAAAGCACTGCGCCGCCGCGTCCCAGATCTCATCGGGGACGGCGTCGGACTGGTCAGCGATGCGCGTCGCGGCCTCGGTCAGCGCCAGCGCCGCGCGTTCGGCGTCGTCGAAGTAGCTCGTATCGCGCCAGGCGGCGACGGCGGCGATGCGCTCCGGCGACTGGTTTGCCTCGCGCAGCTCGCGGGAGTGCATGTCGACGCAGAAGCTGCAGCCGTTGATCTGGCTGGCGCGCAGATGCACGAGCTTCTTGGTGACCTCGGGCAGGCCCGACGCTTCGGTCGCCTTGTCCGCCGTTTGCAAGGCGGTCAGTACGTCCGGAAATACGAACAGCGGATTCTTCATGCGGGCTTTCATGTCATCTCCTTGCCGTTGACGCCGCGCCGTCGTTGGCTTGACGTACCTCAACGCTTGGACGTGACACGTGGGCCTGCATACGCGCAGCGGCCGCTAGCCGCCGCGGTTCATCCAGCGCACGAGCGGGATGAGCGGCAGGCCCCACGCCGTTCCGACGACGGCGTAGTAGGCAAGGCGCAGCAGCCACACGTCCGGCAGCCGTATGCCGATCGAAGACGCGGCCCAGACGTAGACCGCCAGAAAGCCGAGCATCCCCAAGCCGCCTACCGCCTTGCGCGCTCTCGCCTTCATGGCGCGGACGCCTTAAGGCTCGCCCCGTGGAACGGCAAGGCGAGCTTCTGGGCAACCGCGCGGCCGTCGGTCGCGTCGCAATCGCCGACCGCTCCAAACCCGTCGCCGTCTGGCTGTTCGCGACCGCATTCGTCGTGTTCGGCCTCGTGGTGGTGGGGGGCGCCACCCGACTGACCGGCTCTGGCCTGTCGATCACGGAATGGAAGCCGATCATGGGCGTGGTCCCGCCCCTGAGCGCAGCCGACTGGGAGTCGGCCTTCGCGAAGTATCGTCAGACGACCCAGTACCACGACCTGAACCAGGGCATGTCCCTCGCCGGCTTCCAGGCGATTTATTGGTGGGAATGGACGCACCGGTTGCTCGGGCGTCTGGTCGGCGTGGTGTTCGCCGGGCCGCTGATCGGATTTCTCGCGCTAGGGCAGGTCCCGCGTCGCTTGATCTGGCGCGTGGTCGGGCTGCTCGGGCTCGGCGGCCTGCAGGGCCTGGTCGGCTGGTGGATGGTGGTCAGCGGGCTGGAAGGTCGGGTCGCCGTCGCTCCGGAGCGCCTGGCCGTGCACCTGGGCCTCGCGCTCCTGCTCTTCGTCGCCTTGATCTGGACCGGCCTCGAGGCCTGGTTCGGCCGTGGACAGCCCGCCGCCCATCGGGGATGGCGCAGGGCGGCCACGGGCTTGGCGGCGCTCGTCTACCTCCAGTGCCTCTTGGGGGCGCTCGTGGCCGGAAACCAGGCCGGGCTCGTCGACAACGACTGGCCGCTGATGGACGGGCGGCTCCTGCCGAGCGACTACTGGGTCGGGGGCCTGTGGCGCTCGCTCCTGCACGGCCAGGCCGCTGTCCAATTCAACCACCGGCTGGTCGCCTATGCGGTCGTCGTGCTCGCGGTCGGGCTCGCCGGCGTCGCTGCGTTCCGAGGCCAGTTCCTCAGCAAGGCGCAGCGAGAAGTGGCCCTTGCCGTCGGCGCTCTCGTCGCGGCGCAGGCGGCGTTGGGGATCGCCACGCTGATGGCGCGCGCGCCTCTGCCGCTCAGCCAGGCGCATCAGGCGCTGGCCACCATCGTTCTGGCCGCAGCCGCGATTCAGGCCTGGCGCGCCAACCGTTCGGCTCGGGTATTATGATACCTTATATACGAAATGCCTTATCGAATAAGCCATTGCGCCGCGCGGCCGCTGCGTTTCCCATTGACTCGGCCGTCGGGCGCCGGTAATCGCCGCGCCTTCGAATCCGTTCCGATCAAGCTGGGTCTCATGAACACCAGGACCACCGCGGCGCTCAAGCCCGCGGACGTCGACAAGAAGTGGGTGGTGATCGACGCCAAGGACGTCGTGGTCGGCCGCTTGGCGAGCTTCATCGCGCTACGCCTGCGCGGGAAGCACCGCCCCGACTACACGCCCAACGTCGACTGCGGCGACAATGTGATCGTGGTCAACGCCGACCAGGTGCGTTTCACCGGGCGGAAGCTCGAGCAGAAGACCTACTACTGGCACACCGGCTACCCCGGCGGGATCAAGGAGCGGAAAGCCGGCGCGGTGCTGGCGGGGCGCTATCCCGAACGGGTTCTGATGAAGGCGGTCGAGCGCATGCTGCCGAAGGAAAGCCCGCTCGCCCGCCGCCAGCTCACCCATTTGCGCGTCTACAGCGGCGCGGAACATCCCCACGAAGCGCAGAACCCAGAGGTCATCGACTTCGCGGGCCTGAACGCCAAGAACGCGCGGAGCCAGTAAGCCATGGCCGGTCTGGAAGCCCTAAGGGCGCTCGCGCCGCAGTCCGCCCAGGAGGCCGAGCGTGAGCCGATCATCGACGCGCAAGGCCGCGCGTACGCCACCGGCAAGCGCAAGAACGCCATCGCTCGCGTGTGGATCAAGCCCGGCCGCGGGCGGATCACCATCAACGGCCGTGATCAAGAGACGTACTTCGCGCGTCCAGTGCTCAGGATGATGATCGCCCAGCCGCTGCAAATCGCCGATCGTCTGGGCCAGTTCGACGTCGACGCGACGGTCAAGGGCTCCGGCCTTTCCGGTCAGGCGGGCGCCGTGCGGCACGGCATCTCGAAGGCGCTGACCTACTACGAGCCGGCCCTGAGGGCGGTCTTGAAGCCGCACGGCTTCCTCACCCGCGACAGCCGCGTCGTCGAGCGCAAGAAGTACGGCAAGGCGAAGGCCCGCCGAAGCTTCCAGTTCTCGAAGCGCTGACGCGCGGCGAATTTCGTCCGCGTTCGTTCGAAGCGCTTCGGGCTCCCGAAGCGCTTCTTTCGTTTGGCTGACAGGGAGGCTCGCATGGCCTTCAAGGTTTTCATCGATGGCGAGGCGGGGACGACGGGTTTGCAGATCCGCGAGCGTCTCGGCGCGCGCGGCGACCTCGAGCTTCTGGCGATCGACGCCGCGCTCAGGAAGGACCCAGGAGCGCGCGCCGAGCTCCTGAACACGGCCGAGCTCGTGATCCTCTGTCTTCCGGACGAGGCCGCCCGCGAGGCCGTGGCGTTGATCGAGGCGCCGACGGTCAAGGTGATCGATGCTTCGACCGCCCATCGCGTCGCGCCCGGCTGGACCTACGGGTTTCCGGAGATGGCCGAGGGCCAGCGCTCGGCGATCGCGGCATCGAAGCGGGTGGCCAATCCCGGTTGCTATCCGACCGGCGCGACCGCCCTGCTGCGGCCGCTTGTCGAGGCAGGGCTCGTCCCAACCGATTGGCCGGCCACCATCAACGCCGTCTCCGGCTACTCCGGCGGCGGTCGCTCTATGATCGCCGAGTTCGAAGACGAGCACGCCCAGAACTTCACCCGCGCCCCCTACCGGATCTACGCCACGCACCTGGATCACAAGCACGTGCCCGAGATGCAGGCCAACATCGGACTGACCCACAGGCCCGTCTTTGCGCCGGCGGTCGGGCGCTATGCGCAGGGAATGATCGTCGAGGTGCCGCTTCCCCTGTGGGCGCTGCCGGCCCGGCCGACGGTCGCCGATGTCCATGCGGCCCTGAATAAGGCCTACGCCCAAGAACGGTTCGTCGAGGTCGCGAGCCTGGAGGAAGCGAGAGGGGTCCACACGCTGGATCCGGAGGGCCTGAACGGCACGAATCGAATGCGTCTCTTCGTCTTCGCGGCGGCCGATGGCAGCCAGGTCGTCCTGGCGGCCTTGCTCGACAATCTCGGGAAGGGCGCGTCCGGGGCTGCGGTCCAGAACCTGAACCTCATGCTCGGTCTGCCCGAAGAGACCGGACTCGTCTGATCCGAACGCGCGCCAAGGGCGTATTGCGCTTCGACGCCACTCCAGCGGTGGACGCCGTCCCCTGCAGCCACTAAGTCCAGGCCATGAAACCGATGCCCCTCAACCTGACCCGTCGCACTGCCCTTTTCGCCGCCGCCGCCGTCGGCCTCGTCAGCGCCGCTCCGCCTGCGCTTGCCAGCAACGAGGACAAGTTCGCCCACTCGCCCTGGCGCAAGCTGACCGACGCGGACTGGAAGAAGCGGCTGCCGCCCGAAGCTTATGGCGTCCTCCGCCACGAGGACACGGAACAGCCATTCACCAGCCCGCTGTTGAACGAGCACCGCAAGGGCGTGTTCGCCTGCCTGGGTTGCGGACTGCCGCTGTTCAAATCGGACTGGAAGTTCGACTCGCACACGGGCTGGCCCAGCTTCTGGACCGAACTCCCCGGCGCCCTCGGCAAGAAGACCGACCTTCGGATCGGCGTCCCGCGCACCGAGTACCACTGCGCGCAGTGCCTGGGTCACCAGGGCCACGTGTTCGACGACGGCCCGCGCCCGACGGGCCTGCGCTACTGCGACAACGGCGTTGCCCTGAAGTTCGTCCCGGCTTGAGCCGACGCGGCTAGCCCGGAAGGTTCTCGATCCGAACGTCCGCCAGTTTGCCGGCGGGTTTGAAGCCGAAGACGCGCCCGTAGAACGAGAGCTCGGCCTCCTTCGAGGCGATCAGCGTCTCGGCTTTGCGAAAGCCGTGGCTTTCGCCTGCAAACTCCATATAGGCCACCGGCTGCTGGCGTTGGCGGAGCGCCTCCAGGATCATGTGCGCCTGGTTCGGGGGCACGATGGGATCGTCCGAACCCTGAAAGATGATCAGCGGGGCATTGAACCCGTCCAGGTGGTTCAACGGCGAGCGCTCGTCATAAATGTCCTTCGCCGAGGGCCACGGCCCGACCAGGCGGTCCAGGTAGCGGCTCTCGAACTTGTGGGTGTCGCGCGCCAGCGCACCCAGGTCGGCGACGCCATAGAAGCTGGCGCCCGCTTTGAAGGCCTCGCTCTGGGCCAGCGCGGCAAGCGTCGTGAAGCCACCGGCGCTGCCGCCGTGGATCGCGGTGCGGTTCGGGTCGATCAGGCCCTGTGCAGCGAGGTATCGGACGGCCGCGACCACGTCCTCGACGTCGACGATGCCCCACTTGTCGGTCAGGCGCTGGCGGTAGGCGCGGCCGTAGCCGGACGAACCGCCATAGTCGACGTCGACGATGGCGAAGCCGCGCGTGGTCCAGAACTGGTTGGCGAGGCTGAACGAGGACGAGGCCTGGCCCGTCGGCCCGCCGTGCGCCTGCACGATCAGCGGAGGCTTCTCGCCTTCGGGCGCAGCGAAGTCCGGGTTGATCGGCGCGTAGTACAGCGCGTGCACCGGAAGGCCGCCCGCTCCAGGGAAGGTTATCGGCTGCGCCTGCGACACGTACGCTGGCGGGAGCGGGCTGGGCGACGGGCGGCGGACGAGCGTCACCTGACCGGTCTCGATGTCCACGGTGACCAGCGCGCCGGTGTCGAAGGCAGAGCCCGCGGCGAGGGCGACGGTGCGCTCGTCCAGCTTCTGAAGCCCTGCGAGCGTCGAGAAGTCGGTCGCGATCTCGCGCACGTCCGCGCCGGAGATGACGATCAGGTGGTCGCCCTCCGCGTCGCCGTAGATCGCCACGATCCGCCCGTCGTCGAACAAGAGGTAGTTGGACTGACCGAGGCCCCACAAGGGTCCGGCGAATTCGGCATCCTTGGCCAGGACCGCCTCGGCGGTCTCGCCGTTCAGGGCGTACAGGTTCCAAAACCCTGAGCGGTCGGACATGAAGTAGAGCGTTCCGTCCGCAGACCACCGGGGCTCCATCGCCGACTCGCCGGGTCCCCCGGCGACCTGGCGGACGTTGGAAAGCGCGTCACCGGCCAGGTCGCCCACATAGAGCGCCGTGTCGTCCCAGGGCATGTTCGGATGGTCCCACGCCATCCAGGCGATGCGACGGCCGTCGGGGCTTGGCCTGGGGTAGGCGACGAAGTCGCTTGCGCCGAACAGGACGCGGCCGGCGTCGCCTTCCTTGCCTGACAGCGCGACGACGGCGTTCTTCACATCGCCCGGATCGGTGTGGTCCTCGCGTACGCCGACCAGGCCCCCGCCCGGCCGCGCCGCCAGGTCGGCGTAGCGGTAGCCCGCGGGCGTCAGCGGAACGGGCGCCTGGCCGGGCGCTTGGACGTAAAGCCGCTGGTCGGCGAAGTTCGCGAAATAGAGCGTCTCACCGACGACGGTGTACGGGGCGCCGCCGTATTCGTGCACGCGCGTGCGAACGTAGAAACCTTCGGGGGTGAGCACCCTCAGCCCGTCAGCGTCACCGGTGATCGCGACGATCCGACCGCCTTCATCGGGGCGATTCTCCAACCAGTAGAGCCGCCCGTCCGCAGTCTTCGGCGAGGAGACGCCGATGGCGCCTTTCGCCAGGCTTTCGGCCGAGATCGGCGAGGCCCAGGTTCCGTACGGGGCGATCGTGGGCATCGAGCTGGAAAAACTCCGGTTCAAGCGGCGCGCGAAGACGCCATGTGGGTCGTGATCGCCGATCGGAACGCCAGCGGGTCTTCGATGCCGACGATGGGATCCCACCGCGAGCCGACGCCATGAATGTCGACCGCGCCATAGCCAAGCATGCGGCCGAACAGGCTCTGATCGACATCGACGCTTTCGACCTTGTCGAGGTTCATCTCGACGGTGTGCAGGGAGAAGATCCCACGCTTCTGCACGACGCGCAGGCTTGTGACGCCGTATTCGGTCGTCGCGCGCACGACCCAGCGCGCCATGAGATGCAGCAGGCCAATGACGGCGAGCAGCGCCGCGACGCCATAGCCCGCCAGCACCGCCGTTTGCCCATAGCCGGTGAGGGCGACGAAGGTCGCGACCAATACGATCACTGCGAGGATCAGGGTTCCGAAAGGCGGGACGAGCACGATCCAGTGCGGGCGGGTGCGCGCCAGCAGCGTCTCGCCGGGCTGAAGGAGTTTGTCGAGATAAGCCACTCTTCCTCCGTCTTACGCTGACGCTACGACTTGACCATCACGTAGGCGCCGGGCGCGTCCGCCAAGGGCTTGAGCGGGCCCTTGCTGGGATTGCGGGCCGCAACCTTGCCGCCGGAGCGCTCGGCGAGCCAGGCCGCCCAGTCCGGCCACCAGGAGCCGGGATGTTCCTCGGCGCCGGCCAGCCAGGCTTCGACCGTGGATGGAAGCGCCGAATTGGTCCAATGCTGGTACTTCTTAGCCACCGGCGCGTTGATCACGCCGGCGATGTGGCCGCTCCCGGCCATCATGAACCGCACCGGTCCGCCGAACAGCTGCGCCCCCTTGTAGACCGAGCGATAGGGGGCGATGTGGTCCTCTTTGCTCGACTGGACGTAGAGGGGGATCTTGACCTTCTTCAGGTCCAGCTTGACCCCGCCGAGCTCGAGCTCGCCTTTGGCCAGCTTGTTGTCGCGGTAGAAGTTGCGCAGATAGAAAAGGTGCAGCGCCTTCGGCATGCGCGTCTGGTCGGCGTTCCAGAACAACAGGTCGAAGGGCCGCGGCTCCTTGCCCATCAGGTAGTTGTTCACGAAGAACGACCAGATCAGGTCGTTCGCTCTCAGCATGTTGAAGGTGTCGGCCATCGACTGGCCGGACAGGACGCCGCCTTCCTGGTCCATCTTCTTCTCGACGTCGTCGATCCATGCGTCGTCGGTGAACAGCAACAGATCGCCGGCTTCGCTGAAGTCCTGCTGGGCGGCGAAGAAGGTGGCGGCGGCGATCGGCTCGACTTTCTTCGCCGCCATGTGCGCGAGCACGCAGGAAAGCAGGGTGCCGCCGATGCAGTAGCCAACGGCGTTCACGCGCGGCACGCCGCACTGCTTCAGCACGGCTTGTGTTCCCGCATAGACGCCTTCGAGCATGTAGTCGTCGAAGGTCTTCTCGGCGAGCCGCTGGTCGGGGTTGACCCAGGAGGCGACGAAGACGCTGAAGCCCTGGCTGGTCAGCCAGCGGATCATCGAATTCTCCGGGCGCAGATCGAGGATGTAATACTTGTTGATCCACGGCGGGAAGATCAGCAGCGGGGTTTCGAAGACCTCCGCCGTCGTCGGCTCGAACTGCAGGATTTCAATGAGTTCGTTCCGGAAGATCACCTTGCCGGGGGCGGTGGCGATGTTCTCGCCGACTTTGAACGGCGCAAAGTCGGTCTGGCTGATCGACAGCTGACCGCCGCCGCGTTCGAGATCGGCCGCGAAGTTCTGCATGCCCTTGACTAGGCTCTCGCCCTTGGTCGCCATCACCTCGCGCAGCGCCGCGGGATTGGAGACCAGGAAGTTCGAGGGCGAGAAGGCGTCGGTCAGGGCCTTCATGAAGAACTCCACGCGCCGCTTGGCGAGCGGTTCGACGTTCTCGGCGCCTGCGATGAGTTCGTTCAGCCAGTTCGAGGTGAGCAGATACGACTGCTTCATGACATCGAACAGCGGGTTGGCGGACCACTCGGGGTCGGCGAAGCGGCGATCGCCGCGGGCCGGCTCCACCACGGTCTCGGCCGTCTCGCCGCTCACGCGGCGGGTCGTCGCGCGCCAGAGGTCCATATAGCGCGCGAACAGATCAGCCTGAGCCCGCATCAGCCGCTCGGGCCGGGCGGTCAGTTGCCCGATCACGTCGGTGAGGGCGGGGGCGACGTGGAACGGATCCGGGCTGAGCGCGGCCGGGCGGTCGGCCTGGCGGAGCGCCGCTTCAGCAACCGCGCCCTGAGCGATCAGGGCGGCGCGCGCCAGGTTGGCGGACAACGCCTCGAGCGCCTCGCGTTGCTGGCCGGTGAGGGCGGAAAGCATCGCCTGGGCGTCGAGTCCGCTCGTCGCGGCCGCATCCGCCGGCGTCGCTGCGGCCTCGGGCGCCGCCTTGGCGGCGAGGGAGGGCTTGCGAGCGCCCGCCGCCCGCTTTGGCTTGGTCTTGGCCTGCTCACCCGCCATCTACGGCGCTCCGTCGCTTCTCCGGCGGCGTGTGGCCGCTGGCCTTTCTCCACAAGGCATGATCGCATATGACGCTCGCGAACAAGCCCCAGGGTTTGACAAAAGTGGACGCCAACCGATCGCCAGCCAAGATGCGCGCCCTGCGGGCTGTCGCTGTGACAACGGCGGCTGTGGCGCTATGCGGCTGCAACACGTTGGCCAAGAATAACTATTTCCTTCCAGGCGGCGTCGACCAGCACTCGGCGGTGGCGAGCCAGGTCAGCGCCGCCCAGAGCGAGCAGGGCGCATTCCCCACCTTCGCCGAGATTCCGCCCCTTCCCGGTGACGTCCGTCCGCTGAGCGCTTGGCGCGCGACCGTGCACGAGACGCTTGCCGCCAAGCGCGAAACCTTGGCGGAGCTCGAACGGCGCCCGTGGACGCTTAGCGGCACCGAGGCGTTCGCCGAAGACGCGCGCGCGAAGATTCCGCCCGCCGAAGCGGCGCCGCCGACCGATACCACGGCCGAAGCGGAGAGCTTCGCGGCAGGAGCGCGCGGCCGAGCTAAGACGCCCCCGCCGGCGCACTAGGCGCCTCGGCGGGGGCCCAAGAGACGCTCCGCCTGGAACAGAGACGCTTGCGCGTCTATTCCTCCCTCCAATCCGATTCCGGCCCGGACACTCTCAAGCGGGCCAGCCAGCCAGATCATGATCCCCGACTTTCATCGCATCCGGCGTCTGCCGCCGTACATCTTCGAAGAGGTGAACAGCCTGAAGGCGCGCCTTAGGGCGCAAGGCGTGGACATCATAGACTTCGGCATGGGCAACCCCGACATGCCGACGCCCAAGCACATCGTAGACAAGCTGATCGAGACGGTGCGCAAGCCCAAAGCTCACCGCTACTCGGCCTCGAAGGGCATCATCGGCCTTCGGCGCGCGATGGCGGGATACTACGCGCGGCGTTTCGGCGTGAAGCTCGACCCCGACACCGAAGTGGTGGCGACCCTCGGCTCGAAGGAGGGGTTTGCCAATCTCGCCATGGCGCTCACCGCGCCGGGCGACGTGATCGTGTGCCCCAACCCGGCGTATCCGATCCACGCATATGGCTTCATCATGGCCGAGGGCGTCATCCAGCACGTGCCGGCCCTGAACCCAGAGCAATATCTCTCGGGCGTCAGCCGCGCCGTGAAGACCGCATCGCCTTCGCCCAGCATCCTGATCGTCAGCTACCCGTCGAATCCGACCGCCCAGTGGGTGGACCTCGACTTCTACCGGGAGGCGGTTGCGCTGGCGAAACGGCACGACATGTTGATCCTCTCGGATATCGCCTATTCCGAAATCTACTATGAAAACAATCCGCCTCCATCAATTCTTCAAGTTGATGGCGCGCGCGACATCGCGGTCGAGATCAACTCGCTCTCGAAGACCTATGCGATGGCCGGCTGGCGGGTGGGCATGGTGGTCGGGAACGCGCGGCTATGCGCCGCGCTGGCGCGGGTGAAGTCGTACGTCGACTACGGCGCGTTTACGCCGATCCAGGTCGCCGCCGCCGCGGCGCTGAACGGGCCCCAGGACTGCGTCGACGAGATCCGCGCCATCTACAAGCGCCGGCGCGACGTGCTCGTCGACTCCATGCGGCGCGCCGGGTGGGACATCCCGCCGCCGCCAGCCTCGATGTTCGCCTGGGCGCCTTTGCCGGAGGCCTTCCGAGAGGCTGGCTCGATGGCGTTCGCCAAGCTCCTCATCGAGGAGGCCGAAGTCGCCGTGGCGCCGGGTGTCGGGTTCGGCGAATACGGCGAGGGCTACGTGCGCATCGGCCTGGTCGAGAACGAGCACCGCATCCGTCAGGCAGCCCGCAACGTCAAGAAATTCTTACAACAGTCGGGCCAGATGCTCAGCCGCATCCGCGATGACCCGCGTGTGGCCGCGCAGTAGCCTCGCCATGGCCAAGAACGTTATGCGCATTGGGATCGCGGGACTGGGGACGGTCGGCGGCGGCCTCCTGAACCTGCTCGCCGATCAGCCGGACTTCGCGCCGGCCGGCGGGACGGCGGCGGTGACGGGCGTGTCGGCGAGAACGCGGGGCAAGGCGCGTGCAAGCGACATCTCGAACCTCCCTTGGTGGGATGATCCGGTCGCGCTGGCGAGCTCGCCGGACAATGACGTCTTCGTTGAGCTGATCGGCGGCTCCGAAGGCGTCGCGCGCGCCGCGGTCGAGGCCGCGCTGTCCCGCGGCAAGCCGGTGGTGACGGCGAACAAGGCGCTGATCGCCGTCCACGGCGCCGAACTGGCGGCGCTGGCGGAGGCGAAGGGGTCGCCGCTGCTCTTCGAGGCGGCGGTGATGGGCGGCACGCCTGCGGTGAAGATGCTGCGCGAGGCGATGGTTGGCGACCGGGTCGAGGCCGTCGCCGGCATTCTGAACGGCACCTGCAACTACATTCTGACGCAGATGGAGGATACCGGGCGGGCATTCGCCGACGTGCTCGCCGAGGCGCAGCGCCTGGGCTACGCCGAATCCGATCCGACCACCGATGTCGGCGGCTTCGACGCCGGCCACAAGATCTCGATCCTGGCTGCGCTGGCTTTCGGCTGTGCGCCCAATTTCGCCGCCGCCGAGATCGAGGGGATCGATCAGGTCGAGCTTCTGGACATCCATCTCGCGCGCGACCTGGGCTATCGCATTCGCCTGGTCGCCGAGGCGGAGCGGACCGAGGCCGGCGTTGCCGTGCGCGTGCACCCGGCGCTCGCGCCGCTGGGGCATCCACTGGCCGAGACCAAGGGCGCGCTGAACGCGCTGTTCATCGAGGGCAGGACCATCGGCCGCATCTTCGTACAGGGGCCGGGGGCGGGGGCAGGCCCGACCGCGGCCGCGGTCGCCGCCGACCTCGCCGACCTCATGACCGGGGCCACGCGGCCGGTGTTCCAGCTGCCCGCTGAAGATCTCAAGCCGTTCCCGGCCGTCGATGCGAAGCATGCGGTCGGCCGCGCCTACCTTCGGCTCCTGGTCAAGGACGAGCCCGGGGTGATCGCCGCCGTCTCGGAGACGCTGGCGGAGGCAAACGTTTCAATCGACAGCTTCCTGCAGAAGCCGGTTCATGATGCGGGCGGCGTGCCGATCGTGCTAACGACCCACGCGACGCCGGAGTCGGCGCTGCTGGAGGCGGTCCGGCGCATCGGCGCGCTTCCCGCCGTCCTGCAAGCGCCTCGCGTCCTGAGAATCGCCCGCGTATAGCCGGGCGGAGGGATAAGGGAGGCGCGTCTAGGCTCATGAGCGCGAACGACCTCGATCGCAGCCTCGTGCTCGACGCCGTGCGCGTCACCGAAGCGGCGGCCATCGCCGCTTGGAAGCTCGCCGGGCGCGGCGATGAAAGAGCGGCCGACCAGGCCGCCGTCGACGCCATGCGCACGGCGCTGAACGGCCTCGACATCGCCGGCGAGATCGTGATCGGAGAAGGAGAGCGCGACGAGGCGCCGATGCTCTACATCGGCGAGAAGGTCGGCAAAGGCAAAGGCGCGAAGATCGACATCGCGCTCGATCCGCTCGAAGGAACCACGCTGACCGCCAAAGCGATGGCTGACGCGCTGGCCGTGATGGCCTGGGCGCCGAAGGGAACGCTCTTGAACGCGCCCGACACCTACATGGACAAGATCGCCTGCGGGCCAGGCTATGGCGAGGGCGTCATCGACCTGACCGCGCCACCCGCCGACAACGTCAACTCGCTCGCGAAGGCGAAGGGGGTAAGGCCACAGGAGATCACCGTCTGCGTGCTCGACCGGCCGCGGCACGCCGACATCATCGCGGGCTTGCGCGAAGTCGGCGCGCGCGTGCGGCTGATCACCGACGGCGACGTGGCGGGGGTGATCAACACCTCGGATCCCAAGACCGGCGTCGACCTCTACATCGGCCAGGGCGGCGCGCCGGAAGGCGTGCTCGCCTGCGCGGCGCTCAAGTGTGTCGGGGGCCAGTTCCAAGGCCGGCTCGTCTTTCGCAACGCAGACGAGAAGGCGAGGGCCGAGCGCGTCGGGATCACCGCGCTCGACCGCATCTATTCGTTGCACGAGATCGTGCGCGCCGACGCCATCTTCGCCGCCACCGGCGTGACGAAAGGGGCTCTCCTCGACGGCGTCCGCCAGGAAGACGGGTTTCTACGCACCCACTCCATCGTGATGAACTCCGCCAGCCGCACCGTCCGACAGGTGAGCATGCAGCGCCCGATATAGCTGGCGTGCTCCGCCGAACAGGAGACTACACGAGCGAGGCTCGGCGAAGTTCGCGCTCGGCGCGAAGTCGACCCACCGATCTTCAGGCGGGCGACGCCAATGAACCGCTCGCTCTACTGCAAAGCTATTGAGCTTTGCCGCGTTTTGGCCAAGATTAACCAATAGCCAACCACGACGGTTGAGAGCGGCATAAGCCTCGCCGCGAGGAATCTCACAGAAAATTCAAGGGGTGCACGCGATGTGGAAGACGACGGCTTTAGGCCTCGTGACGATTGCCGGACTGTCGGTCGCCGGCTGCGCAACCAAGGACTACGTAAACCAGCACGTGGCCACGGTGCAGACGCAGGTGACGGACGTCCAGGCGCACCAGAAGGATCAGGACTCCCAGCTTAGCCAGCTCGACCAGACGACCAAGGATGCGCTCGCCCGCGCCGACGCCGCCGGCAAGCTCGCCGAGGGCAAGTTCATGTATTCCATGGTGATGTCCGACGACAGCGCGCACTTCCCGATCAACGGCTCGAAGCTGTCGGCCGACGAGACGGCGCGGCTGACCGACTTCGTCGGCCGGCTGAAGACGGACAACAAGAACGTCTACCTCGAGATCCAGGGCTACACGGACTCGACCGGTTCGCCGGCCGGCAACCTCAAGCTCGGCGAAGACCGGGCGGAAGCGGTGCGCCGCTTCCTGAGCGACCAGGGCGTTGCGCTGAACCGCATGTCGACGATCTCGTACGGCCAGGATCACCCGGCTGCGCCGAACAACACGCGCGCCGGGCGGGCGCAGAACCGCCGCGTCGTGGTGGTGGTGCTGGACTAGCTTCGGCCCGGGTGGGGGACCAGCAGGTCCGACCACCGCCAGGCCCCGCCGCCGACGACCAGGCGCGCCCCGCCGTGCGCCTGGTTGGCGGCGATGACCACCAGGCCATGCATCGGCTGCGCCTTGCAGGCGCTCGGCGCGAAGGCGATATCCCACATCATCGCCTGCCGCACGGCTGTGAGCCCCTTGCCGTCTTCGCCGTCGATCCACACCCAGTCGCCGTTCCACACCATGATCGCCTTGCCGGAGAAGGAGGCGACGGCGCTCTGCACGAGCTGGTCGCGGCGAAGATCGTTCTCCAGCCGCCGCGCCATGTTGCAGCCGCCTTCACCGCCCGTGCCGGACGTGCCGGCGCCGATGAGCGCCGCATCGCTTAACCCCTGCACGGCGCCCGCGCTCATGGCCGGCGCCGCGACGTGGGCGGCGGCCCTGATGGGCGTCGCCGCCGGTCTCGGGACCACGGCGCGGACGTGCGCCGCCGCCGGCGCAGGCTTCGCAGGCGCGGGCTTCGCCGGCTGCGGGGCGGGCGGGGCAGGGGGCGCCGGTGGCGCAGGCAACGTCACCAGCGCGATGGTGATCGGCCGCGGGTCGTAGGTGGGCGGCGGTGGCTTCGCCCAGGCGGCGAACAGGGCAACGCCGACCATCAGATGCCCGGCGAGGCTGGACGCCGCGACGCCCAGCGTGCGGGCGCGCCGCGCGCGTACGCCTCCGGCGCGGGTCGCCGGCTCCGGTTGATGTTCGACACGCCAGCCCATCGAATTCGGCGCGAATCTA
>DATGIN010000125.1:0-14260 GCA_035295705.1 Caulobacteraceae bacterium
CGGCGAGCCGCATGGGGTCGTCGCGCACCCAGACGAGCGCGTAGATCTGCGCCGAGACGAAGGCCATCCAGCGCAGGAAGGCCGGCCGCCTGGGGTCGTCGATCGCGGGCGATAGCTTCGCGCGCGGATGGGTGTCGGCGACGTGGATGAGGATCGCGGCGCTCTCGGTCATCAGCTCGCCGGAGGGCAACCGTACGACCGGCACCTGGCCCATGGCGCTGCCGGCCGGATGGTCCTCGCCGGGCCCGCGTTCGACCACCTGGTAGGGCGCGCCCAGCAACGTCAACGCCGCCTCGATCGGCACGGACCCGGTGCGCCGCTTCCCGTAGACCAGGTACTCGGCGGGCATGGACTCCTCCTCGCGGCGACGCCGTCGCCGACGATGCCGCCCGCGACCCGCCCGGGGAAGGGCTAGCCGGCGAGGAGGGAGTCGAAGATGGCGGCGGCGCGGGCGATGAACACCTCGCGCTCGCGGCCTTCGAGCGGCTCACCGCGGATCAGGCGCTCGACCAAGAAGCCGATGTAGGCGGCGGCGAGCACGCGGGCGCGCCCTTGCGCGTCCTTGCCGCCCAGCCAGTCGCGGATAGGGCCCAGGAAGCGCTCCTGCACGGCGACGTTGAGCAGCGGCGCCGTCGTGGGCGAAGTCGCCGCGCGCAGCAGGAACTGGAAGCTCTGCGCCCGGTCCTCGTGCTCGTGCGGGTCGCCGGCCAGCATCTCTGCGGCCTCGCGGGCGAAGACCGCGCGGTCGAGCCCCTTGAACCGGTCGGCCGACATCGAGGCGCGGAGCGCGTTGGTAAAGAGACCTTCCTTGCCGCCGAAGTAGCGCTTGATGAGGGCGACGTCCGCGCCGGCTTCGGCCGCGATGTCGCGCAGCGCAGCCCGGTCATAGCCCAGGCGCGCGAACTGGCGCTTGGCTGCCTCCAGGATGGCGGCGCGCGTGGCGGCGGCGTCCCGCCGCCGCACCGCCGGGGCGCGCTCGAGGATAACGGCGTCGCTCATGCTCATGCGCGGGCCGGGATCACCACCTGCATGCTCTCGTAGCCGTGGATGAACGAGGACCAGCTGCGGACGGGCTCGCCCAACACCTCGATCACCGGGAAGCGCTTCAGGATCTCTTCCCAGATGATCGTGAGCTGCATTTCGGCGACGCGGTTGCCGACGCAGCGGTGCACGCCGAAGCCGAACGACATGTGATGGCGTGGCCGCTCGCGGTCGATGATGTAGGCGTCGGGGTTGTCGATCACGCTCTCGTCGCGGTTGCCCGAAATGTACCACATGACCACCGTGTCGCCCTTCCTGATGGTCTTGCCGCCGATCTCGACGTCGCGCGTCGCGGTGCGCGACATGTGGGCGAGGGGGGTCTGATAGCGGATGGTCTCCGAAACCATGTTGACCACCAGGCCCGGGTCGGCGCGCAGCTTGTCGTACTCCTTCGGGTTCTTGTTCAGCCAGTAGACGCTGCCGGAGATGGTGTTCCGGGTCGTGTCGTTGCCGCCGATGATGAGGACGGCGACGTTCCCCTGGTACTCCTCCTCGCTCATGTCGCGGGTGGCGGGGTCGTGGGCCAGCATCGAGACCAGGTCGATCCCAGGCGCGGCGTTCAGCCGCTGATGCCACAGATCGTGGAACACGGCGCGGCACTCGAAGATCGCCACCGCCTTCTGCTCCCAGCTCTCTACCGGCCCGTGGCCCGGCTGGTTCATGAACATGTCGGACCAGCGGGTAAGGCGCCGGCGCTCCTCGAACGGGAAGTCGAACAGCGTGGCGAGCGTCATCGCCGTCAGCTCCATCGACACCTTGTCGACCCAGTCGAACGGCTCGCCGATGGGGAGGCCGTCCAGGATCTGGCCGGCGCGCTCGCGCACCAACGGCGACATCTTGGCGATATTGGCGGGGGCGAGCGTCGGGCTGACCGCCTTGCGCTTCGGACCATGGTGCGGGGCGTCGAGGCCAATGAAGGCGCCGTCGCCGCGGAGCGCCGCCTCGCGCTGCATCTCGCGCGTGCGGCCGGGCATCACGCGCTCCATCTCCGCCTGGTCGGCGAGCCGGCCGAGCGCGATGCCCTCGGTCGAGCTGAAGGCCTCGTGGTCGGTGTCGACCGCGATGATGTCTTCCCAGCGGCTGAGCGACCAGTAAGGGCCGAACTCGCTGTCGGCGGTGAAGTGGACCGGATCCTCGCGGCGCAGGCGCTCGAACACCGGCCAGATGGTGTCGTTGCGGAAGCGGTCGACGCGGGCAGGATTCAGCTCGGCGAGCGGCAGCGCGTAGGCGTCGGACTCCTGGGCGGCTTCGGCTTTCACGGCGATGTTCATGGGCTCGGTCCCTGATGGCGGCGCGGGCGAGCTTCGGCCCGTCGGGCGCCCACGTCAATCACGGTTGACTTAAGTCTTCGCGGCGAGCGGCCCGCGTCGGCTGTCGCATCAAGAGGCCGGCGCATGCGCCCCGGCGGTCGTGCGCTCCGGGTGGACGACATAGTCGTCGAGGTCGGCCAGCGTGCGCCCCCATGCGGCCCCCATGTCGCCCGACCACTCTGGGCCGCACGCCTCCTGCACGACTTCGGCGACCAGCCCGAAGAAGGTGGCGAACACGTTGGGCGGCACATCGTAGCCGGCGTGGGTCACGACCTCGGTCGAGATCAGGTGGTCGGCGTATCGGCGCGCGCCGACGAAATCGAGGATCGCCTCGAACACGCGCATCAGCATCTCGCCCCTGATGGCGCCGTTGGTGTCGCGCGCAAACAGGAGCTTCATCTCGGGCTGACGATCGAACAGCACTTCGTAGACGCGAGGGGTGAGGTCGCCGCAGCGCTCGGCGGCGATCTCGAGGCTGCGCTCGATGGCGGCGGCGTCGGTCGGGTCGGTCAGCATGCCCACATTCTCGCCGGCCCATGGCGCAAGTCAATGACGGTTGACTTGGCCCCCTGGCCTCGCGCGGGTCCGGCGCGCCGTCGCTACCCTCCAAGCGTGAGGGGGGCCAAGCTCCGCCGATCGCGGGCGGCTTTGCGGCGAACCGAGTTGCGCAGGGCGTGCTAGTCACAGCAGGATAGAAGTGCTCGCCGGCGGGCGAGCGTGCAGAACGTGGGAAACCCGATGAAGCATGTTTTCCTTCTTGCTGCGGCGACGCTTCTCGCGCCGGCCATCGCATTCGCCCAGGACCTCTCCGGCGCCTGGAAGTTCGAGGCGACCGGTCCCAAGGGCGGTTCCTCGACGATGACGTGCAAGCTGACCCGATCGGGGGGCGACATCGCGGGTTCCTGCGTGACCCCACAGGGCTCGACGGTCGACGTCTCGGGGACGGTGACCGGCGCCGATGTCGACATCGGCTACAATCTTGCCGGCAGTCCTCTGCGCGTCGATTTCAAGGGCGTCATCCAGGCAGACGGGTCGATCAAGGGGATGGTTGCGGCGTCGACGCCGCCAGCGCCGTTCACGGGAACCAAGCAGTAGCCTCCGTGCGCCCGCCTCCGCCGGCGCTGCGCGCGTCAGGCGCCCGACCTGCGATAGGGCGCAGAGCCTTGCTGACGGCCGGCGCGGCCGTCTTTGCGATGAGCGCCAACCGGGCCATGGCGTCGGCGACAGGCGCCAAAGCCAGGTTCTTCATGGTCATCAGCGGCCCCGCAGACGGGGCGGAGGCCAAGAGTTGGGCGCCGCTGGCCGCCGAGCTCCAGGCCCGCGACTTTCCGACCACATTCGTGCAGAGCATCTACCCGAACGCATCCTTCACGCCGAACCAAACGCGCGCCGAAGCAATCGTGGCCGCCGTCAGGCAGGCGCCGGAACCGGCGGTGATCCTCGGCGTCTCGAACGAAGGCAATGTCTTGCCGTTGGTCGCCGCCGCGCACCCGGTCAGGCGGCTGGTCTATGTGAACGCGTGCATCCCGCGGCCCGGAAAGGCGTTCATCGAGATCTGCCTGACTGAGCCCGTCGTCGTTCCCGGCAGCTTTCTGGACAAGCTCATCACCGGCGCGCAGCCGGTCACCGAGGCGTTTGTGAAACTGCGAGCCGATCCGCACGCCGCCGAAGCGCAATGGCGGACCTTACATGACCAGATCCAGGCATCGCCCTACGCGAGCACGATGAAGGGTTTCTACGAAGTCTGCCCGCTGCTGGCGATGCCCAGGGTCGACTGCATCGACGTCTCCGGGTCAGGCGACGATCAGATCAATCCCGCATGGGAGCAGGCGACCGCGCGGCGCGAGCTCATGGTCGAGCCCGTCATCGTCGCCGGCGCCGGCCATGCCAACCTGGTCACGGAGCACGCAGCCGCGCTCGCGGACGCCGCCGTGCGCGGGCTCTGACTTCGCCGCCGAACCCCTGACGCCGTTGTCAGGCGCGAGCCGGGATGACGACGGGGAGGGTCTCGAAGCCGTGGAAGAAGTTCGAGCGGCTGCGCACCGGCTCGCCGACCACCGTGATCTCCGGGAAGCGCTTCAGGATCTCTTCCCAAATGATGGTCAGCTGCATTTCCGCCACGCGGTTGCCCACGCATCGGTGCACGCCGAAGCCGAACGACATGTGGTGACGCGGCCGCTCGCGGGTGATGTCGTAGACGTTCGGGTCGGCGATCACGCTCTCGTCGCGGTTGCCCGATATGTACCACATCGCGACCCGATCCCCCTCGCGGATCGTCTTGCCGCCGACTTCGGTGTCGGCCAGAGCCGTGCGCGCCATGTGCGCCAGCGGCGTCTGCCAGCGAATGGTCTCGGACACCATCGAGGGTATCAGGGCAGGGTCGGCGCGGAGCTTGTCGTACTGGTCGCGGTTCCGGTTCAGCTCGAAGACGCTGCCGGAGATGGTGTTTCGGGTCGTGTCGTTGCCGCCGATGATCAGGAGGACGACGTTGCCCTGGTACTCCTCGCGGCTCATGTGCCGGGTGGCCGGGTTGTGAGCCAGCATCGAGATCATGTCGATGCTGGGCTCGGCGTCGAATTTCTGGGCCCAGAGGTCGTCGAAGGCCGCCCGGCGCTCCTGCGTGGCGCGCGCCCGCTCCTCCCACGACATCTCCGAGCCGTCGTCGTTGCGCCCTGAGGTCCAGTAGAGCAGCTTGCGCCGCTGCTCGAAGGGGAAGTCGAGCATGGTGGCGAGCGTCATCGACGTCAGCTCCTTCGACACCAGGTCGACCCAGTCGAAGGTCTCGCCGATGGGCAACTCGTCGAGGATCGTGCCGGCCCGCTCGCGCACCAACGGCGCCATCTCCGCGATGTTGGCCGGCGCGAGCGTCGGGCTGACCGCCTTGCGCTTCGGAGCGTGGTGCGGCTCGTCCAGGCCGATGAACGAGACATCCTCGCCTCGCCGCGCGGCCTCGCGCCGCTCCTCGGGGCTGCGTTCGCCCAGCTCCCGCCGCATCCGCTCGCGCATCTCGAGCGACGTGAGCACGATGCCGCTGGTGGAGCTGAAGGTCTGGTGGTTGGTGTCCACCGCCATGATGTCTTCCCACCTGGTGATCGACCAGTAGGGGCCGAACTCGCTGTCGGGCGTGAAGTGAACCGGATCCTCGTGGCGAAGCCGCGCGAAGACCGGCCAGAGCGTGTCGTTCTCGAAGCGCTCCACTTTGGCTGGATTGAGCTCGGGTAGGGCAATCGCGCCGACGTCCTCGGCGGCGGCTTCCGGCTTCACGGCGATATTCATGGGGCTTTCATCCCTGCTGCGCGGACGAGCTTCCGCCCGTCGCCGCGGCACGTCAATGGCCGTTGACTTAACGCGAGGCGGAGGCTGTGCCGATATTTAGCACAACGAACGTTGTCTAAATCTTTGGCCTGGTGTAGACGTCCATCCGTGCAAGGGAGAACCCGCTGATGGTTGGCTTGTCCAGGTTGTCCGGCGAGGCCTCGTCCGCCGAGGTCGTCGCCGCGCTCGAACGCGACGGCGGTGTGATCGTCGAAGGCTTCCTGGGGCCGGAAATCCTCGCCGGCTTGCGCTCCGATCTCTTGCCTCGGCTGCAAAGGCAAGCGGCGGGGCGGGACCGGTTCTGCGGCTACCAGACCCGCCGCTTGAGCGCCCTCTTCGCTCACACGCGGCATTGCGCCCCGATCGCGACGCATCCCGTTCTTCTGGAGGCGGCCGCCCACTTCCTCTGCCGCCCGCACGAGGTGTGGGTCGGCGACCGCAAGCACGCCATAACCCCAGACATCCGCATCGGGGTGACGCAGGCAATCCAGATCGGGCCAGGTCAGGCCGCGCAGCCGCTGCATCGCGACGACACCGCCTTCATGTGGCGCCATCCCACCGGCGGCCGCGAGGGTCGCGTTCAGGTGATGTGCGCGCTCTCGGACTTCACCGCCGAGAACGGCGGAACGCTGGTCATTCCGGGCAGCCACGTCTGGGACGACGACCGCAAGCCGGCGCTTTCGGAGGCCATCCCGACCGTGATGCCGGCCGGGTCGGCGCTGATTTTCCTGGGCTCGACGTTCCACGCCGGCGGCGCGAACCTGACCTCCGACGAGTATCGCACAGCGGTCGGTCTGGCGCTCGACGCCGCCAACGTCAGGCAGGAAGAGAACATGTACCTGGCCCTGACGCCGGAGATCGTCGCGAGCTATCCGGAGTCGATTCAGCGCCTGCTTGGCTGGTCCGCCGGGACCAATCACATGGGCTGGGTCGAGGTCGACGGTCAGCTGATCGACCCGATCCACCTGCTCCGCGACCTGGACGGCGTCACCCTGGCGGGTGTCGGCGCCCGGGACGCCGCCGGGGCTTAGCCGGGCGCAACGCGGCCGGCGGCGCCAGCATGGCGGCGGCGCTGTCGGCCAGGTGCCGCATTCGCCCATGCCCGAAACGTTCCGGCTCCAGCGGATAGGTCAGAGCCCAGCCGTCAGCCATGGCGCTCAGCTGGTCGGCCAGCACGTCAGCCGGGAAGTCGTTGCGGATCAGGCCGTCTTGCTGGCCCTGCCGAAGCAGCTTGGTCAAGTTGGCCATGAAGCTTGCGTTGCGCCGGGCGATCACGGCCGCCAGCGCAGCGTCGCCGCGCGCGCCCACCAGCAGCTGCAGGCAGACCAGCCAGGCCTCGCTGCCGCCGCGGGTCGTCCAGCTGAGCAGGCTGTCGCACAGCGACCGGGGATCGCAGGCCTCGCCATGCGCCCTCAGCCAGGCGTCGAACTCGTCGAACAGCGACTCCGCGACGGCCAGAACGAACGCCTCTTTGTTCTCGAAGTAGTAGCTGACCGCGCCCGTCGTGGCCCCGGCCTGCTCGGCCACCTTGCGGAGGGTCGCGCCGCTGTAGCCCTCCTGGGCGATGACGGCTCGGGCCGCGGCGACGAGCTCGCCGCTGCGCGCCTCCCGATCGCCGACGGGCCGCCCGCGCTTGCGAGGCGCCGCGGGCGGTTCGACGGCGGCTTGCGACGCGGAGTTCACGATGTTCGCTTCCTTCGTCACGCTGGCCGCTTAATTTAGACAACATACGTTGTGTAAATGCAAATGCGATGGTAAGGAGCGTTATCGCATTGCTGCGGAGCCGAACAATGGACCAATCCACGCGCGAGGCCTTCGCCCGGGACGGCGCCGTGCTGATCGAAGGCTTCCTCGATTCCGAACAGCTGGCCATGTGCCGCAGGGCCTTCGACTGGAACATCGCCAACCCCGGGCCTCAGGCCCACACTCTGTTTCGGGGCACGGACAAGGAGCATCACAATGACAACGCGAACCCGGGGGCTGCCGAGCGCCTGAAGGCGCTGGCGCGGTCGATTCCGTTCGGGGACCTGTTCGCCGAGCTCTGGGGCTCCGAGCACGTCTGGTACTTCGCCGAAGAGGTCTTCCTGAAGAAGGGCGGCGTCGGCGGCCGCACGCCATGGCACCAGGATACGTCCTACCTGCCCTGGGGCGGCGACCATTGGGCCAACGCCTGGATCAGCTTCGAGGCGGTGCCGAAGGCGAACTCGCTGGAGATGGTGCGTGGCTCGCACAGGGGCACGCTCCACGACGGGACGGACTTCCGGGACGCGAACGATCCGACCGCGCCGCTGCATGGGCCCGAATCACAGCTGCCGCGGCTGCCCGACATCGAAGCCGAGCGGAAGGCGGACCCGGACGCCTACGACATCCTGTCCTGGGCCTGCCAGCCCGGCGACATGGTGGTGCTGCATCCCGGGTCGCTTCACGGCGGCGCGCCGGTCGACGCCGGCTTTCCCGACCGCCATACCCTCGTGCTGCGCTTCTTCGGCGACGATGCGGTGTTCCGATCGATGCCGGCGAAGAGCAAATCCCGCGTTCCGCGCGAAGGGATACTGTTCCAAAAGGAGTTGGCGCACCTGGCCGACGGCGAGCCGTTTCGGGCTTCCTGCTTCCAGCAGCTGCGCTAAGGGAGGCGAGCCGGCCGATGCGACGCACGTTGATCAATCCTCCCGGAACCGAACGCCTCTACGAAAGGAATCACTTCTCGCAGGCCGTTCGCGTGGGAGACACGATCTGGGTCTCGGGCCAAGTCGGGGTCGACACCCGGTTCCAGCCGGCGGACGGCCTGGACGCCCAGGCGCAACTCGCGTTCGCCAACCTCAAAGCCGTCCTGGAGACCGCCGGCGCGACGCTCGGCGATGTGGTCGAGCTTACGACCTTCCATACGGACTTGCGCGGCGAGATGGCCGCCTTCGTCCGGGTCAAGGACGCCCACTTTCCCAGCCATTACCCCGCCTGGACCGCCGTCGGCGTGACGCAGCTCGCGCTCGAGGCGCTGCGCGTCGAGATTCGCGCCGTCGCCGTCGTCGGTTCGGCGACCCCGGAGTGATCCCCCATGGCCGATGACGCCGCCGTCGCACGCACCCTCCTGGACGCCAACAGCATCGCGCTCGAAGACATCGACGTCAGCAACATCGAGCTTTGGCGAACCAACAGCCACTGGCCCTACTTCGCCCGGCTGCGGCGCGAAGATCCGGTCCACTACTGCCGCGACAGTCAGTTCGGCCCCTATTGGTCGGTGACGAAGTTCGACGACATCATGGCCGTCGAGACCAACCATCAGGTCTTCTCATCGGACATCCGTCGCGGCGGCATCTCGATCTACGACGAAGGCAGCGGCGATGCGCCGGCGCTGCCGATGTTCATCGCGATGGACCCCCCGAAGCACGACCACCAGCGCAAGGTGGTCTCGCCGATCGTCGCCCCGGCCAATCTCACGCGCATGGAGGATCTGATCCGCTCGCGCGCGGCCAAGATCCTCGACGAGCTGCCCATCGGGGAGACGTTCGACTGGGTCGAGCGCGTCTCGATCGAGCTGACGACCCAGATGCTGGCGACCCTGCTCGACTTCCCGTTCGAGGACCGTCGGCTGCTGACCTACTGGTCGAACGTCGCCACGACCTTCCCGGCGCCGGGCGCGCTGGTCGAGACGGAGGAGGAGCAGACCGCCGTCCTGATGGAGTGCCTCGAGTACTTCGTCCGGCTATGGAACGAGCGGGTCAACGCCGAGCCGGCCTTCAACCTGATCTCGATGCTCGCCCACGGCGAGGCGACCCGCGACATGGCCCCGATGGAATATCTGGGAAACCTCATCCTGCTGATCGTCGGCGGCAACGACACCACCCGCAACACCATCACCGGCAGCGTCCTGGCGCTCAACCAGAACCCCGACCAGTACCAGAAGCTGCGCGATCACCCGGAGCTGATCCCTTCGATGGTGTCGGAAACCATCCGCTGGCAGACGCCGCTCGCCCACATGCGCCGGACCGCCACCGAGGACACCGAGCTTGGCGGCAAGCGCATCGCCAAGGGCGACAAGGTGATCATGTGGTACGTCTCGGGCAACCGCGACGAGACCGCGATCGAGCGTCCCGACGACTACATCATCGACCGCGAGCGGCCGCGCCATCACGTCTCGTTCGGCTTCGGCATCCACCGCTGCATGGGCAACCGGCTGGCCGAGATGCAGCTGCGCGTGGTCTGGGAAGAGATCCTCAAGCGTTACCCCCTGATCGAGGTCGTCGACGATCCGGTCTATGTCGCCAGCCCCTTCACCAAGGGCTACGTCAGCCTGAAGGTGCGGATTCCGCCGTCCGGGACGCTGGCGCCGCGCGCCGCGCCGGCTGCGGTCCCACGTCCGCTGCCGCCCAAGCCGGTCGTCTATCGCCAGCCGCTCAGCGTCCTCGTCGCCGCCTCGGTGGTCTCGGCGGCCGCCGCGCTGCTTTTCAACGTCATGCCCGCGTTGCTGACCGCGGCGGCGACGCGCTTCTCGCTCGACGCGGGCCAGGTCGGCGTCGTGGGATCGAGCTATCTGGCCGGCTTCGCCCTGGTGGCCGCCACCTCCAACCAGTGGCTCGGCCGGTTCAACTGGCGGGCGCTGGTCGGCGGCGCGACGGCCGTCTCGGTGGCCAGTCTGGCGGCGTGCGGGCTGGCCTCGACCTATGGCGCGCTGCTGACGGCGCTGGTGGTCGCCGGCGCCAGCCTCGGCGTCCTCTACACCCTCTGCATCGCGGTGGTGTCCGAGAACCACCGGCCGGACCCGGCCTTCGGGGTCAAGCTGACGGCGGAGGTGATCCTCGGCGGCCTTGCGCTCGTGACGCTCACCGGCCTGGCCATTCCGCGCTGGGGCTTTTCGGGCGCGGCCCTCGCCCTCGCCGCCATCGTCGGCGTTTTCGCGCTCGTCGGACTGGCGGCCTTCCCGGCCAAGCGCGCGCTGACTCCGCCGGCGGAGCGGTTCGCGATGAAGGGACGGCGAAGCGGCGTCGCCGCCATGCGGCGTGACTGGGCGCCCTGGACGGGGCTGGTGGGGCTTTTCGTCTCGTTCGCCGGCCTCTCAGCGCTGTGGGCGTTCATCACCCAGCTCGCTCCATCGTTCGGCGTCAGCAATCAGGCCGCCTCCGCCACATTCATGGCCGCCCTCGTGACCAGCGGCGCAGCCGGCATCGCGGCCGCTGTCATCGGCGACCGCCTTGGCCGCGCCAAGCCGCTGGCAGCCGGCTTGCTGCTGGCGATTGCCGGCGCCGCGGCGCTCCAGTGGGGACATGGTTTCCCCGGCTATCTGGTCGGCGTCGTGTTGGCCGTCGGCCTGTGGAACTTCCCGATGGCCTACCAGATGGGCATGATCGCCTCGGCGGACCAGCGCGGCCACGTGGCGGTCTTGATGCCGGCCGCGCTCGCCATCGGCGGTGCGCTCGGACCGGTGCTCGCCGGCTCGCTCCTGGCCAACGCGCACGGCTTTGCGCCGCTCTATGGCCTGTTCGCCGGCGCGACAGCGCTCGGCCTGGTCGCTTTCGTAGCGCTCGGACGGCGCCTGGCGGCCTCGAACAGCCGCCTGTAGGCGTTCACGCGCTGCGGGCGTCGCTCCCCGGTGGGGAGTCGATTCCGGCGCCGTCGGTTGAGCGCCGGCGACGCGACCCTTCCCTATGCGCTTTGCTCGCCGTTCGCTCGGATATGCTGCAACACGAGGTCGGCGACGAGCCCGGGGAACTGGTCGACAACGAAGTGGGTCCCTTGGGCGACCGGGACGAAGCTGTAGGGGCCACGCACGTACTCGGCGGTGAGCTCGGCGGCGCGCTCGCCGACCGTCGCGTCGTTCCGACCCCAGATGTAGAGAGTCGGCAGGCTGACCACCGGCGTGTCGGCGACCGTCAGGCCAGATCCCGCCCCGGCGCGGTACCAGTTCATCGCCCCCTCGATGCCGCCGGGCTGCAGGAGGTTGGCGATGTAATCCTCGGCGCTGGCGGGCGGAACCGCCTGGGTCTCCATCGCCCGGCGCAGCGGCGCCAGCGCAGCCGCCCGCATCCGCGTGACGGCGTCGGCCTCCTGGAAGCTGCGATGATGGCCAGAGCGCCCGGCCTGGGCGGCGTCCTCGCGCATCGCGCGCACGAAAGCGGCCGGATGCGGCCGCGAAGCGACGCCGAGCGAGATCAGCCGCTGCGGGTAGTGAGCGGCGAGCAACCACGCCAGCTGGCCGCCCCAGTCGTGACCCACCTGATGGAAGCGGCGGCAGCCGAGGACATCCATCAGCCCAAGCGCATCGTTTAGCAGGTGGCGCGTCTCGTAGGCCTCGGTGGCCGCCGGCCGCGCTCCGGCGGCGTAGCCGCGCTGGTCGGGGGCGATCGCGCGGTAGCCCGCAACGCCCAGCGCTTCGGCCACCGGCGCCCACATCCGCCGCGACTCCGGAAAGCCATGCAGTAGCAAAACCGGCGGGCCGTCCGGTGGCCCGGCCATATCGACCGTGAAGCTGAACGCGCCAACGCTGATGGTCCGGGTGTCCATCGACCAGCTCCGCAGGGGACCTTTGCGACGAGCTTTTAGCCCCTGCAGAGCCGCCGCGCGCGGCCTGTCTGGACGGCCCGACTCAGACCCAGATCGGGGGCGATCCGGCGACTGGCGTCTATCGCGCCGGACGTGTCGCCCCGGCCCGCTCGAAGGCCCGGATGAGATCGTAGTCCGCCGCGTATGCCTTGCGGATCCTGTCCGAGGTCGCCTTCGAGACCAACACGGCGTCGCAGCAGGATGAATTGTGCCGCTCGGTCAGATCGGGGCGACGGCGCTTCGGCACGCCGATCGCGCTCAGCACATCCGCCATGCCCGCCGCGTAGTCGTCCGTCCGGACGGCGTAGTGGTAGTCGATGAAGTCCGTGAGCAGCTGCATCCGCTGGGACATGACGTGGTGCTCGCGATCTCGGTCGGGCATGGCGCACACGAACTCCGAGAACTGATCGAAGCCAATCTCCTGCTCCGGTCGAAGATCGAACGCGGTTCTGATCCGGCCAACCAAGGCGGCCAGCGGAGAGCCGGCGGCGTAGTGACCGAGGCGGATCTTTTCGTTGTACGCCGACAACTGCCGGGCGACGGGATCGCGCCAGACGAAGAAGCGGAACACCGAGCCGCCAACCAGCGCCTCTCGCGCTTGCTCCTCCGGAACCGTCAGCGGGGACCGACGCCGGTCCCACCACGGGCGCTCATGCAGGCGATTCGTCTCGCACGGCCTCGGACCCAGGCCCTCGAGGCGCCAGAGCAGGGCCTTGGTCGTCGTGCAGGCGGCCTTCGGCGTCTCCATGTAGAAATAGGGGTATTCGGCCCCGATGAAGGCGCCGTAGCCCAGCCGCCAACGCACAAAGCCATTGTCCGCGCGAAGCAGGTCGCGAGCCGCATCCATGAGTCCCGGCCCCCTTGGGACTGCCAGTCAGCTGCGCTTAGCCTGCAAGGCGCCAAGCGAAGCCGCAACCCATTTCACGGGACCGCCATGGCGTCCGAGAGGACTTGCTGGTTCCCGGCCTTGCGGAGGCCGAGACCGGCCGGCCCCGGGTGTCGAACTCTAGGCGCGGGCGGGGATGACCACCTGCATGCTCTCGTAGCCGTGCACGAAGGATGACCAGCTGCGGACCGGCTCGCCCACCACCTCGATCACCGGGAAACGCTTCAGGATCTCTTCCCAGATGATGGTCAGCTGCATCTCGGCGACGCGGTTGCCGACGCAGCGGTGGATGCCGAACCCGAACGACATGTGGTGGCGCGGGCGCGCGCGGGTGATGTCGTAGACGTCGGGGTCTTCGATCGCGGCGGGGTCGCGGTTGCCCGAGATGTACCACATGACCACACGGTCGCCTTTCTTGATGGTCTTGCCGCCAAGCTCGACGTCGCGCGTGGCGACGCGGCTCATGTGCGCGAGCGGGGTCTGGTAGCGGATGGTCTCGGAGACGAGGTTCGGCACCAGACTCGGGTCGGCGCGCAGCCGAGCGTACTGGTCGGGGTTCTTGTTCAGCCAGTAGACGCTGCCGGAGATGGTGTTGCGGGTGGTGTCGTTGCCGCCGACGATCAGCAGCACCACCGTGCCGTGATACTGCTCGCGCGACATCGCTCGCGTCTCCGGGTTGTGGATCAGCATCGAGATCAGGTCGATGTCGGGCTCGGCCTCGAGGCGCTGGTTCCACAGGCCCTCGAAGGCGGTGAAGCACTCGCCGATCGCCTCGGCCTTGTGCTGCCAGCTCTTCACCGGGCCGTGGCCGGGCGAGTTCATGAACATGTCCGACCAGTAGGTCAGGTTTCGCCGCTGCTCGAACGGGAAGTCGAACAGCGTCGCCAGCGTCATGGCGGTGAGCTCCTTCGACACCAGGTCGACCCAGTCGAAGGGCTTGCCGATCGGCAGGGAGTCGAGGATCGCCCCGGCGCGCTCGCGCACCACCGGCGACATCTTGATGATGTTGGCGGGAGCGACCGTCGGGCTCACCGCCTTGCGATGGGTCGAGTGTTCCGGCTCGTCCATGGTGATGAAGCCGGCGCCGCCGCGGCGCGGCTCGCGGCCCATCGCGCGCAGCGCCGCCTCCTGCTGCTCCGCCTGCTCCTTGTTGGCCAGGCCGATGCCGTCG
>DATGIN010000126.1:0-2718 GCA_035295705.1 Caulobacteraceae bacterium
CCGCCGCGCTCGTGGCCTCCGGCGCGACCGGCATCTGGGCGCAGCTCGCCGGCGCCCTCGGCGCGACGCCGTCCGGAATCCGCGACCCCGCGTTCGGCCTCGACCTGTCGTTCTATCTCCTCAGGCTGCCGGTGTACGAGGCGGCCGCGAACCTCGCCATGACGCTGATCGCGCTGACCATCGTCGGCTGGGCGCTCATCGGCAGCATCTCTTATCTGCGCATGCCGTTTCGCCTCCGCCGCCAGCTGGCCGACCGGCGGGGCGGGCGGCGTTCGGTCGTCGAAGCGCTGCCGGCCGACACCGTCGAGGCGGTCATGGCGCGGGCGCTCGCGGCCGGCGAGGCCGCCTGGCGCGGCTGGCTGCCGCAAGGCCTCGGCCTGGGGGCGCTCTTCTGTCTCGCCTGTGCGCTGCTGCGTTTTCTCGGGCGCTACCACCTCGTCATCGACGGCCATTCCGGCGTCGTCGCCGGCGCCTCGTGGATCGACGTCCACGCCTGGATGCCGGCGTACCTGGTGATCATGGCCGCCTGGATCGCCGCCGCCGCCGTGCTCGCCGCCGCCGGCTTCTCGCCGCGGGCGCGCAGCTGGCTCCTGGCCTCGCGCCGCCGCTGGGCGACGCCGGTCGTGGCCTTCATCGCCATCTATTTCGCCGCGCAGATCGCCCCGGCGGCGGTCGAGCGACTCTACGTCGGCCCCAACCAGATCACCCTCGAGCAGCCTTACCTCGTGCGCAGCATCGCCGGCACCCGCAACGCCTTCGGCCTGCAGGGGCCGAACGTGCAGGAGCAGGAATTCGCCGTCTCCTCCTCGCCGATGACCAAGGCCGACCTCGACACCAACCAGCCCACCTTGCGCGATGCGCGCATCTGGGATTGGCGCGTGCTCGAGCCGCAACTGCAGCAGACGCAAGGGCTTCGCCCCTACTACGCGTTCAGCGGCGTCGACATCGACCGCTACCTGATCGATGGCGTCGAGCGGCAGGTGATGATCACCGCGCGCGAGCTGGACGTAACGAAGCTGCCCGAGGCGGCGCAGGTGTGGGTGAACCTCGCGCTTCGCTACACCCACGGCTTCGGCGTCGTCGCGGTGCCGGCGAACGAGATCGATGCGCGCGGCGATCCCGAGCTCTGGGCGCACGACATTCCGGTGCAGGCCAAGGGCGAGCTCGCCGTCGCGCGCGGCGAGATCTACTACGGCCGACAGACCAACGACCGCGTCTACGTCCGCACCACCGAGAAGGAGTTCGACTTCCCGCGCGGCGACGCGAACGCCGAGACCACCTACTCAGGCTCGGGCGGCATCCCGCTGTCGAGCTTTTGGCGCAAGCTGGTCGTGGCCCGCGAGTTCGATGGCCCGAGGCTCTTCCTCTCCAGCTACTTCACGCCCGAAAGCCGCATCCTGATCCGCCGCAACGTGGTCGAGCGGGTCGAGCGCCTGGCGCCGTTCCTCACCTTCGACCGCGATCCCTATATCGTCGCCAACGGCGCCCACTACGCCTACATCCTCGACGGCTACACCAGCTCGTCGAACTATCCCTACAGCGAGGCCTACGAGGGGTCGGTCGACGCCTTTCATGACCGCAACTACCTGCGGAACGCGGTCAAGGCGGTGGTCGACGCCTACGACGGCTCGGTGACGCTCTACGTCTTCGCGCCCGACGATCCGATCATCAAGGCCTGGCGCAAGATGCTGCCCGGCCTCTTCAGGGACGGGGCCGCGATGCCGCAGAGTCTGCGCCGCCACATCCGCTATCCGGAGGATCTCTTCACCGTCCAGGCCGAGATGTACGGCACCTACCACATGACCAACCCGACCACCTTCTACAACCGCGAGGACAGGTGGGAGGCGCCGAAGGAGCTCTACCTCAACAGCGAGATCGAGGTTCAGCCCTACTACGTGATGGCTCAGATCCCCGGGTCGGCGGCGCCCGAGTTCACGCTCATGCTGCCCCTGGCGGTGGCGGGCAAGAACCAGCTGGCTGGATGGCTGGCCGGGCGGTCCGACGGCGACAACTACGGCAAGCTGGTCGCCTTCCGCTTTCCGAAAGGCCAGTTCGTCGACGGCCCGGCGCAGGTCGAGTCGCGGATCAACTCCGACAGCCGCTTCTCGGCTGACCTCACGCTCTGGGACCAGCGCGGCTCGCACGTCATTCGCGGCAACCTGCTCATCCTGCCGTTGGCCAGCGGCCAGTTGGTCGCCATCGAGCCGATCTACATCGAGGCCGAACAGACCGGCATCCCGGCGCTGGCGCGCGTCGTCTTCGCTCAGCTGATGCCGGACGACCGCCGTATCGAGTGGGCCGAGAGCCTGAGCGCGGCCGAAAGCCTGCTGGTGGGCGGGGCGCCGCAACCGGCGGCGGCGGCCGGACAGGGCGCGCCCGCCGCGTCTGGCCCCGGTCCGGACCAGCTCGCCCAGGCTCGCGCGGTGTTCCGGCAGATGCAACAGGCCTACGCCGCCGGTGACTACGTCCGCTACGGCCAGCTCATGCAGCAGCTCGGCCAGATCCTGGCGACGCCTTAATCGACCTATGGCCTGCCGATCCGGGTGTCCGGACGGCTACGGGCCGCCGCTGAACTGGCCGTTGGTGATGCGCGGGTCGATCGGCTGGATCGGCTTATTCCCGGCGGCCAGATAGATGACGTAGCGGCTTATATTGGCGTCATGATGGTTGAGGTAGCAGAAGGTGACCGTCCTCCCGCCGTCCGTCAGAGCATCGATG
>DATGIN010000127.1:0-17078 GCA_035295705.1 Caulobacteraceae bacterium
GTCGAGGGCAGCGCGGGGTCGTGGGCGTTGGGCTTGGAGCCGGAAACGACCACCGAATAGGGCGGCACCTCGCCCAGGCGGGTCTCGCCGGTGCGCCGGTCGATGATCGGCGTCGTGGCGGTGATGAAGGTGCCCATCGAGAGCACGCTCCCCTCGCGCACGATCACGCCCTCGGCCACCTCGGCGCGGGCGCCGATGAAGCAGTTGTCCTCGATGATGGTCGGGCTCTCCTGCAGCGGCTCGAGCACGCCCCCGATGCCGGCGCCGCCTGAGATGTGGCAGTTCGCTCCGACGTGCGCGCAGCTGCCGACCGTCGACCAGGTGTCGACCATGGTCCCCTCGCCCACCCAGGCGCCGATGTTGACGAACGATGGCATCAGCACAGCGTTGCGGCCGATGAAGGCTCCCCGTCGGACGATCGCGCCCGGCACGGCGCGGAAGCCGGCGCGCTCGAAGTCGGCCGCCGTCCAGGTTCCGAACTTGCTGGGCGCCTTGTCCCACCAGGGGCCAAGGCCGGGCGCGTGGTTCAGCGCCGGGCCGTTGCTCATCACTTCGTTGGCGTGCAGGCGAAAGTGCAGCAGCACCGCCTTCTTGAGCCACTGGCGGATGACCCAGGCGCCGTCGATCTTCTCGGCGACCTTGAGCTCGCCGGAGTCCAGCAGCTCGATCGTTCCCTCGACCGTCTCGCGGGCGAACCCCTGGGTGGTGTGATGCAGCGCCTCGCGCTCGTCCCACGTCTTCTCGATCGCGGCTTCCAGGTCTTCGAGCGTCCAGCGTTCGCTGGGCATTGGCTTTCCGCTCCCTTTCAGATCCGCGCCGCCGCCAGGAAGTCGGCGAGCGAGGCGGTGCGATGCTGCACGAACGCCGACGTGCACGCGCTGGCGTGCGGCCCGACAAGGACCGTCGTCATGCCGAGCGCGGCGGCGGGCGCCAAGTTCTTTTCCGAATCCTCGAAGAAGCAGGTCTCGCGCGGATCGATCGCGTGCGCGGCGATCATACGAGCGAAGGTATCGGGGTGCGGCTTCGGCACGTAGTCCGCGGCGGCGATGTGGAACACCGCCTCGAACTGATCGGACAGCGCCAGCTTGTCGAGGACCCGCGCTGCGTGGCGGGCGTCGCCGTTGGTGAACACCAGCCGCCGGCCGCGCAGGCGCGCGAGCGCCTGGCGCAGGCGCGGATCCGGCTCGAGCGCGTCGAGCGAGACGTCGTGCACCTCGTCCAGGTAGCCCTGCGGATCGATGCCGTGGTTGGCCATCAGGCCCGCGAGCGTCGTGCCGTGCTCGTGCAGATAGCGCTTCTGCAGGCGCCATGCGTCGTCCCAGCTCAAGGCGAGCTCGCGGGCGACGAAGCCGGTCATCCGCTGCTCGATCGCGGCCATGAAGGCGTTGCCGACCGGGTAGAGGGTGTTGTCGAGATCGAACAGCCAGACCCGGATGTGACGGAGGTCGGCGCCCGCTGCTTCGGCCATCACGCGCGCTTGGCGGCGCGGGCGCGGCGGCGCGCGGCGAGGCTGGCGTGCGTGCTCCTGGGCGCCGTCGGGTCGTAGATCAGCGTCCCGTAGCCGTGCGCGGTGAAGAGCTCCATCAGCATGGCGTGCGGCCGGCGGCCGTCCAGGATCACCACGCCCTCGACCCGGCCCTCGACGGCGGCGATCGCGGTCTCGACCTTGGGGATCATGCCGCCGCTGACGACCCCGCTGTCGATGGCGGCCTTGGCCTCGTCGACGCTCAGCATCTCGATCAGCCGCCCGTCGGCGTCGAGCACGCCCTTCACGTCAGTAAGCAGCAGCATGCGCTTGGCCTTCAGAGCGCTCGCCAGCGCGCCGGCGACGGTGTCGGCGTTGATGTTGTAGGTCTGCCCGCCCTCGGCCACGCCGATGGGCGCAACGACCGGGATGTAGTCCTGGTCAGCGTAGATCAGGGCCTCGAGCAGCTTCGGGTCGACGCGGGTCGGCTCGCCGACGAAGCCGAGGTCGACCGCCTGCTCCAGCCTCGAGCCCGGATCCTTCTTGGTCCGGTGCAGCTTCTCGACCGTGATCAGCCCGGCGTCCTTGCCGGAGAGGCCGACGCCGCGGACGTCGGCCTCGGCGCCCGCCTGGGTGATCCAGTTGGCGATTTCCTTGTTGATGGCGCCGGAGAGCACCATCTCGGCCACCTCCATCGTGGCCTGGTCGGTGACGCGAAGGCCATCGACGAACGTCGACTTCACCCCCGCCCGCTCCAGCATGGCGCTGATCTGCGGGCCGCCGCCGTGCACGACCACCGGATGCAGGCCGAGCAGCTTGAGCAGCACGGCGTCCGCGGCGAACTGCTTGGCGACCGCCTCCTCGCCCATGGCGTGGCCGCCGTATTTGATCACCACGGTTTCGCGGTCGTAGATCTGGATGAACGGCAGCGCCTCGGCGAGCGTCTTCGCCGTGGCCCAGGCCGCCGCCTCCGGATCGGTGATCGCGTCGTTCATGGCGGCGGCTCGATAGAGCAGCGGCGCAGGATTGTCACGAAGCGCCCGCCGCTTCCGCCACCTCGGCCCGCAGCTCCGCAAGGCCGAGGCCCGTCGCCGCCGAGGTGGCGAGCACGCGCGGGAAGGCGGCCGGACGGCGGGCGACGGCGGCGCGGGCGGCCTCGATCGCCCGCGGGACGAAGTCGGCCTTCAGCTTGTCGGCCTTGGTGAGCACGATCTGGTAGGAAACGGCCGCCAGGTCGAGCGCATCCAGCGCCTCGGCGTCGGTCGTCTTCAGCCCGTGGCGGGCGTCGATCAGCAGATAGACCCGCTTCAGGTTCGGCCGCCCACGCAGGTAGGCGCGCCCGAGGCTCTGGAAGCGCGCCTTCGTCCCCTTCGCCGCCCGCGCGAAGCCGTAGCCCGGCAGGTCGGCGAGCCTGAGGCGCCCGTCCAGCAGGAAGAGGTTCACCTCGCGGGTCCGCCCGGGCTCGTTCGAGGTGCGCGCCAGGGCCTTGCGGCCGGTAAGCGCGTTGATCAGCGACGACTTGCCGACGTTGGAGCGGCCGGCGAAGGCGACCTCCGGGAGGTCGGGCGGCGGCAGGTCGTCGATACGGGCGGCGCCGAGCAGGAAGCGCGCCTGGCGGGCGAACATCACCCGCGCGGCCTCCAGCGCCTCGGGCGCGAACGCCGCCGCGTCGCTCACCCCGAGGGTCTCGGCTTGGCGAAGCGGGCGAGGAAGTTGTCGATCGGGTTGTCCACCTGGAACCGGTGCATCATCACGTACTGCTGCAGGATGGTGAGCACGTTGCTCCAGGTCCAATAGATGAGCAGGCCAACCGTGAACTGCGCCAGCGTGAAGGTGAAGATCAGCGGCAGGAATTGCAGCATCCGCTGTTGCACCGGGTCGGGCGCCGGCGGGCTCATCGAGGTCGAGAGCCACATCGTGAAGCCGTAGACGATGGGCAAAAGGCCGATGTGCAGCGAGCCGTCCAGCGCACCGCCGATGAACGGCGCGCTCGCGGGGTTCCACGGAATGAGGCCGAACAGGTTCCACAGCGTCGTCGGGTCGCGCGCCGACATGTCCTGGATCCAGCCGAAGAACGGCGCCTGGCGCATCTCGATGGTGACCGTCAGCACCTTGTAGATCGAGTAGAGGATCGGGATCTGGATCAAGAGCGGCAGGCAGCCCATCAGCGGGTTGATCTTCTCGCGCTGATACAGCGCCATCATCTCCTGCTGCTGCTTGGCCTGGTCGTCGGCGTACTGCTTGCGCAGCGCGTCCACCTGCGGCTGCACCTTGCGCATGCGGCTCATCGACTCGTAGCTCTTGTTGGCGAGCGGGAAGAGCGCGAGCCGGATCACCACCGTCAGCGCCATGATCGACAGGCCGATGTTGCCGATCAGGCCGTGGAAGAACTCGAGCCCGGCGAAGATCGGGCGGGTGAAGAACCAGTAGACGCCCCAGTCGACCGACTGGTCGAAACGCGGGATGTCGGTGGGCTTGGCCGTATGCGGCGACCAGGGGAAGGCCGGAACGTCGCCGGAGTACTCGTAGCCTTTGATCAGCGAGACGTCCTTCGGTCCGGCGTAGAGCCTCGTCGTTTGCGTCGTCGTCGCGCCCGGCGCGAGCTTCACCGCCGCGCCGGCGAAGGCGGTCTGGTAGACGTCCGGACCGTTCGGCCGCTGCTGGACGTCGTAGGTGGCGCTCATCGGCGCGCCCTGCGGCGGCACCAGGGCCGCCATCCAGTACTTCTGGGTCACGCCCAGCCAGCCATTGTCGCCGGTCTGATTGATCGGCTGGCCCGCCTTCCAGAGATTGCAGAACAGCTGCCCGAACACGCAGGTGTAGCTCGGGATCTCCAGCTTGCCGTCGACGACGCCGACCCCGCCCTCGTGCACCAGGGTCGACGTCGCGTGCGCCTTGCCGCCCTGGGTGACGAAGTCGGCCGGCGTGCCGACCTGCTCGACCACGCCGCCGGGCGCGAGCGACACCGGCGACGCGCCCGTATTGGCCACCTGGTCGGTAAGCGTGAACATGTAATTCTGGTCGATGGCGATGGTGCGGGTGAACTTCAGCCCCTGGCCGTTGTCGTAAGTGAGCACGAGCGGCGTGGCGGGGGTCAGCCTCGCGTTCGCCGGCGCGGTCCACAGCTCCTGGCCGCTCGGGACGCCGGCGACGTTCTGCCCCTGCCACAGCACCTGGGCGAAGAAGGCGCTGGGCGTGCCCTCCGGCCGGAAGAGCTGCACCAGCGGCGACTTCGGGCTGAGCTGCTCGCGGTACCGCTTGAGGTAGAGCTCGTCGATGCGCGCGCCGCGCAGCGCGATCGACCCGGAAAGGGTCGGCGTATCGATGGCGACGCGCGGGCTCACGGCCAGCGCCTGCGACTGGCTGAGGAACGCCGCCGCCTGACCCGCCTGCGGCTGCGCCTGATGCGCCGCGGCTGCGGCGCTCTGCGCGCGCTGTTCGGCCGCGCGCCGGGCGGCCTGCGGGCCGATCACGAAGAACTGGTAGACGATCAAAATCATCGCGGCGAGCACGACGAACGTGATCGTGTTGCGGAGCGTCTCTCGGTCCATCGAGGCTTTCGGTCACCGGTCGGCGGCCGCCGCGCGACTGCCGCCGGGACCTTAAGTGGCGGCGAGGCTTATCAGCGCGCTTTCGAGATCGTCAAGCAGCCGCGCCCACGGCCTTCTCGCCGTTCCGGCCCGGGCGATGATCACATAGTCACGGCCCGCTTTCGCATGAAGGGGGACGAGCCGCCGGGCCGCCTCGCGCAGGCGCCGCTTGGCGCGGTTGCGAACGACGGCGCCGCCGATCCGCCTGGTCGCCGTGAAGCCGACGCCGATCGCCGCGCGCCCGTCGGCGCGGTCGACGACCTGCACCACGACCGCCCCGCGCGTGGCCACGGCGCCCTTCGCCGCGGCCAGAAAGGCCGCGCGCTTCTTCATGCGTTCGATGGGGGGCTTGTCGCTCATGCCGCGCCGCCCCTTCGCGTCTCCCTCCGGGAGAGGTGTTCCGAGCCTAAGCGGTCAGGCGCTTGCGGCCGCGGCTGCGGCGGCGCGCGACCACCTTGCGGCCGGCCTTGGTCGCCATCCGCGCGCGATAGCCGTGGCGGCGTTTGCGCACCAGGCGCGACGGTTGATAGGTCCGCTTCACGGGGCTTGCTTTCCAGGCCGGCGAAAGAGCGCGCGTGGATAGGCGAGGGCCGCCGTGAAGTCAATTCTGGGACCTGACGTCTAGGTTATGGTCTTGGTCCACATGTGGCCCCGGTCGGTCAGCACAAAGCCGGCGGCGAGATAGGCCGCGATCGCCGCCGTATTGAAATGCGCGGTCCCGACGCGCGCCTCGCGAAGCCCGCGCGCCTTCAGCCGCCTGACCGCCTCGCGCATCATGAAGCGAACGAGACGCCGGCCGCGAAAGGCGAGCGCCGTCCCCACCGGCTCGAACGTTCCAACCCCGCTTTCGGCGTCGGCCCAACAGATGCAGTTGGCCGCGAAGCTCCCGTCCGGGGCGACCACGAGCATGTCCAGCCGGGGGTCGTACACGGGCATCTCTCGGAGGCTGAGGTAGCGTTCGGTCGAGAACTGTGACTCGCCGTGGATATTCATGTGCTCGAGGTGGCTCCAGGCCGCGCGGTGGGCGGCCGCGCGCAAGGCCGGGTCCACGCCCACGCAGTCGCGGACGATGAAGCCCTCGGGCGCGCCGGCGTCCGGCAGCGGCTGGGTGAGGTCCATGCTGAACCCCACGCCCGACGGGGCGGACTGTCGGTAGCCAAGCGCTTCGAGCGTCGCGATGCGGACGCGGTCGTGCTCCGAGGTCGGCACGGAGAGGGTGCGGCTTGGTCCCTCCGACGGCCGCGAGCGCCGCCAGGCTTCCGCCGCCTCGATCGCCTCGCCGATGCGCGCCTCGCCGGCCGGCGTGGCCTCGAGCCACAACTCGTCCTCCGTGACGACCCAGGCCACGACCTCGACCCTGCCGTCGGGGCCGAGGTAGAGGCGGTTGCGGTGCGGCCGATCGGCTTGGCCGTTCAACTGCCAGACCACGTCGCCAGGGTGCCAGCGGGCGCGCAGGGGCGCGCGCTCCTTGGTCGAGCGGCTGGCGAAGTCGATGAAGAGCGGCAGATCCTCGATCCCCGCGTAGCGCCGCGAGGTCGGCTGCGCGGACGCACCGCGCGGTTCGTTGGGTGTCATGGACGTTTGTCTCGGTCTGACGCGATCGAACGCAACGGTTCGCTGTGTGAACCGCCGGGGCTAGCGACAGGCGTCCGCATCTTCGGACGCCGTCAGTCGGTCAGGCTCAAGACAACAGAAGCTCCACTGGCTGGCGCTTGATCGTGCGGCGTCGCCACCAGCGGGTCAAGCCGCGCGCGGAGCGGGGCGGCCGCGCTCAGAGGTCGGGGCGGATGATGGCTTTGCCGATCACCTTGCGGTCGGCGAGCAGGTCGAAGGCCTCGCGCCAGGCGTCGAGCGGCAGCTCGGCGTGCACGCGCGGGCGGATCTTGCCTTCGTTGGCGAGGTCCCAGACCGCCTTGGCGTTCTCGCGGCCCTTCTCCGGAAACTGGCGGCCGTATTCGCCGGCGCGCACGCCCATCACCGAGAAGCCCTTGATCAGCGGCATGTTCACCGAGACGGTCGGGATCCGCCCCGAGGTGAAGCCGACGATCAGGAGGCGGCCGTTGAAGGCGATACAGCGCACGCTCTCGTCGAAAACGTCGCCGCCCACCGGATCGTAGATCACGTCGGCGCCGCGCCCGCCGGTGAGCTCCTTCACCCGTTCGCGAAAGCCGCCGGTGACGTTCACGGTGGCCTCGGGCGCGTACTCCCTGGCGACCACGGCCAGCTTCTCGTCGGACGCCGAGGCGGCGATCACCTTCGCCGCCAACACCTTGCCGAGGTCCACCGCAGCAAGGCCGACGCCGCCCGCGGCCCCATGCACCAGCAGCCACTCGCCGGGTGCGATCTCCGCCCGCCTGACCAGCGAGACATAGGCGGTGAGATAGGCGGCGCCGTAGGCCGCGGCTTCGGCGAACGACAGCCGCTCCGGCTTTGGCCGGAGCGCCATCGAATGCGTCAGCGCATAGTCCGAGAAGCCGCCGATGCGCGCCCCGCCGACCACGGCGTCGCCCACCTTCCAGCGCTCGACGCCTTCGCCCAGCGCCTCGATCTCGCCGGAGAGCTCGAGCCCGGGGATGAACGGCAGCGGCGGCTTGTGCTGGTATTCCCCGCGCGTCTGCAAGAGGTCCGGAAAGTTCACCGCCGCAGCGCGCACCCTGATCAGCACCTCGCCCGGGCCGGGCTTGGGCGTCTCCATCTCCTTGAGCACGCAGCCTTCGTAGTTCGGGGCGAGGCGTTCGACGACGAGTGCGCGCATCTTGCTAGGGAATCCGTCCTTCGAAGCCTTCCCGCACGAGGCCGGCGATCTCGCGACAGGCGACGTCGGCCGCCGGCACGGCGCCGGTGAACGCAGTGAAGGCGTGGGCCAGGCTGTCGTAGCAGCGGTAGACGATCGGGACGCCGGCGTCGCGCAGGCGCCTCGCGTAGGCCTCGCCCTGGTCGACGAGGGGATCGAAGCCGGCGGTGACCACGATCGCCGGCGCGAGGCCGCTCGGGTCCTCGGCGCGGATCGGCGAGGCGCGCGGATCGGTCGGGTCGCCGTCCGGCCCGAGATACTGGGCGGCGAACCACTGCATGAGGCCGGTCGGTAGCGGGTAGGCGTTCGCGTAGATGGTCATCGAGCTGGTTTCGCTGGCCAGATCCACGCACGGATAGATCAGCAGCTGCAAGACCGGCTGCGGCTCGCCGGCGCGTTTCAGGTCCTGACAGACGACGGCCGCGAACGCGCCGCCCATCGAGTCGCCGCCGATCGCGGCTCTGCCGGCCGGCGCGCCGAAGCTTTCCGCCTTGCCCAGCACCCAGCGATACGCGGCCCCCACATCGTCGACGCCGGCCGGGAACCGATGCTCCGGCGCCAGGCGGTAGTCGACGGAGACCACCGCGCAGCGGGCGATGCGCGCCAGGATGGTGCAGAAGACGTGACAGGTCTCGAGGTCGCCGATCACCCCGCCCCCGAAGTGGGCGTAGACGAGAACCGGGGCGGCCGGATCCTGGGCGACCGGACGATAGGCCCGCGCCGGGATGGGGCCTTGCGCGCCCTCGATCGTCAGCGGCTCGTAGCGCACGCCCAGCTCGGCACCGCCGGCGACCAGGCGCAGCGCTTCGGCGGCCGCGGTTCTGAGAAGCTCGGGCGTAAAGGCGCCGCCCTGGGTCCGGCGCGCGGCGTGCGCGAGGTATTGCATCCGCGGATCGAGCGTGCGCCCGCCCTGGAACACCACCCCGCCGCCCGCGAGCATGCGCAGCGCCGGCGTCGGCAGCGACAGGATCGCGTTCAGCGCCAGCTTCGGGAATGAACCGTCGGCCACGGAGGCTAGGGGCGCGCGGCCGCGCTACGCCTTCAGCTGCGGCAGGGCCGGAAGGCCGCCGAGGATCATCTGCACGGCGAACTCGACCGCGGCGTCGACGTCGATCGGCCGGCGCTCCAGCATCAGGTCGCCCACCTCGCGCGCGATCGCGATGCAGGCGGCGGCCAGGTAGTCGACGTCCACGTGCGGGCCGCGCTCCCGCTCGAGCACGTTGGCGACCGAGGCTTTCACCTGGTCGAACACGGCCTTCATCTCAGGCGTCTCGATGCGCACGTGCGGATGCGCAAGCGCATGGCCGGCGATCGGCGCAACCATCTTCTGCTCGTCGACCAGGAAGCGGTAGTAGGCGGTGATGGCGCCGCGGATGTAGCTCGCAAAGTCGCTGGCCTTCTCGCCTTCGGCCTGCAGCAGCGGCCGGAAGCGGCGCGCGCCGTCATCGGACAGCGCCTCGTACACCTCCTCCTTCGACCGGAAGTAGTTGTAGAAGGCCCCGACCGACAGGTTGGTGCGCCGGATGATGTCGCGCACGCTGGCCAACTCGAAGCCCAGCTCCGCGAAAACCTGCCGCGCGGCATCCAGAATGGCGCGGCGGTTGGCGGCCTTGGTCTGCTCGCGTTTGCCCGCCAGGGTTGGATTCAGAACATCGATGTCGCTCATGTGCGGGCGGTCTTAGCAGGAATCGCCGGATGCGTCCGCTATCGCGCCGGCGCTGGCCGCGCCGGCCCAATCACCGTCCGGCGGCGCCCTCGGAGAGGGTCGGCCCATCGCAGCCGGCGACGCACCGGCTCCACGAATCCGCACACCTCGCCCCGTTGTCGCCGGCTAGGCAGAAGTAGTAGGGCCGCGCGCAGGAAATCCGGCAGGCGTGGGCGTCGCTCTGCGCCGGAACGACCGTCGTGGGCGGCGAGGCGCTGCGCGCCGCGAGCGAAGCGAGCGTGATCCGCGTCGGACGCGCCGCCGACCGCGGCGCCAGCGGCGACGGGGTCTGAAAGCCGCGCAGACCGGGCGGGGTGGGCGTGCTCTGCGGCACGACCAAGAGCGGACGGTGCACCTCCTGGCCGCCGCCGGGCGGCGAGGCTCCGACCAGGAAGGCGGCCGAGACCAGGACCAGCCAGGACGCGATGCGGCGCATGCCGCCTGATTGCCGCCGCGCCGCTTAAGGCAGGCTTAACCCTCGGCAAGGGAGCTGCATGCGCGGCGCGGTCGGCGGCGGCCATGCCCCGCCGCTCTACGAAATCCGCTCTATCAGCGCCGCCGCGCCCGCCGGGGCGCGGACCTTGCCCTCGTGGATGATGAAGGCGAACACCTCGCGCGGCTTGCCGTCCGGCCCGGTGTCGGGGTCCGCGCAGTCGAGGTCCTTCGGGCGATCGCCCTCCGCCCAGGCTTCCAGCCGCCGCGCCCAGGCGTCCAGCTCGGCCGGCGGATAGGCCGTGTCCACTTTGTCCGAACCGGTCTGCAGCCGCGCGTAGACGAAGTCGGCGGTGACGTCCGCCATGCCCGGATAGCTGTCGTGGTCGGCGAACACGACCGCCACGCCATGCTTGCGCAACAGCGCCGCGAACGCCGGGACGGCGAAGCTCGGATTGCGCACCTCGACGCAGTGGCGCAGCGGCAGGCCGTCGACCTTGTCGGGCAGCAACGCCAGGAACGCCGCGAAGTCGTCCGGGTCGAACTTCTTGGTCGGCGCGAACTGCCAAAGGATCGGGCCAAGCTTGTCGCCCAGCTCGCTCATGCCCTGGCGGAAGAAATGGGCTATCGACTCGCCGGCCTCCCCCAGCACCCGCCGGTTGGTGGTGAAACGCGAGCCTTTCAAGGTGAAGACGAACCCGTCGGGCGTATCGGCGGCCCACTTGCGATAGCTCGCCGGCTTCTGCGAGCCGTAGTAGGTGGCGTTGATCTCGATCGCCGTGACGTGGCGGCTCATGTACGAGAGCTCGTCCTTCTGCGGCAGGTCATCGGGATAGAAGACGCCGCGCCAGGGTGCGAACGTCCATCCGCCGACGCCGATGCGAATGTCTCCGCGTGCGGTCATTGGTCCTGTTCACCTTGCCCTTGCGCCGCCCTAGACTGGTTCCTTGTGGGCCAGCGGGGCGCGGTCGCATAGACGGGACGTAAACAAATCCCCTCTAGTACGAATGAATCATTCTTAACGGGATAATCCGGCCGGGCGCGGCTACCTCATTTTACAAGAGGCGCGGGGTCCGGGTGAACCCTTCGGTCGGATTGGTCGCGCCGGCGACTTCGTCAAACGAAGAGCTTTTTCTGATGCGTCATCGCCTGCTGACACTTCTCTTGACGCCGCCGCTGCTCGCCGGCTGCGCGCTCGGCCCGCGCGTGCCGACGCCCGATGTGCACACCCCGCAGGCTTACGAGGCGCCCAGCGACGTCACCCAGCCGGGCCTGCCCATGCAGCGCTGGTGGACGGCCTACAACGACCCGCAGCTCGCCGCGCTGGTCGACGAGGCGCTGGCCACCGCGCCCGACGCGCGCAGCGCCCGCGCCCGCCTCGACGAGGCGATCGCGGTGCGATCGGAGGCGCTGGACGCCTTCAATCCGCAGGGCGCGCTGCAAGGGTCCGCCACCGAGACCGACACGCAGACGATCGGCAAGGCGCCGGTGCTGAATCTCGGGCCGCTCGGCCAGATTCCGTTGACCAACACCGGGGCGTCGAACCAGGAGCTGCTGAACTTCGACGTGAGCTGGGAGCTCGATCTGTTCGGCCGGCGCGCGGTCACGCGCAAGAAAGCGAACGCCGACCTCGCGGCGGCCCGCTTCGACTACGAGGCGACCCGCACCAGCCTCGCCGCGAACGTCGCCGACCAGCTGTTCCAGGCGCGAGGCCTTGCGATCCAGCTCGGCGACGCCGAGGAAGCCGCGCGCATCGAATCCGAGCTATCGCGCGTCGCGCACGCGAAGGCCGACCATGGCCTCGGCGCCCAGTCCGACGCCGACCAGGCCGACGCCGAGCTCGCGCAGTCGAACGCGCAGGTGAAGGACCTGCAGAGCCAGCTGCACGCCGCGCGGCGCACGCTCCTGGTGCTGGTCGGCAAGGGCGTCGACCCGCTGGACAGCCTGCCGGCGGCGGCGGAGGCGGGAACCCCGCCTCCCGTCCCGGCGACCGTGCCCGGCGAGCTCCTGGCCCGGCGGCCGGACGTGCGCGAGGCGGCGGCGAACCTCCGCTCGGCCTCCAGCCAGCTGAAGCTGAACGAGCTGGCGCTGTTTCCGAAGTTCACCATCAATCCCGGGGTGGGCCTCAGTTCCGTGCCGGAGTTCGGCACGAGCCTGACCAGCGTGGCCTGGTCGATCGGCTTCGGGCTGGCGCAGCCGGTTCTGGACATGCCGCGGCTTAAGTCCGAGATACGCGTCCAGGGGGCCCGCGCCGATCAAGCCGTGATCGCGTATGAGAAGGCCGTGCAGACGGCATATGGCGAATCGGAGAACGCGCTCGTGAAGCTGTCTTCGGACGAGGCGCGCGTGACGCTTTTGACCGCCGGCGAGGCCGAGGCGCGCCGCGCCTACGACGCAGCGCGCATCCGCTACAGCGCCGGGATCGACGACCTGACCTCGGTGCTGACGGCCGAGCGCACCTGGCAGAACGCCCGCAGCGCGCTGACCGGGGCCGAGGTGCAGGCGCTGGTCAGCTCGGTGACGGCGTTCAAGGCGCTGGGCGGTGGCTGGGAGCCGACCGCGCCGGCGGAGGAGCGGGCGTCTCGATGAGGGTTCTGCGCGGGTTGGCCGCGGCCGCGCTCGCGCTCGCCGCGAGCGGCGCGCTGGTCGCCTGCGGCTCGAAGGCCGCGCCGCCGGACCCCGAGGCCGGCGCACGCACCGTGCGCGTCGCCACCATCGCCGTTCGCCCGCTGACCGGGGGCCTGGAAAGCTCCGGAATCCTCGTCTCGCGCGAGGAGGCGGCCGTGAACGCCGAGCAGCTGCTTTCCGGATATCGGGTGCTGAAGGTGTTCGTCGAGCCGGACGCGACGGTCGTCAAGGGCCAGCCGCTGGTGCAGCTGGACGACACGCTGTTGCGCTCGCAGATCGCCCAGGCGGAGGCGCAGGTGGCCGCCCAGCGGGTCGCGGCGGCGCAGGCCGACCAGCAGGCGGCGGACGTCGCCGGCCTCGACAAGCAGGGCGTGCTCTCGAAGGAGCAGATCGACCAGCGGCGCTTCGCCGCCCAAGGCGCGCACGCCTCGCTTGCCGCGCAGACCGCGGTGCTCCGCGACCTCCAGTCGCGCGACGCCCGGATGATCATCCGCGCGCCGGTCGCCGGGCTGGTGCTGACCCGCAACGTGCGCCCGGGCGATGTCGCCAGCGCCAGCGCCACCAGTCCGATGTTCACGATCGCGCGCGACAGCCTTGTCGAGCTGCAGGCGCAGGTCGCCGAGGGCGACATGGCCGGCATCCACGTCGGCGACGCCGTGCAGGTGAAGCTGCCTGACGGCTCGACGGTCAACGGCTCGGTGCGGCTCGTGGAGCCGGCGATCGACCCGCAGACCAAGCTCGGCAAGGTGCACATCCGCCTGCCGGTGCAGTCGAACCTGCGCCCCGGCGGCTTCGGCCGCGCGCTCTTCACCGGGCTCGTGCGCACCGTTCCTGTCGCGCCGGAGGTGGCGATCCGCTACGACGCCGACGGTGCGTCGGTCATGCAGCTCGACGCCAGCAATCATGTCCACCAGGCGCCCGTGAAGACCGGCGAGCACGAGGGCGGATACGTGGAGATCGTGCAAGGGCCGCCGGCCGGTTCGCGCGTGCTTCTGGGCGCCTCGGCATTCGTGTTGCCGGGCGACGTGGTGCGGCCGATCCCCGCCGACGCGGGGTCCGGGTCTTAGGGCGATGGCCGAGCTTCGGCTTTCCACCTGGGGGATCAAGAACCCCATTCCCGTGGCGCTGTTGTTCCTCGCCGCCGTGATCGCCGGCGCGATCTCCTACAGCTTCCTGCCGGTCAAGCAGTTCCCCAACGTCGTCTTCCCGGCCGTCCTGGTCGTCGTCACCGACAACGGCGCCGCGCCCGCGGAAATGAAGACCCAGATCGCTCGCCCGATCGAGGACGCGGTCTACGGCATCTCGGGCGTGCGCGACGTGCACACCCAGATCGCCGAAGGCTCGTCGACGACCGAGGTCGAGTTCGACCTGGGCCAGGACCTGCAGAAGGTCACCGACGAGGTGCGCCAGCGGGTCGACCAGACGCGCGTGAACCTGCCGCGGGAGATCGACCCGCCCACCGTCGAGCGCATCGAGATCGACTCGCAGCCGATCCTCACCTACGCCGTCTCGGACCCCGACATGTCGGAGAGCCAGCTCTCGTGGTTCGTCGACGACACGGTGAGCCGGGCGCTGCAGAGCGCCGGCGGCGTCGCCCAGGTCTCGCGCGTGGGCGGCATCGATCGCGAGATCAACGTCATCGTCGACCCCGACCGGATGGCGGCGCAGGGGCTGACCGCGACCCAGCTGAACACCGCGCTCGGGGCCTTCAACGCCAACATCCCAGGCGGGCGGGTCGACGTGGGCGGACGCGAGCAGACCGTCCGCGTGCTAGGCGAGGCCGCGACGGTCGAGCGTCTGCGCAACCTGACCATCCCGACGACGGGGGGACGCTTCGTCAAGCTGTCCGACGTGGCCGACGTCGGCGACGGGGCCGGGGAGGCGCGCGGGTTCGCGCGCCTGAACGACCGGCCGGTGGTCGGCTTCCAGGTCCTGAAGACCAACGACGCCAGCGAGGTGAAGACCGAGGACAACGTCAAGCAGGCGATCACCCAGCTCGAGCGACAGTACCCCAACGCCCGCTTCACGGAGGTCTTCTCCACCGTCGACAACACCCGCGCGACCTTCGATGCGACCCTGCGCACCATGTTCGAGGGCATGGGGCTGGCGGCGCTGGTCGTCTTCCTCTTCCTGCGCGACTGGCGCTCCACCGCGATCGTCGCCATCGCCATGCCGGTCTCGCTGATCCCGACCTTCGCCGTGATGGCGATGTTCGGCTTCAGCCTGAACGTGGTCACGCTGCTGGCGCTGACGCTGGTGATCGGCATCCTGATCGACGACGCGATCGTCGAGATCGAGAACATCCAGAAGCGGGTGCAGGCGGGCGCCAGACCCTATCGCGCCTCGATGGAGGGCGCCGACCAGATCGGGATGGCCGTGATCGCAACGACCTCGGCGATCGTGGTGGTGTTCGCGCCCGTCTCGTTCATGGGCTCGATCCCCGGGCAGTTCTTCAAGGAGTTCGGCGTCACCGTCGTCGTCTCGGTGCTGTTCTCGCTGCTGGTCGCACGCCTTCTGACGCCGCTGCTGGCCGCCTACTTCCTGGAGCCGACCGCGGTCCCGCATCCGCGCGGCGACCTTCGGCCCTTCTATCGCCGCAGCCTCGACTGGGCGCTCGCACATCCGTGGATGATGTCCGCCGTCGGCGGCGCGATCTTCGTCGCGATGATCGCCGTCTTCATATTCGGCCTGCCGAAGGGCGTGCAGCCGCCGGCCAACCCCGACTACACCTTCATCGGCATCGAAGGCCCGCCCGGCGCCACGATCGACGACATGCGCCGCATCGAGCACGAGACGACCGCGATCATCCGCGAGCATGTGCCCGAGGCCGCCGAGGTCTTCGTGCAGGTCGGCTCGGTCGCCGGCGAGGGCTTTGGCGGCGGCGGCGCCGGCGCCGGCCTCACCAGCGGCACGGTCACGCTGGTGCTCAAGCCTGACCGTCACCGGACCGTCAGCGAGATCAACGACGCGATCCGGCCCTACCTCAGCGAGATTCCGGACGCGCGGGTCTCGATCCAGGGTGGCGGTTTCGGCGCCGCGGCCGTGCAGATCGTGCTCACCAGCGACGACCCGGTCGCGCTGCAGCGCACCGGCGACGAGCTGCAGCGCGAGATGCGCACCCTGCCCGACCTCGCCGACCCGCGGCCGGCGCTGCCGCCGATCGGCCCAGAGATCGCCATCCGGCCGAAGCCCGATCAGGCCTCGCGGCTCGGCGTGACGGTGGAGTCCATCGCGACCATCGCCCGCGTGGCCACGCTGGGCGACATCGACGCCAACGTGCCCAAGTTGACCGACGGGGAGCGGCGCGTGCCGATCCGCGTTCGCCTGCCCGCTTCGGCGCGCACCAACATCGACACGATCCGGGCGCTGCAGGTGCCGACCGCCTCCGGCGGCACGACGCCGCTGTCCAGCGTCGCCGACGTCGACTTCCAGGCCGGCCCGGCGGTGATCGAACGCTACCAGCGGCGGGACGAGCTCGCCATCGACGCCGACCTTACCAATGGTACGCAGCTCGGCGAGGGTCTGGCCGAGGTCAACCACCTGCCGGTGATGCGGCATCTGCCGCCCGGCGTCGAACGCGCCTCGCTCGGCCAGGAGCAGCAGTTCCAGGAGCTGTTCGGCGCCCTGTTCCTCGCCTTCTTCACGGGCATCAGCATGATCTATGCGGTGCTGGTGCTGCTGTTCCGCAGCTTCTTCAAGCCGGCCATCGTCATCGGCGCCCTGCCGCTTGCCATCTTCGGCGCGGTCATGGCGCTGGCGATCACCCGCCAGTCGCTGTCGATCCCCTCGCTGATCGGCATCCTGATGTTGCTCGGCATCGCGGCGAAGAACTCGATCCTGCTCGTCGAGTACGCCATCGAGCGCGAACGCGACGGCATGCCGGTGCGGCTTGCGCTGATGGAAGCCTGCCGCGAGCGCGCGCGGCCGATCATCATGACCAGCGTCGCCATGATCGCCGGCATGCTGCCGACCGCCTTTGCGTTAGGGAAAGGCTCGGAGTTCCGCCAGCCGATGGCCATCGCCGTGATCGGCGGCCTGGTCGCCTCGACCGTGCTGTCGCTGCTGATCGTCCCGGTGATCTACGAGATCCTCGACGACATCGAAGGAAAGCTCGTGCCCAGGCTCGCCAGGCTGATCACCCCGCGCGAGGCCGAGGCGCCCGTCGCCGCCCCCGAGCCGCACGCGCCGGAACCCGCCACGGTGCTCGCCCGCCCGCCGGTATCGGCGGCGGAGTAGGCGCTACCGCGCCCGCTCGCTGCGCCCCTCGGGGTACCGCTTGCGGTACTCGGCGACGGCCGCTTCCATGGTCACGAACCTCGCGCCCGCGGCCTTCAGCTTGTCGATCAGGCCCTCGAGCATGACCAGGCGATGGCCGCGGCCGATGACGTGCGGGTGGAAGGTGTAGGTCAGCACCCCCCAGTCGTAGTGCTCGGCCATGTAGGTGAAGTCGGCCAGCCAGTTTTC
>DATGIN010000128.1:0-29094 GCA_035295705.1 Caulobacteraceae bacterium
CGAAGCCATTGGCGCCGGAGCCGATCGTGATCGGCGACGCGCCGCCGATCAGCAACGCCGGCGCGGACCCGATGCTGTTCAGCGAGCCGCCCGTGGTCGCGGCGACGTTGCCGCTGGCGGCGACGGGCGCGTCGATGGTGACGCCGTGCGCCACGCTTGCGCCGACTTCCAGCGCCGGTCCGCCGATCAACAGTTGGTCGGGGTTCAGTTTCGCCAGCACGCTGGGCGCCACCGGCGGGGTGGTGCTGCGGAAGCCGGTCGCCGTGATCCCCGCGTTCACGTCGATCGAGCCGCCGATGTTGCCGTCGGCGGCCACCCCGGTGGCGTTCTGGCCGGTGACCGTGATGGTTCCGCCGATCGAGAGGTTGCCAGTCACGGGCGCGCCGGGCGCGATGATGATGCCGTAGCTGACGTCTGTGGTGTTGGCGTTGCCGCCGGTGACCGTGATCGTCCCGTTGTCGACGACCGCCCCGTTCAGGCCGGTGTCGACCGCGATGCCCGCCGAGTTCTCGCCGATCACGCTGATCGATCCGCTCGTGTCGATCGTGATCGTGCCGGTGAACGGCCCGCTGCCGGCCACCTGGATGCCGAATCGATCCGACCCGTTCGCGAACGGCCCGGTGTCGATCCCTTGGTTGGTCGTAACGCCGGTCGTCTTCTCGGTCACGTCGATCGCGCCGTCGACGGTGACGCTGTTGTTGCTGTTCAAGAGGATCGCGACGGTGCCGGACGAGGTCGAGGTCGGCGGCGTCACCGAGGCGCCGCTGGCGACGGTGATGTCGCCTTCGGCGGCGGTGGAGTGGGTGTTCTTGTCGGCGCCGGTGATCGTCCCGGCGCGCGCCTGGGCCGCGAAGACCAGGGGCGCCAGCGCCGCGGCGACCAAAAGACGCTTCATCCCCATGAACTCCCCTCGCGACTGGCCGACGTTCTCTGGTGTGAAAATGTCAGCTTAATGTCGAAACTCGTGCACCTCGGCGCTGGAGGCAAGAGGCTCCCTTAACCGAAGCGGCGGCGGCTGGCGATGCCAGAAACGTTCAGCCGGCGATGGCGTCCGCGTCGCGTTCGCCGGTGCGGATGCGAAGCGCCGCATCGAGGTCCTGGACGAACACCTTGCCGTCGCCGATCTTGCCCGTGTTGGCGGCGGCCTGGATGGCGGCGACCACCGGCTCCCAGCGGTCGTCGGGGACGGCGATCTCGAGCTTGACCTTCGGCAACAGTTTCACCTCGTACTCGGCGCCGCGATAGATTTCCGTCTTCCCCTTCTGCCGGCCATAACCGCGCACCTCGGTGACGGTCAGGCCGGACGCCCCGGCCTCGGTGACCGCGTCGATGACTGCGTCGAGCCGGCTCGGCTTCACGATGGCGGTGATCATCTTCATCGGCAAAAGGCGCCCTTCGTCGGCTGGCGCGCCAAGCTAGGCGTTCGTTGGCGGGGCTCCAAGCGCCGATGCGCGCTCGCGCGCCGCCAGCGACCCCGGCGACCGCCGCGCCGGCTGCGGCGCGAGCACGCCGGGCGCGAACACCCTGACCGGCGCGCGGCGGCCGCGCGGCTTGACGGCGAAGGTCTGTTTGACCGCCTCCAGCAGGATCAGGCCCGAGAAGGTCGGCCAGAGCCGCTGGCCGGCCTGTTCCAGGCCCTCCGCCCAGCCGGCCGTCCATTTGATCGGCGGGGTGAACAGCGCCCTGGACCAGGCGACCGGCTCCAGCTGGGCGTCGCGCACCAGCGTCTCCAGCTGACCGCGGGTGAACGGCTGGCCGTGGCCCAGCGGCGTCGACTCCGCATTGCACCAGACCCCGCGGCGGTTGGCCGCGGCGACGATCACGCGGCCCGCCGGCGCCAGCACCCTCCAGACCTCGCGCATGAGGTCCAGCGCGTCATCCGCCTCTTCGAGCGCGTGGATCACGAGGATGCGGTCGAACAGCGCGTTGGGGAACGGAAGCTGCGCCTCGTCGACGAGGCACGATTGCACCCGGTCGGGATCGGGCCAGACTTCCACCCCCTGCGCGGCTGGCATCGCCGCGACGGCGCGGCGGGAGGGCGCGAGGAAGGCCTCCAGATACGGGGTCGCGTAGCCTAGCCCCAGGACATCGAGCGCCCCGGCATCGCCCCAGGCCTCGGCAAGCTTGCGCGCGACGGCGGCGCGCGCCGCCTGGCCAAGGCGGCTGGCATAGAAGTCCCGAAGCTCCAGTACGTCGCGGCGCATGCCTGTTGGTGATTTGCGTTATGGTCGTTACGGACGGCGGCGTTCCGAGCCCCCGCCCGCGAAAGCACGAAGGTAAGGACTTAGAGATGCCGCTGACCGTTCGCCAGTTTCCCTGCCTATCGGACAACTACGGATTCCTCGCGCGCGACGAGGCGAGCGGCAAGACCGCCTGCATAGACACGCCGGACGCCGAGGCGATCCTGCGCGAGCTCGATCAGCTCGGCTGGCGCCTCGACCTGATCATGAACACCCACTGGCACCCGGACCACGCCGGCGGGAACGCGCGGGTGAAGGCCTCGACGGGCGCGGTGATCGTCGGACCGGGCGAGGTCGAGCGCATCTCGCCAGTCGATCGCAAGGTCGGCCACGGCGATATGGTCGAGCTCGGCGACACGCGCTTTTCGGTGATCGACACCGGCGGGCACACGCTGGGCCACATCACCTATTACGACGCCGACGACCAGATCGCCTTCGTCGGCGACACGCTGTTCGCGCTGGGGTGCGGGCGGCTGTTCGAAGGCACGCCCGAGCAGATGTGGGCCTCGCTCTCCCGGCTCGCCGCGCTGCCGGCGGAGACAGCGGTCTATTGCGCGCACGAGTACACGGCGTCGAACGCGCGCTTCGCGCTCTCCATCGACGACGACCCTCTGCTGAAGGCCCGCGCGGCCGAGGTGTTCGCCGCCCGCGAGCGCGGCGAGCCCACCGTACCGACGACGATCGGGCGGGAGACGGCCACCAACCCGTTCCTGAAGGCAGGCAGCGCCAGACGATTCGGCGAGGTGCGGGCGGCCAAGGACGCGTTCCGCGGATAGGGACGTTGGGGGGCCTGGCCACCTACCTGTGGATCGCCGCCGGCAGCGCCATCGGCGGCGTCGCGCGCTACGCGCTGTCGAATCTCGTCGCCGATATGCTGGGCGGCACGTTCCCGCTCGGCACGCTGATCGTGAACATCACGGGATCGTTCGTCATCGGCTTTTTCGCCACCCTCGCCGGCCCGGATGGTCGCCTGTTGGCGCCGGCCGACATCCGCCAGTTCGTCATCGTCGGCCTCTGCGGCGGCTACACCACCTTCTCGGCGTTCAGCCTGCAGACGCTGGCGCTGGCGCAGGACGGCGACTTCGCCCGCGCCGGGCTGAACGTGGGCGCCTCGGTCGCGCTCTGCCTTGCGGCGGTCTGGCTCGGCTACGTGGCGGCGGCGGCGTTCAACCGCGTTCGGCCCGCCTAGCTACTGTTCGAGCGCCAGCTCGATGCGCCGCGACGAGGGTCGTCCGGCGATGATCGCGACAAGCGAGTTCCCCTTGCCGGACACGACGATCTCGAGGACGCCGTTCGCCATCGTCGCCGAAGGGCGCCGGCCGGGTGAGAAGCTGACGCGGACCAGGCGGGCGAGAGCGTGCCTGCCCTCGGCGCGCTTGGCCAGGACCACGACGGCTTCGGCCGTCACGTTCGCCGCGTCGACCACGACCGGCAGCACGTCGGCGGTGACGTCGTGGTAGTCGAAGACGATGCCGCGCTGCAGTGCGCGGGACGTTCGCGTGGTGGCGACCGTCATGCGCAGCAGAAAGGCGGTCGAGTTGGGCGTCGCCGGCAGGCGCATCGGCGCCGCGTCGGCGACGAAGGCGGCAGGCATCCCGTCAGGGCGAGCCGGCGTGAAGACGGTCAGGCCGCCAAGCCGGGTCGCGCGCAGCATGGGCTCGCCGACGTCGTTCTTGTAGATCATGTCGCCGCGCGACGCCGGATGCGGGGTGAGCAGCCAGATCTCCTGGCTGTCCTCGAAGCGAAGCAGCATGAGAGCCGGAGACGAGCGGTCGAGGATGAAGGGCGGATCGCCGTCGTCGGAGTCGCGATAAAGGCCGACCGGCGGCGGCTTCGCAGGGCGGTGACCGAACAACTCGTCGCCGAGATTGAACGGCCCCGCGTGGGCGACGCCTCCCGCGATCAGCGCTGCCGCCACCCCGCCGGCCAACGCCATGTTCGCCGAATTCCAGCCTCGCATGAGCCCCCGGATGCGCTGCGACTAGGGCGCTTTTTGGACGCGCCGCGTGGCCGAAACGGCGGGGTCAGGGCATGTATTGACCGCCGTTTACGGTCAAGCACGCGCCGGTGATGAAGGAGGCGTCCTCCCGCGCCAGGAAGGAGACGCAGGCCGCGATCTCCTCCGCCCTGCCGAGGCGGCCGACCGGGATCGCGGCGACGATGCGCTCCATCACCTGCTCAGGCACGGCGCGCACCATGTCGGTATCGGTGTACCCCGGCGCGACGGCGTTGACGGTGATCCCCTTGTTCGCCGTCTCCTGGGCGAGCGCCTTGGTAAAGCCGATGGCGCCTGCTTTAGCGGCCGAGTAGTTCGTCTGGCCGATCTGGCCCTTCTGACCGTTTATCGAGGTGATGTTGATGATTCGGCCGTAGCTGCGTTCGCGCATTCCATCGATTACCTGCCGAGTCATGTTGAATATGCTGGCAAGGTTCACGAAGATTACCTCGTTCCACTGTTCCTTGCTCATCCGATGCAGCATCGAATCCCGGGTGATGCCGGCGTTGTTCACCAGCACGTCGATCGGGCCCAGCCGCTCCTGGACTTCGTCGACGGCGCGCCGGCAGTCCTCGAACTCGCCGACGTTTCCCTTCACGACGATGACGCCGAGCTCCCTGGCGCTGGCGTTGGCGGCCTCGTCGTCGCTGTTGTACCCGGCGGCGACCTCGAAGCCGTCGTCCTTCAGCCGCGCGGTGATGGCGCGGCCGATGCCACGCGTGCCGCCCGTGACCATCGCCACTCTCGCCATGTTTCCTGTCCCTTGTGGCTTTTGTGCATCAACGCTTGTTGGCGAACTCCTCGCCTCTGGCGGGAATCCGGGCGGACCGGTTCAATCGCGCTCGACGCAGAGCGCCACCCCCATGCCGCCGCCGACACAGAGGGTAGCCAAGCCCTTCTTCGCATCGCGCCGCCCCATCTCGTGCAGGAGCGTCGTCAGGATGCGAGCGCCCGACGCGCCGATCGGATGGCCGATGGCGATCGCGCCGCCGTTCACGTTGACCTTGTCCGGGTCGAACCCCAGCTCGCGGACGACGCACAGGGACTGCGCCGCAAACGCTTCGTTCGACTCCACCAGGTCGAGCTCGCCGACGGACCATCCGGCTTTCTGCAGCGCCTTGCGGCTGGCGGGGATGGGCCCCGTGCCCATGATCTCCGGATCGACGCCGGCGTGCGCCCACGAGCGGATGCGGGCGAGCGGCTTCAGCCCCCGGCGCTCGGCGTCGGCTTCGCGCATGAGGACGACGGCGGCGGCCCCGTCGTTGATGCCGGAGGCGTTCGCCGCGGTCACTGTGCCGTCCTTGGTGAAAGCGGGCCTCAGCCCCGCGACGCTCTCCAGCGTCACGCCGTGGCGGATGAACTCGTCCTTGTCGACGATGACGTCGCCCTTGCGACCCGGCACGGTCACGGGCGCGATCTCGGCGTCGAAGCGGCCGGAGGTTTGCGCGGCCTCGGCGCGATTCTGCGAAGCGACCGCGAAGCGGTCCTGATCGTCGCGGGTGATCTGCCAGCGGGCGGCGATGTTCTCGGCCGTCTGCCCCATGTGGTAGCCGTGGAAGGCGTCCCACAGGCCGTCCTTGATCATCGTATCGACGAAGGCGAGGTCGCCCATCTTCTGGCCGTTTCTGAGGCCCGCGGCGTGCGGCGCCTGGCTCATGCTCTCCTGGCCGCCGGCCACGACCACGCCGGCGTCGCCTTCCAGGATCTGCTGCGCGCCCAGCGCGACGGCGCGCAGGCCCGAGCCGCACAGCTGGTTGAGGCTCCAGGCCGGGGTTTCGCTCGGCAGCCCGGCCGCGATCGAGGCCTGACGCGCCGGGCCCTGCCCGGCGCCGGCCTGCAGCACCTGCCCCAGAACGACTTCCTCGACCTCGGAGCCCTCGACGCCGGCCCGCTCGAGCGCGGCGCGGATGGCGACGGCGCCCAAGTGGTGCGCCGGCAGGCTGGCCAGCCCGCCGTTGAAGGACCCGACGGGCGTGCGGGCGGCGGACACGATGACGACGGCGCTCATGGGTGGACCTCCTGATCCAGGCGGCGGTTCCCCCTTCTGCCGCGCGTTCGTGACGAGCGCTTACCATTGCCCCATGCGGCGTGCTGCGTCCACGCGCGGCGCGCGTGGGCGGCGCGATAAAATCGATCCCTGGCGCTCCCGTTACGCATCCGCGATACTGCAGCGCAGAAGAAGCGCCGCAGAGGCGGCGCCGATGCGCGAGAAGGTCTGAAGCCCTTGCCGGAAGCCGAACAGTCGGGCGCCTCCAGCCCGGACGAGCGCGTGGTCATCAAGAAGTATGCGAACCGGCGCCTCTACAACACGCGCTCCAGCGCCTACGTGACGCTCGAGCACCTGGCCGAGATGGTGAAGGAAGGGGTCGACTTCGTCGTCTACGACGAGACCAAGAAAGAGGACATCACCCGCCAGGTCCTCACCCAGATCATCTTCGACGAGGAGAGCCGCGGGCAGAACCTTCTGCCGATCCAGTTCCTGCGCCAGCTGATCCGGTTCTACGGCGACTCCATGCAGGCGTTCGTGCCGACCTACCTCGAGCTCTCGCTCGACTCCTTCACGCGCCAGCAAGAGCGTCTCAGGGCGCAGATCGCCAACGCGGTCGGCGCAACTCCGGCCAGCGTCTTCTTCGAAGACCAGGTACGGCAGAACTTCGCGCTGTTCGATCGGGCGCTGCGCATCTTCTCGCCGTTCGCCTACGGCAAGACCGAGGAGCCCGTTTCAGAGCCGCAGGCCAAGGCGCCGGAGCCGGAAGTCTCGCTCGAAACGCTGCAGAAGCAGATGGCCGAGATGCAGGCGCAGATCGCCCGACTGGCCGGCAAGAAGTAAGGCCACGCGATCTTAACCAACCGCCTTCGATAGTGCGGTCCATGTCCGAGCCGGTCGGTCCCGTCAGCCGCTCGCCGCGGCCTCGCCGCGTCGGTCGGCGCAGCTTCCTGCCCGCGGTGCGCGCCGGCGACGCCGAGGCCGCCGCGGCCCAGGCTTCCGCGAAGGCTTCACCGAAGCGGGCGAGCCCGCCTCCCGCGGCCGGCGAAGCCGCGGCCTTCGCCGCTCACGTGATGGGCGGCGGCCAGAAGCGCGGGCTTCGCGGCGGCTCCGAGACGCTGGATACGGCGCGCCACGTCTACCTCGAGACCGAGTGGTCAGGCGGCGCCGACCGGCGCCACCCGCGCGGCAAGATCGCCAAGCGCGAGATCTAGTCCCGGCGGCGAAGCGCCGCCTCCAGCGCCGCAACACGCGCCTCGAGCCGCGCCAGACGGTCCGGCAAAGCGTCCGCGTCGGGGTTCGGCGTTGCGATGCCGGCGCGCTCGGCGATCTCGCCAGCGCTGGCGCCCAGCATCTCAGCGAACGCCTTGACCTCGGCCGCCTTCAGCTCCCGCTGATCCTTGAACGCCAGCGCAAGCTCGGCCTCGCTCATCCCCGCCCCGGCCGCGAGCGCAGCCGGGCTCAAGCCCCGCTCGCGCAGGCGCGCCTCGAACCAATCGACATCGAAGAAGAGGGCCACCGCTGAGCCTACCGGCGCTGGCGCGGGTCTTGCTTAAGGAGAGATGAATCCCGCAGCAAACCGCCGACGCCGCCGATGCTTTCGTCCCTGCTCTCGATCCGCGCCTTCGACGTCATTGTCGTGGTGTTGATCTTCACCGTCCTCAGCTAGACCGCCCGCGCTACTCCGGCCGGAAGTCGACCTCCCGTCGCGCAGCGATCAAGGTCACGACGAACCCCGCCAAGACGTCCAGCAGCACCATCAGGCCGATCAGGAAGAAGGTCGAGGTGGCGAAGGCCGGGAAGACCAGGAACTCGATCAGGCAGATCACGAACAGGATCATCGACAGCGAGTGGTTGAGGATCGCGATCCGCCGGGTGCCCGCCGACTTCAGAAGCTCCGCGAACAGGATGAGCAGCGAGGCGGCGATGAGGATGTCGCCTAGGTCGATCGCCCAGGTCGTATGCGAGGCCATCCTGAGGTTGACGAGCGGCCGCGCCAGCCGACCGGCGCCGTCGCCCCCGAACGCGCCGCCGATGGTCAGCATCAGCAGGTTGTAAAGCAGCACAGGCAGAGCCAGCAGGGGAAACGCAGCCAGCACGCGATCTCCCTCCACGCGCCTTCGCCGACCCTGGCCTAATTCGCCGCGAGACGCAAAATCGCGCCGACCGCCCCTCAGAGCTCCTCGCAACCGCCGGGATCTCGGGCGCGGGCGGCCAGCCAGATCACCCCGGCCAAGTCCCAAATCGAGACCCAGAGGCGGCCGATGACGGAGTAGTTCGAGACGCCGTGTCGGCGGGGGCGCCCGCGCACCGGGCGGTAGGCGACGCGGAAACCCTCGCGGCGGAACAGCGCCGGCAGGAAGCGGTGCATGTGATCGAAATAGGGGAGGCGAAGGAACGCCTCGCGGCGGAACGCCTTCAGCCCACAGCCGGCATCGGCCGCGCCGTCGCCAAGGACGCGGCGACGCAACCCGTTGGCCAGCCGCGACGCGACGCGCTTGACGAGGGAGTCCTCCCGCCAGGTGCGTTCGCCGGCGACGAGCGCAAGCGCGGCGTCGGCCTCCAGCGCCGCGACCAGCGTGACGGCGTCCTTCGGGTCGTTCTGACCGTCGCCGTCGAGCGTCACGATCAGCGGCGCGCGCGCGGCGCGCACGCCGGTCAGGATCGCCCGGCTCTGGCCGGCGGTGCGAGCGTGGCGAAGCACGCGAAGGCCCGGTCGCGCCGCCTTCAGTCCCGCAAGCACGGTTGCGGTCGCATCGCGGCTTCCGTCGTCCACCACGATGATCTCGTGCCGGCGCCCGGCAAAGGCGCGAGCGATCTCCTCGACCACGGCGGGCAGGGCGCCGGCCTCGTTCAGGGCCGGCACGACGAAGGAAATCTCGGGATCCATCACCCCCCGCGGGTCTTTCGGTCCCTGCGCGCTTACAGCCTCGGCGATCGTGCTATCAACCGGAGCGATGACCGAGCCAACTCGCCTGGACAGGTTGGCGCGCGGCTGGCGCGGGCCTCTGTTGGCCGCGCTGATCGCCCTCGCCGCCGGGCTCCCCGGCCTGTTGTTCACCCCGGTCATCGACCGCGACGAGCCGCGCTTCGCGCAGTCCGCGGCTCAGATGCTGGAGAGCGGCGACTTCGTCGACATCGACTTCCAGGACGCGTTGCGCGCGAAGAAGCCCGTCCTGGTCTACTGGCTGCAGGCGGCGAGCGTGGAGCTGGCCTCGTCGGCGCCGGCGCGCCAGATCTGGGCCTACCGCATCCCATCGCTGCTCGGCGCCATGCTCGCGGCGGCGGCCTGCGCGTGGGGGGCCGAGGCGCTGTTTGGCGCCGGTTCCGGCCTGATCGCCGGCGCCATCCTGGCGACCAGCACCCTGCTGCTCTTCGACGCCGACCTCGCCACCGCCGACGGCGTGCTTGCGGGCGCCGTCACGACGTCGATGGCTGCGTTTGGCCGGCTCTACGCCGCCTCGAGGGGCGAACTGAAGGCGGGCGTGCGCACCAAGCTCCTGTTCTGGCTCGGCCTTGCGCTCGCGATCCTCGACAAGGGGCCGGTCGGACCGCTGGTCGCGCTCGCCACGGGCGTCGCGCTGGCGCTCTGGGACCGGCGGGCGCCGTGGGCGAAGTCGCTCGGCTGGGGCTGGGGCCTGATCCTCGTCCTCGCCTTCGTCGGGCCGTGGGCGATGGCGATCACGGTCAAGACGGACGGCGCGTTCTGGACCGGCGCCGTCGGCGGCGACCTGGCCCCGAAGCTGCTCGGCGGCGACGATGGGCATGCGTTCCCGCCCGGCTACCACACGCTGCTCGCCGTCCTGTTGTTCTTCCCGGCGACCGCGCTCTTGCCCGCCATGCGCATCGAGTCGTGGCGCGCGCGGGCCTCGACCGGCGTCCGCTTCGCGCTTGCCTGGCTTGTTCCGTCCTGGGTCCTGTTCGAGCTCCTGCCGAACAAGCTGCCGCACTACGTCCTGCCGCTCTATGGCGCGCTCGCCTGGCTTGCGAGCTTTGCGCTGACGCGGCCGCCGGACCGATGGAGCCGCTGGGCGGGCGCCGGGCTCTCGCTCGCCGCAGGCCTCGGCATCGCCGTGCTCATCGCGATCGCGGCCACGCTCTACGGCGGGCCGTCGACCGTCGCGCCGGCGACCGCGGCGGCGGTGCTCGCCATCGCAGCCAGCGTCGCCGCCGCGGCCGTGGCGCTGCGCCGCTGGGGCCTGGCGGCGCTCGCCGCCGCCGGCGTCGCGGGCGTCGCCGCGCACGCGACCGCCGTCGCCGCCGCCTTGCCGAGCCTGAGCCCGGTCTGGACGGCGCAGGCGATCGTGGACGCGCTGCAAAAGACGGGGCTGGATCCGCGCGGCGGGCTGACGCCGGGGCCAGTCACGGTCGTCGGCTTTACCGAGCCCAGCATCGTCTTCCTCCTGGGGACCGACACGGTCACAAGCGAGGACGTCGGCGACGCGGCCGAGGCCATCGACGAGGGCCGCCCGGCCGTGGTCGAGTCCGCCTACGACGCCGCGTTCCAAAGCGAGCTGGGGCAGGACAAGCTCAAGGCCTCGCCGGTCGCCTACGTGCGCGGCTTCGACTACGCCAATGGTCACTGGCGGCGACTGACTATCTATAGGTCGGATCAGCCGCCGCAGATGGACCAGACGCCGCCATGACCACCGCCATCGAGATCGTGGAAGTGGGCCCCCGCGACGGCCTGCAGAACGAGTCCGCGATCCTGGAGCCCGGCGACAAGCTCGAATTCATCCGCCGCCTGGAAGCCGCCGGCGCAAGGCGCGTCGAAGCCGTGTCGTTCGTGAATCCGCGCCGCGTGCCGCAGATGGCCGGCGCCGAGGAGATCATGGCGGCCCTGCCGCACGCGCATGGCCACTCGCGCATCGGCCTCGTCCTGAACGAGCGCGGGTGGGAACGGTGCCTGGCGGCGGGGTGCGACGAGGCGAACATCGTCGTCTGCGCCTCGGACGGCTTCGGCATCCGCAACCAGGGCGCGCCGGTCGGCGAGCAGGTCGCGACCATGGTCCGGATCGCCGAGCGGCGCGCGGCCGAGGGCGGCCCGCCGCTGTCGATGACCATCTCGGTGGCGTTCGGCGATCCGTTCGACGGCGAGGTCAGCGAGGCGCAGGTCGCCGCCATCGCCGCCGAGGCCGGGCGGGCCGGCATCGGCGAGATCGCGCTGGGCGACACCATCGGCGTCGCCGACCCCTGGACGGTCAGGAAGCGCATCGAGGCGGTGAAGAAAGCCGCGCCGGACGCGCGCATCCGCATGCACTTCCACAACACCCGCAACACCGGCTTCGCCAACGTCTACGCGAGCCTCGAAGCGGGCGCCGAGGTGATCGATGCGAGCTGCGGCGGGATCGGCGGCTGCCCGTTTGCGCCCGATGCGACCGGCAACATCGCGACCGAGGACCTGGTCTACATGCTCGAGCGCGGCGGCATCGATACGGGGCTCGACCTCGACGCCCTGATCGAGACCGGCCGCTGGATCGGCGAGAAGCTGGGCAAGGCCGTGCCGTCGGCGCTTACCCGGGCCGGCGGGTTTCCGCCTGCTCGCGCTTAGGGTTCGCGAGCCAACCCGCAAGCGCGATGATCTCCGCGGCGATCTCCCGCACCGAACGGTCGTCGGTCGGAACCCTGTGCACCCAATCGCCGGCCTGCGCCTCGATCCAGCGGGCGAAGCGGCGCCCGCGCTCGGCGTGCCATGCCAGCCCGCTGCCGATCTCGCGCGCGGCAAGGCGCTGCTCGGCCACCGCGTCGGCGGCGGTTAGCAGGATGCCCGTAAAGCGCACGTCGCCGCCGATGGCGCGCGTCATCCAGTCCGCGCTGATGACCGCCGCGGAGTTGGTGTAGACCAGAAACCGCTGCCCGAGCGCGGCGTAGTTGGCCCAGAGCGCGCGCAGATTGGCTTCGCTGATCTGCTCGCGCAGCGGGTCGCCCGGCGGCGCGGGGAAGATCTGGTCCAGGGTGTCGCCCTCGACGTAGCAGTGCGCGAAACCGGCCTCCTGCAGCCGGCGCGAGACTTCCCAGCCGACGGTCGACTTGCCGACGCCGGTTCGCCCGCCGATCAGAAGCACGTGGACGACCTCGGGGTCGGTCTGCATGCCCGGTGGGTCAGCGCAGGTCCGGCGGGGTGGCTTCGCGCGCCAGCGTCGCCACCGCCTCGTCGAGGGTCACGACCTCCTGCCGCTCGGAGCCCAGCCGGCGAAGCGCGACCTTGCCCTCTTCGGCCTCGCGGCGGCCGACGACGGCGATGACGGGCGCCTTGGCCAGCGAGTGCTCGCGCACCTTGTAGCCGACCTTCTCGTTCCTGAGGTCGGTCTCGACCCTGAGGCCCGCGCCCTTGAGGGCGTCGCGCGCCTTCAGCGCATAGCCGTCCGCGTCCGAGGTGATGGTGGCGACCACCGCCTGCACCGGCGCGAGCCAAAGCGGGAAGGCGCCGGCGTAGTGCTCGATGAGGACGCCGACGAACCGCTCGATCGAGCCGAAGATCGCCCGGTGCAGCATCACCGGCCGGTGCTTTTGTCCGTCCTCGCCGATGTAGGTCGCGTCCAGCCGCTCGGGCATCACCATGTCGAGCTGCAGCGTGCCGCACTGCCAGGTGCGGCCGATGGCGTCCTTCAGATGGAACTCGAGCTTGGGTGCATAGAAGCCGCCCTCGCCGGGCAGGATGTCGAACACCAGGCCCACGTCGCGGGCCGCCCGCTCGAGCATGGCCTCGGTCAGGTCCCACATTGCGTCGGTCCCGGCGCGGACGTCGGGGCGCAGCGCCAGCTTGACCGAGTGCAGCTCGACGCCGAGGTCGGCGTAGACCTCGTTCAGCAGCCTGACGAACGCGCGCGTCTCGTCCTCGACCTGGTCCTCGCGGCAGAAGATGTGGCCGTCGTCCTGCGCCAGCTGGCGCACGCGCAGGAGGCCGTGCAGGCCGCCCGAGCCCTCGTAGCGGTGCAGCCCCTCGAACTCGGCCAGGCGGATCGGCAGCTCGCGGTAGCTGCGCTGGCCGTGGTTGAAGATCTGGATGTGGCCGGGGCAGTTCATGGGCTTGATGGCCAGCGTCTCGCCCTCGTCCGTCTCGCAGACGAACATGTCGGAGTGGAACTTCTCCCAGTGGCCGGACCGCTCCCAGAGCGAGCGGTCGAGCACCTGCGGCGTCTTCACCTCGACGTAGCCGGCGGCCTCGATCTTCCGTCGCATGTAGGCGACCAGTGTGCGGTACAGGGTCCACCCCTTGGGGTGCCAGAACACCATGCCCTTGCCCTCTTCCTGCATGTGGAAGAGGTCCATGGCGGCGCCCAGCCGTCGGTGATCGCGCTTCTCCGCCTCCTCGAGCCGCGTCAGGTAGGCGTCGAGATCGGCCTCCTTGGCCCAGGCGGTGCCGTAGATGCGCTGCAGCTGGGCGTTCCTGGCCTCGCCGCGCCAGTAGGCGCCGGCGAGCTTGGTCAGCTTGAACGCCTTGCCGACGAAGCGTGTCGACGGCAGGTGGGGGCCGCGGCAGAGGTCCTTCCAGGCCCCTTGGTGATAGACCGTCACCGCCTCGCCGGCCGGGATGCCCTCGATGATCTCGGCCTTGTAGACCTCGCCCATCCCCTTGAAGTCAGCGATGGCGCGATCGCGATCGACCACCTCGCGCACGATCTTCTCGTCGCGATCGACGATCTCGCGCATGCGCTGTTCGATGTTCGGGAAGTCGTCGGTCGAGAACGGCTCGTTGCGCGCGAAGTCGTAATAGAAGCCGTCTTCGACGTTCGGGCCGATCGTCACCTGCGTCCCCGGGAAGAGCTCCTGGACGGCCTCGGCCAGCACGTGGGCGGTGTCGTGACGGATGACCTCCAGGGCCTCTGGCGCGTCGCGGGTCAGGATTTCGATCGCCCCGCCATGTTCGAGCGGGCGATCGAGGTCGAGCAGTTGGCCGTCCAGCTTGACGAGGACGGCCCGCTTTTCGAGCGAGGGGGAGATCGAAGCGGCGACGTCGCGGCCGCTCGACCCGGGTTCGAATTGACGGACCTGGCCGTCGGGAAAGCGAAGGTCGATCATGACTCTCTCAAGTCCAGTGCGCCGCGCGCTTTCGCGGGCGCGGGCGGCACCGGGTCGTAGCCCGAGCCGCCCCAGGGATGGCATCGACACAGCCGCCGCGTGGCGAGCAGCGAGCCGCGCCAGGGGCCGTGGGTCACGAGGGCCTCGGCCGCATAGTCCGAGCAGGTCGGAAGATAGCGGCAGTGACCCCCGATCAAGGGCGAAAGCGTCAGCTTGTAGGCGCGGTGCGCCCCTCTGACGGTGCGTTCGTAGAGGCTCATGCCGGCGGGGTTGCGAACGTCGACTCGGGCCTTATCGCGTCCGCGATCGGCGCCGATCAAGCCGCGCCGGCGCGGCTAGTTCGCGAGGTCCTGGCCTGGACGGCCGTGCGCGCGGCCTCGGCCGCCGCCTCGAACGCGAGCATCGTCGAGGCGTGGCGCGCCGGATAATCCTTCACCGCTTCGAGCACGGAGAGCTCCGAGAACCGTCCTTCCGGCGCTGGGCCGTTCGCCTTCAGCATAGCACGCAAGGCGTTCCGGGCCATCTCGATCTCGTCCGGCGTGGCCCCGATCACGTGCGCGCCCAGGACCGCCGCCGCCGCCTGCCCGAGCGCACAGGCCCTGACCTCCTGAGCGAAGTCGCTGACGCGGCCGTCGCTGACGTTCACGTCGACGATGATGCGCGAGCCGCACAGCTTGGAGACCTTTTCCGACGACGCGTCCGGCGCGGGGAGGCGCCCGGTGTGCCGGATGTTCGCCACCAGCTTCAGGACCTTCGCGGAATACAGGTCGTCGATCATCGCGACGCTAAAGTGGCCCCTTGCTCGCGCTCGCGCCAGAGCGCCTCGGCGCGGTCGCGCACCGCTTCCCCCAGCGCCTCGAAGCCGGCGCGCAGGCTCGCGCGCATCCGTCGAAACACCGGACCGGAGAGCAGGCCGCGGAAAATCTCCCCGTTCGAGAAGATGCAGCCGGTGTCCGACATCGCCTCGATCTCGAGGTAGCGGACCGTGCGCAGGAAGCCGCCCAGGGCCGAGGTGCGCCAGTGGATGGCCTCGTTCGGCGACCAGTCGAGCACTGTCGCCACCAGGTCGCGCTCGGGCTGGTCGGGCAGGGCCAGGCGCAGCCTCAGCGTCTCGCCGAAGCCGATGCGGCCGGCCACATCGCGGTAGAGCGGGTTCCACTCGCGCCAGCCGTCGATGTCGTGGACGATCTCCCAGACGATCGAGGCCGGCGCCTTCACCCCGATGCGGTGTTCGACTTTGGCCATGGCCGGCTCTTTCAGACCTGCTCCTTCATGCGCCAGGTCGCGCCCTGGGGCCCGTCCTGCACCTCGACGTTCATGGCGCTCAGCGCGTCGCGGATGCGATCGGCTTCGCCCCAGTCCTTGGCGGCCCGCGCCTTCGCGCGGTCGGCGATCAGCCCCTCGACCGTGGCCTTCAGCGCCGGGTCGGCGCCCTGGAACCAGGCTTCCGGATCGGCCTTCAGGAAGCCGATCAGCTGGCCGGCGGCCAGGAGCTCGCCCTTCAGGCGCGCGCGGTCGGCCCCGGTTGCGCCGTCGAGCGCCTGGGCGAGCGCGAAGAGCTCGGCGTAGGCCTTCGGGGTGTTCAGATCGTCTTCCAGCGCGGCCATGAACTCGGCGCCTGGCTCGGCGGTCGCGGCCTCAACGTCGGCGGCGCGCAGAAGGGCGCCGTAGAGGCTGTCGAGCGCCGCCTTGGCGTGGCGGGGCGTCTCCTCAGTCCAGGCCAGCGGCTGGCGGTAGTGGCTGGCGAGCAGGGCCCAGCGCAGCGCCTCGCCCGGGTACCGGCTGACCAGGTCGTGGGCGAGGATGACGTTGCCGAGGCTCTTCGACATCTTCTCCGAGCCCATGTTCAAAAAGCCGTTGTGCACCCACCAGCTGGCGTATTCGCCGCCGTGGGTCGCGCACAGGCCCTGCGCCATCTCGTTCTCGTGGTGCGGGAAGATGAGGTCGTTGCCGCCGCCGTGGATGTCGATCGGAAGGCCGAGCGTCTTCTCGATCATCGCCGAGCACTCGATGTGCCAGCCGGGCCGCCCGGGGCCGAACGGAGACTCCCACACCGGCTCGCCAGGCTTGGACGGCTTCCAGAGCACGAAGTCGGCCGGGTTCTGCTTGTAAGGAGCCACGTCCACGCGGGCGCCGGCGATCATGTCTTCCAGCGAGCGTCGCGACAGCTTGCCGTAGTCGGAATAGGCTTCGGTGTTGAAGAGGACGTGCCCCTCGGCGGCGTAGGCGCAGTTGTTGCGCACGAGCCGCCCGATCATGTCGATGATCTCGTCCATCGTCTGGGTGGCGCGCGGCTCGAAGGTGGGCGAAAGCGCGCCCAGCACCGACATGTCGGCGTGGTAGGCGTCGAGGTAGCGCCTGGTGATGACGTCGATGGGGACGCCTTCGTCGGCGGCCTTCTGATTGATCTTGTCGTCGACGTCCGTGACGTTCGCGGCATAGAGCACGTGCGCTTCGCCGAACGCGCGGCGGAGCATGCGGAACAGGAGGTCGAAGACGACCACCGGCCGGGCGTTGCCGATATGGGCGTAGTTGTAGACGGTCGGGCCGCAGACATACATCGTCACGCGCTTGGGATCGTGCGGCCGGAACCGCCGCTTTTCACGCGTCATGGTGTCGTAGAGGACGAGGGACATCTCGGGCTTCGAAGGGGATGCTGCCGTCGTTGGGCCTCGCCCCATATAGCTTTGCGAGCCGCCCGAAACCATGGGTGGGCGGGCTGCGTCCAGCATGGGGAGAGAGCGGTGAACCGGACGATCGCGCCGGACGGCCTTGTGCTCAGCGCGGGGGCGCTTCGCCTCCGCCCGACGGCGGCGGACGATCGCGGCGGCGTCATCGCGGCCGGCCAGGCGCCCGGCATCGGCGGCAAGATGCCGTGGTTTCCGAGCCCGTTTCCCGACCACTACGCAGACGGTTGGATCGAGCGCGCCGCGTCCGAGTGGCGCGCCGGCCGCCACTTCGTGCTCTCCGTCATCGAGGCGGAGAGCGGCGCCTACGTGGGCTCGGTGGTCCTCAGCGTCGTCGCCGACGACGCGCTCGAGCTCGCCTACTGGATCCTGCCGGCGTGGGAGGGAAAGGGCGCGGCCACGGCCGCAGCCATCGCCGCGGTCGACTGGGCAAGGACCGCGATCGGTCCCGCGCGCATCGTGGCCAAGACGCGGCCCGGCGCGGCGGCCTCGCAGCGCGTGCTCGCCAAGGCGGGCTTCACGGCGACCGGGACCGAGGGTCAGCCGACGTTCGAGCTGAAGCTCGGCTAGAGACGCTTCCCCCGCGGGCTAGCGCAACGGTGGGCCGAAGCGCCATATGGCGCGCATGCAAAAGCCGCTCTTTCCGACCGCGTCCGACACCCGAGCGCTCGAGCAGGGCTCCGAGCTCGCACCCGGCTTTGACGCCAACGGCCTCATCGCCGCCGTCGCGCAGCATGCCGAGACGGGCGAGGTCCTGATGCTGGCCTGGATGAACGCCGAGGCGCTTGCGCAAACGCTCGCGACGCAGGAAGCGCACTACTTCAGTCGCGCCCGCCAGTCGCTGTGGCGCAAGGGCGAGACCAGCGGCCAGGTGCAGAAGGTCGTCGAGCTCCGGATCGACTGCGACCAAGACGCCGTGCTGCTCAAGGTGTTGCCGCAGGGCGACGGCGGCGCCTGCCACACCGGCGCGCGCTCCTGCTTCTACCGGGTGGTCGAGGCGGGCAAGCTGGTCCGCCGCCCATGACGCTCTCCACCGCGCTCCTCGCGTACCTGTTCGCGGCAAGTCTGCTTACGATCACGCCCGGGCTCGACACCGCCCTGGTCGTGCGCACCGCCTCGATCGAGGGCCCGCGCCGCGGCGCCCTCGCGGCGCTCGGCATCGGCTGCGGCTGCCTCGCCTGGGGAGTCGCCGTGGCGCTCGGCCTCGGCGTGCTCCTGGCCGCCTCGAATGCCGCCTACGCGCTGATCAAGCTCGCCGGCGCCGCCTACCTGGTGTGGCTGGGGATCACCCTGATCGTCCGCCCGCGAACGCCGCTGGACCTGAAGGGCGCGTCGACGGGCGGCGGAAACTGGTGGCTCCGGGGTCTCCTCAACAACCTGCTCAACCCGAAGGTCGGCGTGTTCTACGTCTCCTTCCTGCCGCAGTTCGTGCCGGCCGGTTTCTCGCCCGCGCCCTTCATTCTGCTGCTGGCGGTGATCCATTTCGTCATGGGCCTCGCCTGGGCGGGCGCGCTGATCCTTGCGACCGCGCCGATCCGGCGTTTCCTCGACGACAAGGGGGCGGTTCGCTGGCTCGACCGCGTCACCGGCGGCGTCTTCGTGACCTTCGGCGTCGGATTGGCGCTTGATCGACGCTGACGAGGAGGAGGCCCTCGACCCCGACGTGCGCGAGGTCGCCGTCGCGCCCGGGGACGTCGGCCTCCGCCTCGACCGGGCCCTGGCCAACGCACTGCCGGAGCTGTCGCGCGCGCGCGTCCAGGCGCTGATCGGGGCGGGCGCCGTCGCGCTGGATGGCCGCACAGAGACCGACGCGGCGGCCAAGGCGCGGCCTGGGGTCTACGCGGTTTCCATACCGCCGCCGGCGCCCGCCGAGCCCGCGCCGGAGGCGATCCCGCTTACGGTGCTGTACGAGGACGCCGAGCTGGTCGTGATCGACAAGCCGGCCGGCATGGCCGCGCACCCAGCCCCGGGCTCCGAGCGCGGGACGCTGGTCAACGCCCTCCTCGCCCACTGCGGCGCCAGCCTTTCCGGGATCGGCGGCGTGGCGCGCCCCGGGATCGTCCACCGGCTGGACAAGGACACCTCCGGGGTGATGGTCGCCGCCAAGACCGACGCGGCGCATCGGGGCCTCGCGGCGCTCTTCGCGGCTCACGACATCGAGCGCGCCTACCTGGCGCTGGCGCGCGGCGCGCCGCATCCGGTGAAGGGGACCATCGTCACCCGCATTGGCCGCTCTCGCCACAATCGCCAGAAGATGGCGGTGTTGCGCACCGGCGGCCGCGAAGCGATCACCCGTTACGCGACCGAGCGCCTGTTCGGTCCCGCCGCGAAGCCGCTCGCGTCCAGCATCCGCGCCGAGCTGGAGACCGGGCGCACCCACCAGATCCGCGTTCACCTCGCCTCGGTCGGCGCGCCGGTCTTGGGCGATGCGCTCTACGGCGGCGGAGCGCTGGCCCCCGCGGTGCGCGCGGCCATCGCCGACTCCGGCTTGGCGCGCCAGGCCCTGCACGCCGCCGTGCTCGGCTTTCGGCATCCGATCACGGGCCAAAGCCTGCGTTTCGAGACCCCGCCGCCGCCCGACATGGCGGCGCTGCAAGCCGCGTTAGAAAAAATGTCCGAGCGCCCAGCTAGGAATTAATTTTAACAGTGTTTAGTCTTCAAGAACGCGCAACGGATCACCATCTAGGGGATTGTCGGGAGGGGGCGGCGCAATAGGTGCGCCGACTCCAATGCGTAACTCAGGGGACTTTTAGAATGGCATCGAGCTCGCTTGCGGTAATGACCCCGGAAGGTGGCCTCTCGCGCTACCTGTCGGACATCCGCAAGTTTCCTATGCTCTCGCGGGACGAGGAATTCATGCTGGCCAAGCGCTGGCGTGAGCACGCCGACCCCGAGGCCGCCCACAAGCTCGTCACCTCGCACCTGCGCCTGGTGGCGAAAATCGCCATGGGCTATCGCGGGTACGGGCTGCCGATCGTGGAGGTCATCTCCGAGGGCAACGTCGGGCTGATGCAGGCGGTGCGCAAGTTCGAGCCCGACAAGGGCTTCCGGCTCGCCACCTATGCCATGTGGTGGATCCGCGCCTCGATCCAGGAGTACATCCTGCGTTCGTGGTCGCTGGTGAAGATGGGCACCACGGCGGCGCAGAAGAAGCTGTTCTTCAACCTGAGGAAGGCCAAGAGCGAGATCTCTGCGCTCGACGAAGGCGATCTGCGCCCCGACCAGGTGAGCCACATCGCCAACCGGCTGGGCGTGCTCGACGAAGAGGTGGTTTCCATGAACCGCCGGCTCTCGGGGCCGGACGCGTCGCTCAACGCGCCGCTACGCTCGGACGGCGAGAGCGAATGGCAGGACTGGCTCGCCGACGACACCGCGGTCAGCCAGGAAACCCAGCTGGCCGAGGACGAGGAGCGCTCCATCCGCATGGGCCTGCTCGAGGAGGCGATGACCGAGCTCACCGACCGCGAGCGGCACATCCTGACCGAGCGCCGGCTGAAGGACGATCCGACCACGCTCGAGGAGCTGGCCGCCCAGTATGGCGTCAGCCGCGAGCGGGTGCGGCAGATCGAGGTCCGCGCGTTCGAAAAACTGCAGAAGGCGATGCGCGCAGCGGCGCGCGACCGGCACCTCGAGTCGGCGTAAGAGCGCGGCGCGCCGTCAGGCTGCGGCGGGACTCGCCGCGGCCACGCTCGGCAGGTAGGCCCACAGACCGGCGGCTGCCGCTTCGACCGCTTCGCGCGACGGCGAAGCGGCCGCGAGCGCGCCCTGTAGCTTCACCGCCGCGGCCGTCAGCGCCGCGTCGCCGCCCGTCGCGCCAAGGCCCTTGAGCTCGGACGCCTGCACCTGCAGGGAACGGATGGCCTGCGCCCGGTCGAGGTCGAAGCCGGCCACCGCCGCCTTGGCGATCCTGACCGCCTGTTCGATCCGCTCAGCGGGCGTCGCCGCCTTGTCGGTGCGGCGCTTGCGCGGCCCCTTGTAGTCGCCGCTGTTGAAGCGTCGTCGGTCCGGGCCGACATAGCCGACCGCCTCGATCCAGTCGCGCGGGTGCAGCGCCGCCGCCTCCAACCGCCGCGCCAGATCGCGCGCAGTGAACGGCTTGCGCAGGAACTCGTGAACGCCGGCGTTGCGCGCGGAGACGATGACGCTCGCGGTGGCCTCGGCCGTCAGCACGACGACCACCGCCTGGCGGCAGGCGAGCTCGCTGCGCCGCAAGTCGCGCACGAAGCTGAGGCCTTCGAGCTCGGCGCCGCCGACGTCGGTGAACACGAGCCTGGGCTCGAGTATGCTCGAGGCGGCCATCGCGTGGGCGTAGTCGCGCTCGATCTGGATCTGCTGGCCGCCGGCGCCTTTGATCAGCTCGGCGAGCAGCTTCGCCGACGCATGCGCCGGCTCGACGATCAGCACGCGCTCGAGCCAGGGTTCGAGCTGGCGCGCCAGCTTGGCGTCCGTGAAGATCATCGCACCTGAAGGAGTCCCCCACGCCAGCGCGGAGAAATATGGCGGATGAAGCGTAAACGCGGGCTTGATGCCGCCTTTGCGCTCACCCGTGGAAAGGGTCGCGCATCACGATCACGTCCTTGCGGTCCGGCCCGGTCGTGACCTGCACGACCGGCGCGCCAACCAGCTCCTCGATCCGCCGCACGTAGATCACCGCCTCTGCCGGCAGGTCGCGCCACGAGCGCGCGCCCTTGGTCGAGCCGCTCCATCCGGCGATGTCCTCGTAGATGGGCTCGACCCCGGCCTGGTCGCGCAGCCCCGCCGGCAGGTAGTCGAGGGTCTCGCCGCGCAGGCGATAGCCGGTGCAGATCTTCAGCCGCTCCAGCCCGTCCAGCACATCGAGCTTGGTCAGCACCACGCCCTCGATGCCCGCGACGGTGACCGACTGGCGGACCAGGACCGAGTCGAACCAGCCGCAGCGCCGGGGGCGGCCGGTGACGGTGCCGAATTCGTCGCCGCGTTGGCCGAGCCGCTGGCCGACCGCGTCGGTGAGCTCGGTGGGAAACGGGCCCTCGCCCACGCGGGTGGTGTAGGCCTTGACGATGCCGAGCACGTAGCCGGTGGCGGATGGCGGCACGCCGGCGCCCGCCGCCGCCTGGCCCGCCACGGTGTTGGAGGACGTGACGAACGGGTAGGTGCCGTGGTCGACGTCCAGCAGCGTCGCCTGCGCGCCCTCGAACAGAACCCGCTTGCCGTCCTTGACGACGGCGTTCAGCACCCGCCACGCCGGCCGGACGTAGGGGGCGACCTTCGGCGCGACCTCGCGCAGCATCGAGAACACCTGCTCGGCGGTGACGTCTGGCAGGTCGAGCCCGCGCCGCAAGGGGCCGTGATGAGCGAGCAGCCGCTCGATCTTGGCGCTCAGCGCCGCCTCGTCATCGAGGTCGACGAAACGGATCGCGCGGCGGCCGACCTTGTCCTCGTAGGCCGGCCCGATGCCGCGCCCGGTGGTGCCGATCTTGTTGTCGCCCGCCCTGGCCTCGCGCGCCGCATCCAGGTCGCGGTGCAGCGGCAGGACGATGCAGGCGTTGTCGGCCAGGACGAGGATATCGGGCGTGATCTTCAGGCCCTGGGCGCGGACCCGCTCGATCTCGTCGAGCAGCGACCAGGGATCGACGACGACGCCGTTGCCGATCACCGACAGCTTGCCCTGCACCACGCCCGAGGGGAGCAGCGAGAACTTGTAGACGTTGTTGCCGACCACGATCGTGTGCCCGGCGTTGTTGCCGCCCTGGAAGCGCACGACCACGTCGGCGCGCTCGGCCAGCCAGTCGATGACCTTGCCCTTGCCCTCATCGCCCCACTGGGCGCCGATCACGGTGACGTTGGCCATGGCTTGAGCGACCTCACCTGCCCGGCGGGTCTCGCTTTGCCCTTCGACAGGTGCTCGGCCAAGGAGACGGATAGGAATGTCGGCGCGGGGCGGCGAGACTCGCTCAGCGAGGGTCCGTTCGCGCCGGCGGGGTGCCTACGCGCTCGCCGACGCCGGGTCAAGCGCCGGGCTCGGCGCGGGCGAAGGCTGTCGAACAAAGCGGCGCAGAGCAACGACGCTGCTGCAACAAAAGTGAAATGTCGGCTTCCCGACACTAAAGTGAAGACAAGTTGAGACGGCGCCGGACAGCAACCCCGCCCGTGTCGCGCCAAGTATGGTTTCGCGCGAGAGGGATCGATTCTTAACCTATGTCTATAGACTCTTCGCTTCCTGCCAGCGCAGGGTGAGTACGCGTGCGCATCGGGGGCGCCGACGGTGTATTACAGGCTTTACTTCTACGAGGCCGGCCACATCGTCCGGGTGGCCGAGTTCAGCTGCGAGGACGACGCCGCAGCGGTGGAGCGCGTCGCGGAGCACGCCGATGGCCGGGCGATGGAGCTTTGGGAGCGCGGGCGCCTGGTGAAGGGCTTCCCGGCCGACGATACGAACCCGCGCGGCCGCTGAGCACCGCGCTTGACACCGGCGTCTGGCCCGCGGATCGCCGGCGGATGCAAACGGGAAAAGAGGCAGGCGCGGACGCGCTGATCCGTCGTCTCGCCGCGACGGTCGGCGAGATCGAGCGGCCGCACCCGACCCGCGTCGCCGTCGAGGGCCGCTCGGCCGCCGGCAAGACCACCTTCGCCGACGCGCTCGCCGACGCGCTCGCCGAGGCCCTCGCCCCGTCAGGTCGGCAGGTGTTGCGCGCCTCGATCGACGACTTCCACCCGCCGGGCCACGCGGCCCGCTCGGCTGCCGGCGGCTACACGCCGCAGAGGCTGTACGACGAGGGCTTCGACTATGCCGCCTTCGAAAGACTGCTCTTGCAGCCGCTGGGCCCGGGCGGCGACCGCCGGGTGCGGCTCGCGTTGCGCGACGCCTTGCTCGACCGACCGGCGGCCGAGACGGTGGTGCTGGCTAACGCCGACGCGATCGCGATCGTGGACGGCGCCTTTCTGCTGCGGCCGGAGCTGAAGGCCGCCTGGGATCTCGTCATCTGGCTCGACGTCAGCTTCGAGACGATGCTCGAGCGCGCCGCACGCCGCGATGTGGCCTGGGTCGGCGACGCGGAGGCCGTCCGCGAGCGCTACCGCTCGCGCTGGATTCCGACCCACGAGCTGTACGAGGCCACAGGCGCGCGCGAGGCCGCTCACATCGTTGTCGACAACGAGGATCCGCGGCGCCCGCGGCTCGTCCGTTTCAATCCATCGCCGGCTCGAGCAGCCGGCCGCGCGCCCAGGCGCCGATGACGATGACGAAGCCGAAGCCGATCACCCACGGCTGGTGCAGCCAGGCCCCCGCGACCATGACGAGGTCGCCGGCGAGCCGGGCCGCCTGCATCCACCGGCTCATGTGGCGCTCGACGTAGCGGCCAAGCGGCGAGGCCTTGAGCGGCTCGTGGTCGACGAAGGCGATGACGAGCGCCGAGGCGGCGATGGGCGGCAGGACGTGCACGGCCAGCCCCAGCCAGAGCGCGTGCCGCCAGAAGAGAACCAGCGAGACGATCTCGGCGATGATGTCGGTCGCGAGCTTTATGGGGTGGATCTGATGGTAGAGCGCCTTTTCCCTGACGCTCATGCCGCCGGCGCGCGACGGCTTGCCCGACCGATCCATCGCTGAAATCCTTGCGCTCTCGATGCCGAAGGCCGCCGAAAAGCCCCTGAAGATCGCCGTCTACGCGATCTGCCTCAACGAGGAAAAGTTCGTCGACCGCTTCATGGACGCGATCGGCGATGCGGACGAGATCGTGATCGCCGACACCGGGTCGACGGACGGCACGATCGCCGCCTTCCGCCGCCGCGGGGTCAAGCCGCACCGGATCCGGATCAAGCCCTGGCGGTTCGACGTCGCGCGCAACGCCGCGTTGTCGTTGGTGAGCGAGGATGTCGACATCTGCGTCTCGCTCGACCTCGACGAAATCATCATGCCCGGCTGGCGGCGCGTGCTCGAGAGCGCCTGGCGGCGCGCCAACCTGAACCACATCTACTACACCCACGCCTGGAGCCGGGATGTGACCGGGCTGTGGCACAACCTGCTGGACAACCGCATTCACGCCCGCCACGGCTTTGTCTGGCGCTATCCGTGCCACGAGTGCGTGGCCGCGGCCGCGGGCGTTCCGGAAGAGATCGGGATCGTCCGCCATCTGGTGATCGAGCACCATCCTGACCCGACCAAGGACCGCAGCAGCTACCTGCCGCTGCTCGAGCTTGCGGCGAAGGAGGATCCCGACGACCCCCGTCACGCGTTCTTCCTCGGGCGCGAGTACTTCTACCGCGAGCGGTATGAAGACGCCTTGCGGCAGCTGACGCGGTTCCTGGCCATGGCCGGCGATGGCTGGCTCGGCTTCGCCTGCGCCGCGCGCCGCCACATGGCGGTCGCGCGCGAGCGGCTCGGCGATGCGGACGCGGCGCTGGCCGCCTTTCGTGCGGCGGCCGCCGCGGCCCCGGCGATACGCGGGCCTCAGGTCGACCTCGCGTGGGCGCTCTACCAGCGGGAAGCCTGGGCCGAGTGCTACGAAACCGCGCTCAAGGCCCTGGCGCTCCCCGAGGAGGTGACCGAGTACGGCTGCGACACCGACACCGGCGTGCTCGCCGAGGACATGGCGTCCATCTGCGGCTGGCGGCTCGGCCACCTCGAACAGGCGCTCATTCTGGGGCGCCAGGCGATGGCGAAAGCGCCGCAGGTGGAGCGCATCCGCAAGAACGTCGAGCGGATGGAGCGCGCGCTGGGCGCCTCTCCGGCCTAAGGGCTCGCGCCTCCGTCACCGTTGAAAACCTATCAACCGCCGACGCTCTTTGCGGTCCGATCGGCGGCGGTGACCCAGGAATAGGGGGAGGGCGCGCCGGCAAAATACCAGGCCGCCAATCCGAGGTCGCAGATCGCGCAACCGGCCGAGGACGTCGGCAGGAACGGCAGGATCGGATTGCCGTACAGGTGGTGAATCACGTCCCAGCACGTGTGCAGCACCCATCCAGCTCCGATGTAGCGATAGTCGCTGAGGCCGCGGTAGGCGATGAGCGTAAGGAGGGCGCAGAAGCCAAGCTCCCAGCCGCCGAGCCCGCCGCCGAGATAGGCCGCGCCCGCCCCAGCGATCATAAGGGCGCTGAACTGCCGCCGGCCTGGCTCCTTCAAGAGGCCGCAGAGCAGGATGAATCCCCCGGCCACGACCAGGGGCGAGATCGTCAGGGGCAGGGTGAGCGGAGGCCGCGGCTGCAGCGTCATCGCGGCCCCGGCCGGGACGGGGCGGTTCGCGCGGCTCCGCCGCGCGCGCCGGATCTGTGCAGCAGCGACTGAAAGGCGAGCGCCGCACGCCGCGCCGCATCGGGATCCCTTAGGAACCGACTGGAAGCATGGTGGCTGAGGTAGATGCCGCAAAGCTCCCAGACGAACTGGTCGACGTCCAGGTCGGGCTCAAGCTCGCCTGTCTCGACCGCTTCGCGCGCAAGGGTCGAGAGGAGCGTACGCCAACGCGACTCCATCCGCATGACCTCGGCCCGGACGCAGCTATCGATGTCGTCCAACTCGAAGAGGGCCGCCGCGACGGGGCAGCCTCCACGCAGGCCAGCTCGTTGGGTCCACCCGAGCCAGAGGTCGACCAGGGTCGTGATCCGGCTGAGGCCCGATGGGCGCCGCATCGCCGGCGCGACGACGACGCGTTCGGCGGTGGCCGCCATGTGCTCGAGCAGCGCCAGCTGCACCGCCTCTTTCGAGCGGAAATGCGCGAAGAGGCCGCTTTTCGACATGCTGACGTCGTCGGCCAGCACGCCGAGCGTCAGGCCGGAGAGGCCGACCTGGCTGACAAGGTCCAGGCCGCGCTCCAGGATTCGATCACGGGTCGTTCCGGCGCCTGGGGACATGCGCTGATCGTACGACCGGTCGTGCTATTTGACCAGCCCGTCGGCCGTCCTTCCGCCGCGCGGTCGCTTGGGGCTAGTCTGCCGGTGAGACCGGAGGATCGGCAGTGGGGGCGGAAGTCGGAGCCGAGATCGAAACGCCGGTCGAGACGATCGACCGCGACGCCACGCGCGACCGCTTCGCCGACTTCGAGCGCGAGGTGCTGCAAGACAACATCGCGCTATGCGACACCAAGGCGGGGCTCCTGCTCGCCTTCTCGGGCGCGATGGTGATCTTCTGCATCGACGCGTTCGCCAGGGCGCATGCGGCCGCGAATGGCGGAGCGCCCATCGGGATCGTCATCCAGGCGGCCATAGGGCTCGCGGCGGCGGGTTTTCTCGCCTCGGCGCAATTCTCGTTGACCACCGTGCTCCCGCGCATGATCCGCGGCGGATCCGATCACATCTTCTGGGAATCGCCCGTCTTCAAGTTGCCGCTCGAGCGCTACCTCGCCGAGATGGAGGGCGTGAGTCCGGCCATCGAGCGCCGCGACATGCTGAGGCACCTGCACCTGCAGGCGCAAATCTGCCGCTCGAAGTTCCGCCACTTCCTGATCGCGATGCGGCTGGCGCAGATCGCCTTCGCCGCGCTCGTGCTTGGCGAGGTGTTGCGGGTGGCCGGCTGACGGCGGGTCGGGGGCTACCCGGCCCGCGTCGCATCTTTCGCCCCGAGGCGCCTTAAGCCTGCAGAACCTGGCGCACCTCGGACCAGGGATCGTCGGCGACCTTGCTTTCGAGATCGAAGATCATCGTCGCGCGGCGGCCGGTCTCGTACGCCGGCCAGTCGGGAAGGGCAGGCGTGTTCGGATTGCCGGTGCGCGCGAAGGCCAGCCAGGCTTCGGCCATCTGATCGGACACCCGCTGCGGCTCGTCGCCGTTGTGGCGGCCGACGAAGTCGCGCGCCTTCTCGACGTTGTCGAACACCAGCGGGATCTCGAGCGCGTGCGGGCATTTGAGCGTTCCGCGCGCCGCCGGCGTCTCCCAGGTCAGCATGTACATGTAGACCGGGCCCGAGCCCTGGGCCGCCTTCCGCTCGGCGAGCTCGATCGAGTTCAGCCACATCATCTGCACCGTCTGCACCGCGCAGATGAGGAAGGTGGGCGAATAGTCGGGGAACTGCTTCCTGAGCGCGGCGACCACCGCCTCCGCCTTGTCGCCAAGCTGTTCCTTCGCGCGCTGAGCCAGGTCCTCCTCGGTGAACTCGCCGAACTTCGGGTGGCCGCGCAGGAAGAGGGTGGCCTCGTCCTTGTTGGTGCCGACCATGACCGGCACGCTGGCCGAGATCGCCGGCGCATCGGGGTGGAAGGGGTCGCGGGGCAGGGCGATCCCGTCGATGCAGGGGCTGAAGCCCGCCATCGGCCCTTGCGCGCCTGTGACCTTCGCCGCCGCGTCCTGGATCTCGGCGGCGGACAGCGTCTCGAGCTTGGCCAGCTCGCCCTGTTTCACCCCCAGGGCCTCGAGCAGGGCCTTGGCGTTGGCGGTCGCCCGCGCCGTCGGAACGGCGCGCAGGCCCGGGCCGCTCTGCACGATGGCGCGGTGGAAGAGGCCGCGCGCGCCCGGCATGGCCTGCAGCATGGAAACCTTCGCGCCGCCGCCGCTCTCGCCGAAGATGGTTACGTTGCCGGGGTCGCCCCCGAACTTCGCGATGTTGTCGCGCACCCATTCGAGCACCAGCACGATGTCGAGCATCCCGGCCTGGCCGGAGGACGGATCGCCGCCCAGCTCGCCGAGGTGCAGGTAGCCGAAGACGTTCAGGCGGTGGTTGACGGTCACCGTCACCACGTCGCCGCGGCGGGCGAGATTGCCGCCGTCGTACATGGCCGCGCCGCCGGAGCCGTTCGCAAAGCCGCCGCCGTGCAGCCAGACCATGACCGGCCGCTTGCCGGGGAGCCCTTGCGTCCAGACGTTGATGAATAGGCAATCCTCGTCCGTGCCGGGCTGGCCAGGCGCGGGCGGATCGCCGTTCGAGCGGCCGCCGGTGACGTCGCCGGGGGCGACGCCGACCTGGATGGCCGGCGCGCCGAGCGCGACGGCGTCGGCGACCTCGGTCCAGGGTTTGGGCTTCCGCGGCGGCTTGAACCGCAGCGCGCCCAGCGGCGGCGCAGCGTAGCGAAGGCCTTTGAAGACGTGCAGCACACCTTCGCGGTATCCCTGCACCGGGCCGTTGGTGGTTTCGACCACCGCCGTGCGTTCAAGCTCGCGCACCTGGTCCTGGACGTCGGTCATGTCGTCTTGCTCCCTTTGAAATAAGCGCCGCCGGCGTCTTCGGGCGTCCGGTCGGGATGAAATCCGCGGGTGGTATGG
>DATGIN010000129.1:0-22880 GCA_035295705.1 Caulobacteraceae bacterium
ACGCCCGCGAAGGGGTGATGTCGTTTCTGGAGAAACGTCCCGCGGCCTATCCCGACAGGGTTTCGCGCGACCTGCCCGACATATGGCCCCATTGGCAGGAGCCTGAATTCTCCTAACGCTGCACCGCAATACGCTGCGGGCAGGTAGATCGCCCGCGCCATACTCGGCTCCTCGGGGCATTTGCCTGGAAAGAGCCTCTTAGCCCCCCGGAATCCCTGATATCCGGGCGCGTTGACCTTATTTCGGTGCTTGTGGGGTCGATGAAGACCCTATAATAAATCCCGCTACTGAACTTTTGAATCACTCAGCGCCCACAAAACGGCGTGAATCCAGCGGAAAACAAGAATGGATGAGAAGTCGGAAGTCATAGAGATGACGGCGGACATTGTCTCCGCCTATGTGGGCAACAACTCCGTGACGGCCGCGGATCTGCCGGGTCTGATCCAGAGCGTCCACCGTGCGCTCTCCGGCATCTCGTCGGGCGCCGAGACGACCGAGGCGGCGCCGAAGGAGCCGGCGGTGCCGATCCGCCGCTCGATCACGCCGGACTTCCTCGTCTGCCTGGAAGACGGCCGCAAGTTCAAGTCGCTGAAGCGCCACCTGCGCACCAAGTACAACATGAGCCCCGAGGACTATCGGGCGAAGTGGGGGTTGGCGAAGGACTATCCGATGGTCGCGCCCAACTATGCGAAGGCGCGCTCGGAGCTGGCCAAGCAGATGGGCCTCGGGCAGGGCGGACGGCAGGCGGGCCGCCGCCGCTAGGGCGCGAAACCGCAGCGATTGCGTTCAAGGACGCCCGCAGGCCCAGACCGGCGGGCGTTTTCGCTTGCCGCCGACTCTCCCCGCGCGCGATATTGAATCATCGTGATTCCAAGAACTTGCAGCGGCTCGCGATGATCGCTCAGACCGGCGGCCCGGCCACGGCGGTCCGCGCGCATGAAGAGATCTTCGCCTATTGGGCCTCCTTGCGCAGCGCCGGCCGGCTGCCCGGCCGCGCCGACATCCACCCGGCGCACTTCAAGCGGCACTTGCCCACGATCAGCCTGATCGACGTACGGCGCGATCCGCGCGACTACCGGATGCGGCTGGCCGGCACCGGGCTCTACGCGGTCTATGGGCGCGAGATCACCGGACACGCGCTGAGCGAAATCTATTCGAGCGCCGCCGCCGACTACTGGCGGGCCGAGCTGGACAAGGTCGTCGATGACCGCCGGCCGGGCGTCGGCGTGCACAACTTCGCCTGGCGCGGCGCGGGGCATCTGTCGATCCTCTGGCTGCGGTTGCCCCTGGCGGCGAACGGCGCCGACGTCGACATGATCCTCGGCTACGACGCCGTGCTGGGCGTGCACGGCGACCGGATGTCGAGCGGCATCCGCGCCGCCTAGGCCGCTGCGCGCGCCGCCTCCGCGTCCTTGCGAATGCGCTCGACCATCGAGAAAAGGCCGTTCGAGCGCTGCGCCGACAGCGCCCCGATCAGGCCCAGCTTCTCGAAGCCGGCGCGGGCGTCGACCGCCAGAATCTCGTCCGGGGTCCGCCCCGAGAACACCCGGAACAGGATGGCGATGAGGCCGCGGACGATGTGGGCGTCGGAGTCGCCGCGGAAACGCAGCCGGCCATCGGCGCCCCGCTGGTTGATCAGCCACACCTGGCTTGCGCAGCCGCGCACCTTGTTCTCATCGGTGTGCTCGGCGTCGCTCAGCGGCTCGAGCTCGCGGCCGAGGTCGATCACGTGCCGATAGCGCTGCTCCCAGTCGCCAAGCAGGTCGAACTCGTCTTTCAGCTCGTCGAAGGGGCTCGTCGCGCTCATGCGTTGCTTAGGACTTAGGGAGCGTCGCCCCGGCCGGCAATGCAGCACCGCGGCAGGCCGCGCGTCGCCCGCCGAGCGAGCGGGCTCGCACGCCATGCGCCTGGCGGATAGTCTCCGCGCCGACGCCCGATGAGTCTCGACGCAACCGACAGCATAGATCCGGCGCTCGGGTCGGCGGCCGACATGCAGCCCGGCGAGACCCGTCCGGCGCTCTGGTGGCATGCGGCATGGGCGCTGGCGATGGCGCTGGGGGCGGTGATCGTCGCCCTCGCGGCGCCCTGGCCGGACTTCCGCCCCGGACTCGCCCTCATCGTGGCGGCCGCCCCTGCCGTCGCCGCGCTGGCGGCGCCGAAGCTGAATGGCGGCGACCTAAGCCTCCTCGTCGTATGGGCGATCGCCGCCGTCCTGGCGGCGTCGCTTGCGGGCGGCGCGAGCGGCCCGCTGGCGATCTGGTGCATCACCCCGCTGGCCGCAACGTTGGTGCTGGCGCCGCGCCGCATCGCGTTCGGCGCGACCTTGAGCCTCATCGCGCTGGGGCTGACGGCGTTGCTCGAGGCGGCCGGCGTCACCCGACCACTGCCCGCGGGCGCCCTGACGATCAGCCTGGCGCTCGTCGCCGTCGCGACGAGCACCGTTGCGCTGGGCGCCGCCGCCGCGATCGGGCGCGGCGCGCGCCCCGCGGCCGGCCGCGCCGGGAACGACGCGCTCGCCGAGCTCGCCGCGGCACAGCCGCACCTGGTCGTCATCCTGGACGATGCGGGCCATATCGAGCGGTCAGCCGGCGCGATGGCGCCAGAGGCGGCCGATCGTCTCCGGCGGCATGGCCTGATCGGCGCCGCCGACCCGGCCGCCCGCAACGAGGTCGCCGCCGCCATCGTCGCCGCTCAGCGCCAGGGCCGCGCCTCGCTTACCGTCCCGCTGGCGGGGGAAGAGGCGATGTGGCTCGGCCTCGATCTCGTGCGCCTCGACGACCATCGGCTGGCCGGCGCCATCCGCGACGCGACCGCCGACAATGATCGGGCGCAGGCGCTGGAGGCCGCGCGCGCGGACGCCGAAGCGCTGAACCTCGGCAAATCCCGCTTCCTGGCCAACATGAGCCACGAGCTCAGGACCCCGCTGAACGCGATCATGGGGTTCGCCGACATCATGCGCGAGCGCATCTTCGGCCCGCTCCCCGGCAAGTACGTCGAGTACGCGGACCTGATCCATGACGCCGGGGCGCATCTGCTCGACCTCATCAACGACGTGCTCGACATGTCGAAGATCGAGGCTTCGAAATACGAGCTGGCGCTCGAGGATTTCGATGCGCGTGAACCGGTCTCCGCTGCGCTGCGCCTGCTGCGCGTGCAGGCCGACGACGTCGGCGTGCAGCTCCGCGGCGTCCTTCCGGCCGAGCCCTTGGACGTCAGCGCCGATCGTCGCGCGCTCAAGCAGATCGTCATCAACCTGGTGTCCAACGCGCTCAAGTTCACGCCACGCGGCGGTCTGGTGACGGTTTCGCTGTCGGCGGCCGAGGGTGCGATGGAGCTGACGGTGGCCGACACCGGCGTCGGCATCGCCGCCGACGACCTCGCCCGACTCGGCCGGCCCTACGAACAGGCGGGCGATTCTGATCAGCGCAAACGGGGGACGGGCCTTGGCCTTTCGCTGGTGAGGGCGTTCGCCGAGTTGCATGGCGGGGACATGGCGATCGAGAGCCGCCTCGGCGAAGGCACCGCCGTCAGCGTGCGGCTGCCGGTGCTCGCCCCCGCCCAGGGCGAGGCGCCGCCCGAGGCCGGCGGCGAGGTGATAGCCTTTCCTCAGCGCTGATTGGCGGCGAGGAACGCTTCTCCGGCGGCGAAGTCGCCGACCTCGACGTAAGCCGTGCGCACCCGATCCGGGCCGGCGGCGGAGGCGAACAGAAAGTCGACCGCGACCGCCTCGCGCGGATCGAGCGCCGCCAGCGCTTGCACCGCGGCCTTCGGGAAGCGGAACGCGACGCCCCCGCGGGCGCCGGGCGGCAGCAGCGTCGGGTCGGCCGCCGCTCGCGCCTCGGCCATGATCGCCCGCGTCGCACTGCGCGGAGGCGTGCGCGCCGCCAGCGGCGCGCGGCCGTTCGACGACTGCAGGGCGTTGATGAAAGGAACCGGGGCCAGGGCCGGATCGCGCATGACCAGGCGCGCGGCGTAAGGTTGGGCGCCGTCGGGAAAGGCCGCGACCGCGACCAGCGCGCTCGGGCCGTCTTCGCCGGCCAGGCCGAACACGAGCCTTCCGCCGCCCACGGCGTCGGTCTGCGACAGCTTCCAGATCGGCGAGCGCCGCGAGGTCGAGCGGTCGGCCCTCCAGTCGGCGACATCGCCCGGATAGCTCATGCGCACGAGCTTGGCGTAGTCCTCGAAGGCGGTGCGGACGCGCGTCGCGGCGAGCGCGATATCGCGCGAATTGCACGCGACGCCGGCCACCTTGGCCTCGGCCCGCGCCTCGACCTGCGCCAGTTGGCCGCCGCTGAAGCCGGAGCGCAGCGCCGCGCCCCGCGCCTGGGCTTCGGCGGCCTGCAGCGCGGACGCCAATTGCGGCGTGAAGAGGCGGCAGCGCTGGTCCGCCGCCGCCATGAGCGCCCGTTCGTAGTAGGCGTCGGCGGCGGTCGCCTGCGCCAGGCCCGGCGCCGCAAGCGATAGAAGACCGACGGCCGCCAGCGCGAGGCGGCGTGAGGTGCGCAACATGGACGAGCGGCTCTGGAAAGTGCCGGAAAGGCCGCTAGCCTACGCGCGCGCGCCTTTATCGACGGTTAGCGGAAGTGCTGCTCTCCACAGACCTCTGGGTCAACGCCCTGATCCGCCGTGTCCAGAATGGCGGCGCCTTCGCCGCCGTCACGCGCCGCGGCGACCCGCGCGCCGGCGCGGTGCTCGTCAAGCTGGTCAACCACCGCGACGGCTGGAGCAGGCTCTACGCCGAAGCCGTCCGCGGGGACGGCGAGCGAGTCTGGATGCAGCCGGCCGCGGCCAAGGATGAAGCTGGCCTCGACGCCTACATCGAGCGCAGCCGTCGCATCGATCCCGACCTCTGGGTGATCGAGATCGACGATGTCCGCGGTCGCCACTTCCTGACCGAGCCGGTCGAGGAGGGCTGACACGGCGACTGGCGCGGGCTATCCCCGCGCGCCCATGACCAGCCCTGCGCCTGAAGCCGCGCGCCGCCGCACGTTTGCGATCATCTCGCACCCGGACGCCGGCAAGACGACGCTGACCGAGAACCTGCTGCTTTCCGCCGGCGCCATCCGCGCGGCCGGCGCGGTGCGCGCGCGCGGCGAACAGCGGCGGACACGCTCCGATTGGATGAAGATCGAGCGCGAGCGCGGCATCTCGGTCTCGGCCAGCGCCATGACCTTCGACCACGACGGGCTGATGTTCAACCTGCTGGACACGCCCGGGCACGAGGACTTCTCGGAGGACACCTACCGCACCCTGACCGCCGCCGACGCCGCGGTGATGGTGCTCGACGCGGCCAAGGGCATCGAGCCGCAGACGCTCAAGCTGTTCGAGGTATGCCGCCTGCGCGACATCCCGATCCTGACCTTCATCAACAAGATGGATCGCGAGGCGCTCGACCCGTTCGAGTTGATCGACGAGATCGCCGCCAAGCTCGCGCTCGACCCGGCGCCGCTCTACTGGCCCGCCGGCTCCGGCGGGCGCTTCAAGGGCGTGCTCGAGCTGCGGCAGAATCGCTTTCTGCCCTTCGCCAAAGGCGGCGAGCATGCGGGGCCGGTGGCGTTCAAGTCGAACGCCATCTCGCTGGCGCTCGATCCCGACGAGCAGGGCGAGCTTGAAGAGGCCGCGATGCTGATCGCCGAAGCGTCGAAGCCGTTCGACGTCCAGTCGTTCCTCGAGGGTCACATGACGCCGGTGTTCTTCGGCTCGGCCCTGCGCCACTTCGGCGTCGCGCAGCTTCTGGCCGGCATCGGCGCCTATGCGCCGGCCCCGAAGCCGGTCGCCGCGGCCCGCGACGGCGAGCCTATCCACGTGGCGCCGGGCGAGGCGGAGGTGAGCGGCTTCGTGTTCAAGGTGCAGGCGAACATGGATCCCAACCACCGCGACCGGGTCGCCTTCCTGAAGCTCTGCTCGGGCGCTTTCCGCCGCGGGATGAAGCTCAAGGTGCAGAACACGGGCCGGCAGCTTTCGGTCAACGCGCCGGTGATGTTCTTCGCCTCCGACCGCGAACTGGCCGAGGAGGCGTTCGCCGGCGACGTGATCGGCATCCCCAACCATGGGATCCTGCGCGTGGGTGACAGCCTCTCGGAGAGCGGACGGCTCCGCTTCGCCGGCCTGCCGAACTTCGCTCCGGAGATCCTACGGCGGGTGCGGGTCAAGGATCCGCTCAAGGCCAAGCACCTGAAGAAGGCGCTGGAGAGCCTGGCCGAAGAGGGCGTGACCCAGCTTTTCCGCCCGCGCATCGGCGCCGACTTCATCGTGGGCGCCGTCGGGCAGCTGCAGTTCGAGGTGATGGCCGACCGCCTGGTGGGCGAGTACGACCTCGCGGTCGACTTCGAAGCCTCGCCCTATGCGGAAGCGCGCTGGCTGGCTGGCGGCCGCGCAGCCGTCGAGGACTTTGCCGCCAAGCACCAGAGCGCGATGGCCGATGATCTGGACGGGGCGCCCGTGTTCCTCGCCAAGTCGGCGTGGGAGCTGGGCTACGTCGCCGAGCGCTTCCCGGACGTCGCCTTCGAGCGGGCGAAAGAGCGGGCCTGAAGCGCGGCCTGGCCGGCGCCCGCACCGATCACCCAGCCGTTAACCATCCGTTAAGATTAATCACTTGTTAAAACCCGCGGCTCCGGCTTTGCTCGTCCTCGAGGCGCTCCCGCTCCGGCGTGCCGGTTTGGCGCATGGGAGAGCGAGCGACCGCGGAGCCTGGCGATGTTCGAATTCGGTCGCGAGCTGAAACGCCTGTTCAAGGCGGACGCGCTCAAGGACGGGTTGACCGGCGGCGACGCAAGCCTGCTCGAACTGCTCGACCTCGAGTTGCTGCGCGCCGAGGGCCGCGCGGCCGACGTCGCGGCTGGCCGCATCAGCGCCAAGGATCGCGCGCGACGCTACCTGGAGGCCGCGCGGGTATGGCGCGAGATCGCCCGTCGCACCGGCGACGTCGGCGCGCTGCGCAAGGCGGCGGCCGCCGCCGAGCAGGCCGCCGCCGGCTTCGACCGCCAGCGCCGGATGGCGGCCTGGAGCGCCGCGCGCTGCGAGCAGGCCGGCATCGCGCTTCTGGGCGCCGAGTTGTTCGGCGATGATGGTCTGAACGCGGCGGCCGACGCGGCGCTGAAGCACGCCCAGGAAGCCGCCGGCGACAGCCCGATCGGGCCGCTGGCCGCCGCCGGACGAGCGCTGATCGAGGCCCGCGCCGTCAGCGCCATCGGCAACCGCGACCAGTCCACGGCCGCCGCCGCGCGGTTCGACGGACCGATCCAGGAGCTCGAAGGGCATGGTCGTCGGCGGGCGGCGGCGAGGCTGCTTGCGGCCCACGCGCGGGTCGACCGCGCCGAGTTCCTGCTCGCCTGCGGGACCAGGCTGAAGGACGCTTTGCTGCTTCGGATGGCGCTCGACGGCGCGGCCCTCGCCTTGAAGAAGCTCGATCCGGCCTACGAGCCGCTGAGCTGGGCGCGGGCCAGCGCGGTCAAGTGGAGCGCGGCCGCCAGCGTCGCTGCGCTCGATGTCGACATCGAGGGCATCGCGCGGGCCGTGAACGGCCTTGTCTCCGTGCTCGAGACTTTGAGCCGCGACGACAGCCCCCTCGATTGGGCGTCGGTTCAGGGCGCCTTGGGCGAGATCCTGCAGATGCTGGGCGAGGCCACCGACAGCGACGGCGCCTACGCCCAGGCGGCCGGCGCCTACGCGCGGGTGTTGACGGTGCTCGATCGCATGCCGACCGCGCCTGCGCGCGCCGAGGTGGCCTTCCGCCGCGCCCTCTGCATGGCGCGCCGCGCGGAGCTGGCCGCCGACCTCAAGGGGCTGAGGTCCGCCGAGACGGCGCTCCGCGCCGAGCTCGCGCAGGGCGCGCCCAACAAGGACCCCATCGGCTGGGCGGTGAGCCAGCTGGCCATGGCCAACCTGCACGAAGCCAGGGTCCGTGTCAGCGGCCGCGATCGCGGCGACCGGGCGCGCGCGGCGTTCGCGCTGGCGATGGCGCTGGAGGTGTTCAAGGAGCATGGGCTGCGTGCGCTGGCCGACGAGGCCGCCAAGGCGCTCGAGGCGGCCAAACGGCCGGCGACCACCCGGGCCGCCCACGGACCCGGCTGACCGCCTAGGCGGCGGCGACGTCCCCGGTCTGGCGGCGCATGCGCCAGAAGCGAACGGTCCGGCAGGCGGCGTCGCGCGGCAGGTCGGCGTACAGCTGCCCATACTCGCGCGCGCGGCCGATGGCGTCGACTTCACGGTCGAGCACCAGGACGGCGAAGGTCAGGAACAGCGAGCGATCGAAGTCGGCCGCCTTGCAAACGATGGCCAGGGCGTCCAGCTCGCGGCGCTCGAGGATGCGCCGTGCGGTGTGGAAGTCGATGTCGGCCATCTCGGCCAGCGCGACCAGGAACTTGGTGGTCTCGCCGTTGCGCAGCATCGAGGCGATCACCGGCGCGCTGAGGCCGCCCTTGACCTTCATCGCGCGCACGGCGGCCTCGGCGGCGGCATAGTCCGACGGCAGCGCCCCGTCGCGCGCCGCGACGCGCTTGCGCCCGGCCTCGAGCGCCGCCTCCAGCGCGTCCGGGTCGATCGTTGCGTTCTTTTCCAGGATGCGGTCGCGCAGCTGCGCTTCCACCACGAAGTACATCTCGTTCAACAGATCCAGCGGCAACGAGTGCCGGTCGACCACCGCCTCGTGCAGGCTCGGGTTCGCCGCCGCCCGATCGACCGCCGCCTCGTGCGCGGCGCGGCTCAATTCGGCGTTTTCGTTGCGCAGAAGGACGTTCAGGGTGTCGTCGTCGCCCCGCTCGACGATCGCGTCCGAGACCGCCTCGGGCACCCGGAAGCGCCGCGAGATCGCGCGCAGGTGGTCCTGGCCGCGCGTGCGCGCCACGTGCAGCAGGTCCTCGTCGCTCAGCGCCCGCGAGCGGGCCAGCACGGGCTCGGCGACGGCGGGCGCGTCGACCGCGAAGCGGCTGATCAGCTGTTTCGGCGCCTGCGGCTGGTCGGCCATGCGCTCGGCCAGCTCGGCGCGCACCGCTTCCTCCATCTCGCCGGCGAGCTGCGACAGCACGTCGTCGAACAGCGCCAACTCCGAAGCCGGCCGCCCGGCCTGGCCGGTGAAGAACAGGTCCGTCACCTCGCGCAGCAGCTCGCGCCGCCGCTCGCTCGACGGCTCGCGGGCCAGCGCGATCAGGTCATGCAGCTTGGTCTGCGGAGCCATGGTCAGTTCGTCGGGTCCGCGGTGTCGGGATCGGGGGTGTCCTCGGCGATCGCCCGCGCGCGGTTCGAAGGGGTGTTGATGTTCGACGGGTTGCCCACCGTCTGCGGGCCGGGCACCGGACGAGGCGGCAGCGGCGGCGGCGGCGCGGCGAGGTCGGGAGACGACTGGGCGCTGGTCGATCCGTCCGAGGCGAAGAAATCCTGCGACAGGGGGATCGGATCCGGCTGCAGCCCGTAGTCGCGGGCGACCGAGTAGATGTGCGGCGGCAGGCGCGAGTGACCGGCGCTCTCAGCCGTCTGCATCGGCGCCCCCTCGGCGCTGGCCTGAGCGGCCGTGGCCTGCGGCGCGGCTGCAGGCTGCGCCGGAGTCTGCGGCGGCGGCTGAACGGCGAGCGTGGGCGGCGCTTCAGGGGTGGATCTCGCATGCCGCGGCTGATGGGCGGGCGGCGCGACGGCCGCCTGCTGCTGCGTCGTCGCTTGCTGCTGTGGGACGGCGAGGTGTTGCTGCGTGGCGACCGCGTGCGGCGGCCCGACGCGCCTGTGCCTGACGACGTGTTCGGCGACCTCATGCTGCGCGGCGTGCTGTGTCACCGGGTGTTGCTGCGTACCGACGGGCTGAATGGCGGCCTGCCGCGGCGCGGCGTGCTGCGGCGTGAAGACCTCGTGCGGGGTGAGGACCGGCTGCCGGTCGGCGGTGGGCTGTGGCGCGATGGTCTGCGGCGGCGGCGCGAGGGTGAGGGGAGGCGGAGCGGGCTCGGGAGCCGGCGTGGGCGCCGCCGCGGGGGCGTCGCTCATCGGCTGGTCTTTGCCTGGCCAGCTCAGGTAGTGGCCGTCGACGTTGGCGACGGTGACGGCGCCGGCGTCCGGCGCCTGGTCGGGACCATAGCGGTCGGACTGCGCCTGCGCCGAAGCGGCGGCCAGAAGCAGGCCGCCCGAAAGGGATACGGTGCAAAGAAGGCCGCGCATGACTGCCCCGGAACGGTTCGGTTTCGGTCGGCGAGGTTACCCGGCTCCGCTTAATCGCCGCCTAACGCCCCCGCCACCAGCGCAAAGCGGCCCCTTCGACCGCCTGCATCAGCGCATTCAGCGCAACGCCCATCAGCACGAGGACGAAGAGCGCGGCGAACGTCTTGGCGGTCTGCAGGCGATTCGACGCCTCCATCAGCCGCCAGGCGATGCCGCGGCTCAAGCCCGAGCGCGCGACGAATTCGGCGACCACCGCCCCGATCAGCGCCAGGCCCGCCGCCACCTTCAGTCCCTCGAGCAGGAAGGGGACCGCCGACGGCAGCCTCAGCCGGAAGAGCCTATCGGTCGGGGTGGCGCCGTAGAGGTCGAACAGCCGCTCCAGGTCGGGATCGGCCGACTTCAAGCCGGTCAGCATGCCCGAGAAGATCGGGAAGAAGGCGACGATCGCCGCCAGGCCGATCACCGCGCGGTCCGGATGGTCGAGCCCGGCCCAGATCACCGCCAGCGGCGCGATGGCCATGATCGGCGTCACCTGCAGGCTGACCGCCAGCGGCTGGACCGCACGCTCGGCCAAGGGGTGCAGGGAGATGAGGAGCGCCACCGCGCCGGCGACGAGCGCCGCGATCGCGAAGGCGAGGATCGCCATCAGGAGCGTGTTGGCGGCGGCGTCGACTAGGAGCGCCGCGTTTTGAACCGCTGCGACCGCAATCTCGGACGGCGCGGGCAACAGGAAGACCGGCACCGCCAGCAAGCGGCACGCGGCCTCCCAGATCGCCAGCAGGACGACGATCAGCGCGGTCGGCGCGAGATGGCGACCGAGCCAGCTCATTGGGCCTGCATCGCCCCGGCCAGGATGGTCGAGACTTGCTCCGCGGCCTCGCGAAACGCCGCGCTCGTCCGGAAACCGTCGGGTCTCGGCATCGCGCCGCCGACAAGGACCTCGCCAGCGGTTCGGCCGGGTCCGGGCGTCATCACCACGACGCGGGAAGCCATGTAGCAAGCCTCCTCGACATTGTGCGTCACGAAGACGATGGCCGGCCGGGACGATGCCCACAGCGCATGCACGTCCTCGCCGAGCGCTCGACGGGTGATCTCGTCGAGTGCGGCGAACGGCTCGTCCAGCAACAAAAGCTTCGGCGCCGTCACCAGCGCCCGCGCCAGCGACACGCGCATGGCCATGCCGCCTGAGAGCTGGGCCGGCTTGGCGCGCTCCACGCCCGCCAGCCGCACCCTCGACAGGGCCTCGTCGGCGCGAAGCTGAGCCTCGCCCCGCGGCGTCGCCGCCAGCGCGAGCGGCAGGGCCACGTTCGCCCGCGCGGTCGCCCACGGCATCAAGGTCGGGGCCTGGAAAACGACGGCGGTCTCCCCGCGGCCGGAGGCGCGGCTCACTTGGCCGCGAGTGGGCGACTCAAGGCCGGCAAGGAGACGCATCGCGGTCGACTTGCCGCATCCGGACGGGCCGACCAGGCCCACGATCTCGCCGGGGCTGACGGCGAGGCTGAACGGCCCCAGCGCCCGCCCGCGCGGATACTCGACCTCGACCGCATCGAGCTCGGCGAGCGCCTGGCTCACTTCACCCCGGTCGGCAGGAACTGAAGCGTGTAGGCCCGCTTGTAGTCGAGCGCCGGCGGATAGTCGGTCGGATCCTGCTTGGACACAGTCGTGTAGAAGGTTCGCCACCGCGCGTCGGTCATGGCCCCGATGCCCTGGCTCGCCGCGTCGCCGGAGAGCACCAGGCCCTTCTCCCGCATCTTCTGCCGCGCAAAGGCCAGGAGATCGGACGTCATCTCCGGGTTGTCCTTCATGATCAGCGCATCGCCCGGCCGCGGATCGCCGTAGAGGTAGGCCTTCCAGCCCGCTGCGGTCGCATCGACGAACGCCTTGATGGCCGTCGGATTGGAGGCCAGCATCTTGCGGCTGGTCATGACCATGGCGGCGTAGCCGGGATAGCCCTCGTCGGCGAGCAGGAAGACCTGCGGCTTGATCCCACTGGTCTTCTCGATCGTGAACGGCTCGCTGGTCAGGTAGCCCTCCTCGATCGCGGTCGGACTCTCGATGAAGGCGGCGGAGCTGGTGTAGGGCCGCACCTGCGCGTCCGTGAATCCGTACTTGGCCTTCAACCACAGCCAGAACGCCGTCACCGAAGCATCGGACAGCATGATCGGCCGGCCCTTCATGTCGGCGATCTTGCTGACGCCCTGACCGGGATGCGCGATCAGCACCTGCGGGTCGCTCTGCATGCAGGCCATCACGGCGACCACGCCGGTGTTCTGCTGCGCCTGGTTGATGGCGATGAAGCTGTTGGAGCCGATGCCGAAATCGATGGCGCCGGTCGCCAGCAGCAAGGGGACGTTCACCGAGGGTCCCCCCTCGATGATGCTGACGTCCAGGCCGCGCTTCTTGTACTCGCCGTTGGCGAGCGCCTCGTAGAACCCGCCTTGTTCGGCCTGCGCGCGCCAGTCGGTGGCGAAGCGGACGTGGGTCAGGCCGCCCTGAGCCGGCTGCGGGGCGGTCTTCTGCTGCGAGCACGCCGCCAGGACCAGGGCGGCTGCAACCGCTAACAGACGCAAGGTTTTCAACGCCGGAGCCTCCCCGCAAATCGACGCGCGCACCCTAGGGGCGGGGAACGGCTGCGCCAAGCTGGAGGCGGACGGCGCCCGGCGCAGGCGAACGTAGCCATGGCGGCTCCAGCATCTTCCGCCTCAGCTGTCGGCCCTGATCGCCTCGCGCTTCTCGGCCAGCGCCAGCCACTCCTCCTCGGCGGCGTGAAGTTCCGCGCGCGCCGCGGCCAGCCGCCGGCTGGCGGCGTCGAAGCCCGGCCGGTCGCGGGCATATAGGCCGGGGTCGGCCAGCCGCTGCTCGAGGGACGCGATCTCGGCGGCAAGTTTCGGCGTCAGCGTCTCGAGGGCCCCCATCCGGTGCTCGTCCTTGAACGACAGCTTGGCCGCGCGCTTCGGCGGCGCCGGCTGAGGCCGCGCCGAGGGCGTCCGCGTCGGCCTGATCGCCGGCGCCGCCTCGAAGAACCCGGGATTCTGCGCGACGAAGTCGGCCCAGCCGCCAGGCGTCTCGACGACGTCGCCGCGGCCGTTGAGCGCGATGGTCGACGTCGCCAGCCGCTCGATGAAGTCGCGGTCGTGGCTGATGAGGATCAGAGTCCCGTCGTAGTCCGCCAGACGTTCCTCGAGCAGGTCCAGCGTCTCCATGTCCAGGTCGTTGGTCGGCTCGTCCAGCACCAGGAGGTTCGCCGGCTTGGCGAGCGCGCTCGCCAGCATCAGCCGGTTCCGCTCCCCGCCGGACAGGCTGGCGACCGGCTGGCGCAGCTGGCGCTCGTCGAACAGGAAGTCGCGCGCATAGGCGCTTACGTGGCGCGGCGCTCCGCCGACCATCACCTGGTCGCCGCCCATCGGCGCCAGGGTCTCCCACAGCGTGGCTGTGGGCTTCAGCTGCGCCCGCGCCTGGTCGAGGTAGGCGATCGTGAGGTTCACGCCGTGCTTCACCGAGCCGGCGTCGGGTGGAATCTCGCCGAGCAGGATGCGGACCAGCGTGGTCTTGCCCGCGCCGTTCGGGCCGACGACGGCGATCCGGTCGCCGCGCAGGATCCGGGTCGAGAAGCGCCTCACCAGCAGCCGATCCCCAAACCGCTTGGCCAGGTGGTGCGCCTCGATGACGCGGCGGCCGGACATCGGTCCGGCCTCCAGGGCGAGGGCCATGGGACGCCGGAAGTCGCCCATCGCCTGCGCCTTGGCCGTTCGCATGGCGGCCAGCGCGCGGGCGCGGCCTTCGTTGCGGGTGCTGCGCGCCTTGATGGAGCGTTGGAACCAGTAGCTCTCGCGCTCGATCGCCTTGTCCAGCCGGCGGAGCTCGGCCGCCCGCTCGCTCGCCAGCTTGGCGGCCCAGCGATCGAAGGCGGCGAAGCCCTTGTCGAGGCGCCGCACGCGCCGCTCGTCGAGCCAGAAGGTGCGTTGGCTCACCCGGCGCAAGAAAGCGCGGTCGTGACTGACGATCAGCATCGCGGTGCGACTGGAGGCCAATCGCGCCTCCAGCGCCTCGATCGCCAGGATGTCGAGGTGGTTGGTCGGCTCGTCCAGCAGCAGCACCTCGGCGCGCTCCGCGAACGCCCTGGCCAGCGCCGCGCGACGCGTCTCGCCGCCGGAAAGGCCCGCCGTCGGGCTTGCCGGGTCGAGATCGAAGCTGGCCAGCGCGGCCTCGGCCGCGTGGCGCTCAGCGCCGCCGGCCATGACGTGATCCAGCAGCGATTCGCCAACCAGCTCCGGCTCTTGTTCGAGCAGCGCAACGCGAACCGCCGGCTGGATGAAGCGGTCGCCGCCGTCCGGCTCGATCCGGCCCGCCAGCAGCCGCAAGAGGGTCGATTTGCCCGCGCCGTTGCGGCCGACCAGGCAAGCGTGCACGCGCGGCTCGACCGCCAGGTCGACCCCGTCGAAGAGCATCGCCGGCCCGTCGGCGAGGCGCACGTCGCGCAGCGCGACCAGAGGCGGCTGGATGCTCAGCGGTCGTCGTCCGGCGGCTCGCGGAACGGCGGGCCAACGTCGTCGCGGTATCGGCTGGGGTCGGCGTCTTCGTAGCGCCGGTCGGGCGGCCCTTCGTCTTCGTAGCGCGGCGGCCGACCCTCGTCCTCGTCGTAGCGGCGCCGCGGGCTCTCGTCATCGTAGCTGGGCGCGCCCTCGTCGCGACCGGGCGGCGCGAGGTCGTCGCCGCGCTCCGGCCGCGGCCCGGCGTCGCGATAGTAGGCGGGGTCCTGGTCGCGGTCGGTCTGCCCGTCGGCGGCGCGGTCGAAGTCCGTCGACAGGCCGTCGTAGAACGAGCCGCGCTCCTCGTCGTCGGGCGGCATGGAGGACTCGTCCAGATAGGCGGTCTGTTCGGCCGGCGTCTCGGGGGGCAGCCAGGCGAAGTCATGCACCGGGATGTTCTGGTGGGCCGCGATCATCATGCGGCGCCAGATCTCCGCCGGAACCTCGCCGCCGGTCACGCCAGCAGTCGGCTCGCTATCGTCGTTCCCGACCCACACCCCGCACACCCAGTCCGGCGTGAAGCCGACGAACCAGGCGTCCTTCCAGTCCTGCGTAGTGCCGGTCTTGCCGGCCGCCGGCCGGCCGAAGGCGGCGCGGGTGCCGGTGCCGGAATTGATCACCCCCTCCAGCATCCGGACCATCATGCCGGCGTTGGTCTGGTCGTAGACCATCACCCCGGCCGACGGCGCGTGGGCATAGATCACATCCCCCCGCTGGGTCGAGATCTGGGCGATGAGATAGGGGTCGTTGCGCTGACCCTGCTGCTGGAAGACCTGGAAGGCCGAGGTCAGCTCCAGCAGGTTCACCTCGTAGGATCCGAGCGCGATCGAGAGCTGCGGGGCGTCGGGGATGCTCTTGATCCCGAAGCGGTGGGCCAGCTCGGCGATCTTCGATGTTCCCACCTCGGTGGCCAGCCGCACGGCGACGGTGTTGATCGAGTGGGCGAGCGCGGTCGCGATGGTCACCGTGCCGCGATATCCGCCGCCGTAATTGTGCGGCGCCCAGACGCCGACGCGGATCGGCGCGTCCACCCGGGTGTCCGAGGGGTGCACCCCGCCTTCCAGCGCCGCGGCGTAGACGAACGGCTTGAACGACGAGCCGGGCTGCCGCTCCGCCTGGGTGGCGCGATCGTAGGCCGAGGCGTGGTGGTCGACGCCGCCCACGAGCGCGCGGATCGACCCGTCGGGCCCGAGCAGCACCAGGGCGCCCTGATGGATGCGCCGCTGCTTGCCCTCGGTCTGCACCACGTCGCGGACGATCGACTGCGCCTGCGCCTGCAGCGCCGGGTCCACCGTCAGCTTGACGACCAGATCCGGCGCCTGGCCGCCGGCGATCTGCACCGCCTGCTGCGAGGCCATGTCGAGCACATAGCCGAAGTCGCCCTCGCCGGGCGCTTCGGGCGCCAGCGTAGGCGGTTGACTGAGCGCCGCCTCTTCCTCCGCGGTCGAGATCCAACCCTCGGCGTGCATGGTCGAAAGGATGATGTGTGAGCGCGCCAGCGCCGCGTCCATGTCGTTGGTGAGCGCAAGGCGGGTCGGCGCCTTCGGCAGCGCGGCCAGGAGCGCCGCCTGCGCCAGGCTCAGCTGGCTGGCGGGCCGGCCGAAGTAGGTCTGCGAGGCCGCATCGACGCCATAGGCGTTGTCGCCGAAGAAGATGCGATTGAGATAGAGCTCCAGCACCTGGTCCTTGCTCATCTCGCTCTCGAGCCGGTATGCGATCACCGCTTCGGCCAGCTTGCGCTTCAGCGTCTGCTCGGGCGTGAGGAACAGGGTGCGGGCCAGCTGCTGGGTCAGGGTCGAGGCGCCCTGCACCGTGCGGCCGGCGCGCCAGTCGACCCATGCGGCCCGCGCGATGCCTTGAAAGTCGACCGGTCCGTGCTCGTAGAACCGGCGATCCTCGGCCGCCAGGAAGGCGCGCGGCACGTAAGGCGGCAGCTCGGCAAGGGTCACGAAGTGGCCGTGCTTGGGACCGCGGGTGGCGATTACCTGCCCCGTCATGTCCTCGAAGGTCATGCCGGGCGCCTGGTTGACCACCATCAGGGTCTGGCGGTCGGGGATCTGGGGCACGTCGTCGACGAAGGCCTTGGCGAACACCAGCCCGACGCCGATGCCGCCCAGGATGCCCGCCAGCAAGACCGAGAGCACGATCGGAAGGACGCGTCGCCGGCGCGGCGGTCGCGGCGGTGGCGGCGGCGGCGGTCGGCGAGGAGGCGGCACGCCAGCCGACAGGCGGCCGAATCGCGGCGCGGGCGGCGGATCAGGGACGTGTGGCTCTGTCACGTATTTGGCTTCTATACTGGATGCGCGGCCCCGAGCCCGTTGTACCGGCATTCGCCAAGATGACACGTAAGCCTTTCTGGGAGGCGAAGCGGCTCGACCAGTTGACCACGGGCGAGTGGGAGAGCCTGTGCGACGGTTGCGGCCTTTGTTGCCTCGTCCGCTTCGAGGACGAGATCAGCGGCGAAGTCGTGCCGACGCGCGTGCATTGCCGCCTCTTCGATTCAGAGCGCTGCCGCTGCACCGACTACGCCAACCGCAAGGCGAAGGTGCCCGACTGCATCAAGCTCACCCCAGGAAACATCGAAGACCTGCAATGGATGCCGAAAAGTTGCGCCTATCGGCGCCTCAGCGAGGGGCGTCCGCTGGCCTGGTGGCATCCCTTGGTGTCGGGCGATCCGGAGAGCGTGCACGCCGCCGGCGTCAGCATTCGCGGCCAGACCATTTCCGAGGCGGTGCTGGGCGATCCCGAGGATGCGCTCGAGTTCGAGGCGCCCGATCTGCTGGCCGAACGGGGCGACCCGTGAGCCACGCGGCGATGTTGCAGTAATACAACAACCGCCCTTGCGGGACATGGCGCTCGGTCCAATTTAGTCTCCCCGCAGATGGCTGAAGAGGAAGGCGCGTAACGACCCTTGGCGCAGGATCCGTATCAGGAGCTGGGCGTCGCGCGCACGGCGAGCGCGGACGAGATCCGCAAGGCGTTCCGCAAGCTCGCCAAGCAGCACCATCCCGACCGCAACCCGGGCAACAAGGCGGCGGAGGAGCGCTTCAAGCGCGTTTCGGCGGCGTTCGATCTCCTGGACGACCCCGAGAAGCGCAAGAAGTACGACCGCGGCGAAATCGACGCCGACGGCCGCGAGACGATGCGCGGCTTCCATGCTGGCGGCAGCCCGTTCGGCGCTGAGTTCGAGGGCGGCCGGGGCGCGGATGTCGATATCAACGAGATCCTCAGCGAGATGTTCGGCCGCGGCGGCGGCCAACGCGGCGGCTTCGGCTTTCGCAGCGAGCCGCAGCGCGGCGGCGACGTGCGCGCGCGCGTCGAGATCGACCTCGAAGAGGCCATCCTCGGCGGCCGCAAGCGGATCGCCTTCTCCGACGGGCGAACGCTCGACGTCACCATTCCCAAGGGCGCTGCCGAGGGCCAGGTGCTGCGGCTGAAGGGCCAGGGCGCGCCGGGCCGGGCGGGACCGGGCGATGCGTTGATCGAGATCGCGATCCGCCCGCACCCGATCTTCCGTCGCGAGGGCGACAACCTGGTCATGGACCTGCCGGTCTCGGTGCCGGACGCCGTCCTGGGGGCCAAGGTCGAGGCCCCCACGCCGGAGGGCCCGGTCACGCTCACCGTGCCCAAGGGCTCCAACTCCGGCTCGACGCTCCGTCTGAAGGGCCGCGGGCTGCCGGGCGCCCGGGGTGGCCGCGGCGATCTGCTCGCCCGCGTGCAGGTCATGCTGCCGGAAGGACGCGACGCCGAGCTGGAGAAGTTCGCCGAGAATTGGCGCAAGTCGCGGCCCTACACCCCGCGGCGGCGCGGATAGCGCGCCCCCCGGTGACGCAGCCCCAACGCAGGGGCTATTCAGGCCCTATTCAGGGCCTGCAACCTAGAAGCAGGTGAATGCAACGCACGCTTGCTCTCTTTGCGGCGCTGGCGCTTGCGCTCCTTGGCGGGGCCGCGAGCGCGCAGTGGCGCGGGCACGGCGGGCGCGGCGAGCCCATGGGGTTTCCGTCCATGGCGCGCGAGGTCCGGCCTCCGGGCGGCTACCGCGGCCAGGGCGGTCCGCCGCGCGCGCCGCCGCCATACGGCCGTCCGCCGCCGCCATACAACCGCCCGCCGCCGCCGCCGATTTACGCCGGCGACTCGCTCGGCGCCGACTGGGGCGCCCAGCAGGACGCGGCGCGCGCCGGCGTGCGCCAACATCGCTACGTGCCGCTTGGAGCGGCGATCGAGTCCATCCGCCGCCGCGGCCCGGGCCGCGAGCTCGACGCGGGCCTCGAGGAGTGGAATGGGCGCGCCGCCTACCGGGTGCGCTGGGCCGAGCCGAACGGACGCCGCATCGACTATATGGTCGACGCGGTCACCGGCGCCATATTGGGCGTGGACGAGGGACGTTAGAAGCCGATGCGCATCCTCCTGGCGGAAGACGATCCCGACCTGTCGCGGCAGCTAAAGCAGGCGCTCGCCGACGCGGACTACGCCGTCGACCACGCGCCGGACGGAGAAGAGGCGCACTTCCTCGGCGACACCGAGCCCTACGATGCGGTGATCCTGGATCTCGGCCTGCCCAAGATCGACGGCGTCTCGGTGCTCGAGCGCTGGCGCCGCGATGGCCGGCAGACCCCGGTGCTTATCCTCACCGCGCGCGGCGCCTGGAGCGAGAAGGTCGCTGGCTTCGACGCCGGCGCCGACGACTACCTGACCAAGCCGTTCCACACCGAAGAGCTCCTCGCGCGGCTGCGGGCGCTGCTGCGCCGCTCGGCCGGGCACGCCGCTGCGACGCTTTCCTGCGGCGGCTTGCGGCTCGACCCGCGGGCGGCGCGCGCCTCGGTGAACGGCGAGCCGCTTCGCCTCACGTCGCTGGAGTATCGCCTGCTGCACTACCTGATGATGCATCAGGGGCGAGTGATCAGCCGCACGGAGCTGGTCGAGCACCTCTACGACCAGGACTTCGACCGCGATTCCAACACCATCGAGGTCTTCGTCGGCCGCGTCCGCAAGAAGATCGGCGCCGAGCGCATCGAGACGGTGCGCGGGCTCGGCTATCGCCTCATCCCGCTCGAGGGAGAGACGAGCGAGGACGCGTGAACCTCGGCCACCTGCGGCGCCCCTCGCTCGCGCGCCGGCTGGTCCTGTTGTCGGCGATCTGGAGCGTCGTCATCCTCGCCGCCAGCGGTCTGGTGCAGACCCAGCTGTTCCACCAGTCGGCGATCCGGGCGTTCGACGACGACCTGCGCGCGGACGCCGACAGCCTGTTCTCCGGGACCAGCATCGACGACAAGGGTCAGGTCGCCGCCCCGCCGTTCACCGACCCCGCCGCCCAGCGCGCCTACTCCGGCACCTACTGGGAAATCGCCCAACCGGACGGGGACAAGTTGCAGTGGCTGCAGCGGTCGCGCTCGCTTTGGGACTCCGAGCTGCCGCCGCCGCCGGGCGGCCTGAAGCAGCTGGAAGCGCGACCCGGCGACGCCGGGATGGTGTTCTACACGACGGTCGGTCCGGCGCACGAGCCGCTGCGAGCCGCCGCCATGCTGACACGCCTTTCCGGGCACGCCGACCCGGTCATCTTCATGGCCGCCGAGGACATATCCCCGGTCGAAGCCTCGGCGAAGCAGTTCGCGCTCGAGACCGCGATCGGACTGCTGGTGCTGGGCGCTGGCCTGCTGGCTCTCATCTTCATCCAGGTTCGTATCGGGCTTGGCCCGCTGTTCGCCCTCCAACGCGAGGTGGCCGGGGTCCGCACCGGCAAGGCCGACCGCCTCGAGGGCGACTACCCGGCCGAACTGGAGCCGCTCGCCGCCGAGCTGAACGCCCTGGTCGCCCACGACCAGGAGGTGGTCGAGCGCCAGCGTACGCACGTCGGCAACCTCGCCCATGCGCTGAAGACGCCCCTGTCGGTCATGCTGGCCGAGGCCGAGCGCTATCCCGGAGCGCTCGCCGACGTCGTCGCGCACCAGGCCGAAGCCATGCGCGATCAGGTCGATCACCATCTGCGGCGCGCCCGCGCCGCGGCGCGCAGCCAGGCGCCGCGCGAGCGCACGCCGGTCGCGCCGGTGCTCGAGGAGCTCGCGCACGCGCTGGAGCGGATCTTCAGCGACAAGGGCGTCGTCATCGACTGGCGCTCGCCCGACGGCCTCGCCTTTCATGGCGAACGGCAAGACCTGCTCGAGATGCTTGGCAACGTGCTCGAAAACGCCAGCAAGTACGCGCGCAAGCGGGTGGAGGCCAAGGCGGCGGCGTTAGGTCCGCGGACCCTTCGGATCGTTATCGAAGACGACGGTCCCGGACTCCCCGACGAGCAGCGGGCGGAGGTCTTCAAGCGCGGCGAGCGGCTGGATGAGACCGCGCCCGGCGCCGGTCTCGGCCTTTCGATCGTCGACGAGCTCGCCCGCGCCTACGGAGGGTCCGCGACGCTGAGCGACGCCGGACTAGGCGGTTTGCGGGTTACCCTCGACCTGCCGCGGGCCGAAGCCTAAGCCGCGTCGACGATGGGAGCGACGATGCGCGAGGCGCCGCTCGTCGGCGCATCGTCCGTACTGAGCGAGCTCTCGAAGTCCATGAAAAGGTCCTGCAGCTCGGCCGGCGTCACGATCGCGTCCGCGTTCGGGAAGCGATAGCGCCAGAAGCTGATGATGTGGTCGATGCCGCCCAACCGCTCCCCGAGGTCGTTGAACAGACTCGGCGCCTTCAGCAGAAAGTCGCGGAACTCGGCGGGTCGGCCGTCGGCGGTCAGGCTTTCATAGGCGCTGTCGTAGACCGCCAGCGTGTCCTTCACCTGCCGGCAGGATACGATCAGGGCCTTGCGGATGTTCTCCCTCGCTTCGCCCAGATAGCGCTTGATTTCGTCCGTCATCTCGCCGCGCGGCTTTATCGCCGCGATCTCTCGCAACACTTGTGACGCAAGGGGCAAGAGGTCTCCCAGCTGCCACTTGTAGTAGAGGAAGGCCTTCCAGCAGAAGATTCCCTCCTGGTACTCCTTCTCGTCGAGCTGCAGCGTGGCGCGAAGCGGCTCGAGCGCCTCGTCCGCGGTGTTGGCCAGAATCTTCGCGGTCAGCTTCGCCGATAGAGCGTCGGAGTTCGCGGCGCCCATCGACATGCGCACCAGCGGCTCGATCTCGCGTTCGGCGAAGGCGAACATGCGGCGCGTGTCCGCGGGGCTCACGTCGAAGTAGCACCGTGCGGGCTCGAGCCCATGGCGCTTCAACTGTTCGCGCAACAGGAACGGGTCGAGCGAAGGGGTCGAATCCAGGATCGTCAGGACGCGGATGTCCCGTCCGTTCGGGTCGAGACGCAGCCCCAACGCTGCGAAGAGGGTTTCCTCGAACTTTCGCTGGCCGACGAACACGTACCGCGCGCCGAGCTTCAGGTCGTTCTTTTCGATGGGCACCAGGATCTTGGTCGCGGTTCGGCGCGGAACCAGGAACTCCGCCTCGTTGCCGCGCATGCGGTGCTTGACGATGATCGAGGTGTTGAGAACGGGGCTGTCGAAGAACGGCTGCTCGGCGTACTCCGGCTCGCTGCTCTTGCGCCTTGCAACGCCCCAGAGGTTGAGGACCCGCGCGGTGGAGGCGGTGGCGTCGAGCTGACTCAAGGTCCTGACCGAGCGATCGACCATCGGCTCCTGGCCGCCCCCTTCTGGTCCGCCCCAATGCGTCGGAGCCGACATAGCGCTGAAGTGGTGAACAGAGCCTTGGCGGCGCACGAATCCTTAACGCCCGCTCATGATGATGCGGCGGTCCTGCGCCAAGCGCCCAACGCGGACGCCGACATGCCGCCCCTCAGCGAACCCCAGATCGCCGGACTGAAGCGGCTCTTCGCGGTGGCGAACGACGCCGTGGTTACGAACCTGGAAGCGGCGCTGGCCGAGGACGCTGCGAGCGGCGGCGCGATGGCGGCGGTTCACCGGATGGCGGCCGACGAGGCGCGCGAGCGACGTGTGCGCGCGGCCGTCCTTGGCCCGGTGGCGCCGCTTTGCCGCCCCTCCAGTTGGAGCCCGGTCGGCTTTCCACCCGCCACGCTGTTGCTGGTGTGGACCGCCTTGAAGGAGTCGGCTCCGGCGCAGGTCGAAGCGGCCGTGGCCGCGCACGCGAAACACCGCGCCGGCGACGAGCCTTCGCCGGCGGTCTTCGACGAGCTTTGCCTCGCGGCCGCGCAAGGCTTGCGCTACGAGGCCAACGCCTTCCAGGCCGCCAACCAGCGGCTGAACCAGGCCTGCAAGGA